>CAZONM010000071.1:0-18246 GCA_964580865.1 uncultured Myxococcales bacterium | reverse complement strand
GCCGCCGCCGCCGCGCGCGGTGAGGCGCCCGCCGACGCGCCGCCGCCCGAGGCCAAGGTGGCGCAGGCCGCGCCGCCCGCCCCGTCTCCTCCCGAGAAGCCCGCCGAGAAGGCCGCGGAGAAGCCCGCGGGCGACGACAAGAAGGGCGCGGCCGTGGACCTGTCCACGTGCAAGCCCATGAGCGGCAAGCTCAACTTCAACTTCGAGAAGGCCACCATCAACGAGGTGCTCGATCAGATCTCGCGCATCAAGTGCATGAACTTCATCTTGTCCGACGCGGTGAAGGGCAAGACCGACATCTCCATCGTGTCGCGCAGCCCGGTGACGGTGGCGCAGGCCTACGCCGCGTTCTTGTCGGCGCTCGAGGCCAACGGCATGGCGCTGGTGCCGGCGGGGACGTTCTGGAAGGTGGTGGAGCGCAAGGACGCGGCCAAGACCACCGTGCCCATGTACGAGATCAAGGACGGCGTGCTGGTGCGCGTCACGCCGAGCGAGAAGCGCGAGGGCGACATGCCCAACTCCGACGCGCAGGTCACGCTGCTGTACGAGGTGCGCTACGCCAACAAGGACCAGGTGGAGGCGCTCATCAAGAACCTGATGTCGAAGAACGCCGACCTGCAGAAGCCCGCGGGCAACCTGCTGATCCTCACCGACTCGGGCAACAACATCCTGCGCATCCTCGAGGTGCTCGACAAGGTCGACGTGGAGGGCACCAGCAACAAGCTCAACGTCGTGACCCTGCAATACGCCGACGTGGCCAGCGTGGCGCAGAAGCTCAACGAGATCTTCACGCCGAGCGGCGGCGACAAGAAGGGCGCCGCCGCGCGCGCGCCGCGCGCCACCTCGAAGATCGAGGGCAAGGGCGACGGGGAGGCCAAGGAAGGCAAGGACGCGAAGGACGCCGGCAGCGGCGGCGACGAGGGCGACATCGGCGACGTCACCATCGAGAAGATCATCGCCGAGGACCGCACCAACCAGCTCATCGTCATCTCGTCGGCGCGCGCCTTCGAGCGCGTGCTCGAGGTGCTGCGCATCCTCGACGTGCCCACCGAGGGCGGCAGCGAGCTCAAGATGTGGGTGGTGCCGCTGTCGAACACCGACGCGCAGAAGGCGGCCAGCACGCTGTCGTCGCTGGCCTCGGGCGCGGCGGCCAAGAAGAACGCCACCGACAAGGGGGGCGCCAAGGCCAAGGAGGCGGCGCAGGCGGCGTCGCTGTTCGAGGGCGAGGTCAAGGTGACGGCCGACGAGACCACCAACTCCTTGGTGGTCGTGGCGAGCTACCGCGACTTCCGCGCGCTCCGCCGCGTCATCGACCAGCTCGACGTGCGCCGCCCGCAGGTGTTCGTGGAGGCGGCCATCATGGAGGTGGCGCTGACGCAAGATCGGCGCGTGGGTCTCAACGCCTACGCCGCGGCGCCGGTGCCCATCCCCGGCAGCGACACGCCCGGCATCGCCATCGCCGCCAACGAGGGCGGCAAGCAGATCTTCCAGTCGTCGGCCAAGGTGGCCACGGGCCTGCAGCTCCTCCAGCAGCTCGCCGATGACAACCGCCTCGACGCGGCGGCGGCGGCGCAGGGCCTCGAGCTCGTCAACGACCTGTCGAGCCTGATCGGCGTCGCCGGCTTCATCGGCCCGTCGGTGCCCATCCTCACCGACGAGACCGGCAAGGCGCTGGTGAGCCTGCCGTCGGTGTCGACGGTGCTCAACCTGCTGCAGACCAACGCCAACGTCGACATCCTGTCGACGCCGCACCTGATCACCACCGACAACGAGAAGGCCGAGCTGTCGGTGGGCCAGCGCGTGCCGGTGGTGCGCGGCTACACGCCGTCGGGCGGCGCGGGCGCGCTCGGCTTCGGCGGCATGCAGCAGGTGGCGTACGAGGACGTCAAGCTCAAGTTCACGCTGACGCCCCACGTCAACGCCGACGACGAGATCAGGATCGAGCTGGAGCAGGAGGTCAGCGACCTCGGCGGGCAGGTGTCGGTGGGCAACGGTCTGACGCAGCCCATCATCACCAACCGCACCGTCAAGAACACGCTGGTGGCCAAGGACCAGCAGACCATCGTGGTGGCCGGGCTCATCCAAGATCGCAAGAGCGACACCGAGAGCAAGGTGCCGTTCTTCGGCGACATCCCCATCATCGGCTGGCTGTTCAAGACGTGGAACGACTCGAAGCAGAAGACCAACCTGCTGGTGATGCTCACGCCCTACGTGGTGCGCGACGAGGAGGACTTCCGCAAGATCTACGAGCGCAAGATGGGCGAGCGCAAGCAGTTCGTCGACGCGTACTTCTCCGACGCGCGCGTCTATAACCCGTACGTCGACTACGACAAGAAGACCGGCCCGCTCGGCGCGCTCCTGCACCAGGTGCAGTGGGAGAACGACAAGATCGAGAACGGCGGCCCCGGCCACGGCGAGGAGATCATCGGCCCCGACCTCGGCTTCAAGCCACGCCAGGTGGGTGGCGACGACTCCGGGCACGAGGGCGCACCGCCCGACGGCGGCGCGGCGCCGCTGCCCGACGGCTCCGCCGACGCGCCGCCGCCTCCGCCGCCGCCCCCCGAGGGGTGATGCGCCACCACCGAGGACGAACCCGAGCCACCCATGACCGAGACCGCCAAGCCCGCCCAGACCTCGCCGCCGTTGGAGGACGCCTCCGATCCTCGGGTGCTGTTGCCGCGCGCCGCGCCCGTGGCCACGCACCGCCACCTGGTGGGGCGGCCCATCGGTGAGATCTGCGCCGAGCTCTACCAGCTCTCGGCCACGCACATCGGCGACGCGCTCGACGCGCAGGCGCAGAAGGGCGGCCCGCGACTGGGTGAGATCCTCGTCGACAAGAAGCACCTCACCGACCGTGAGGTGCTGGCGGCGGTGGCGGTGCAGCTCGACGTGCCGTTCTTGGCCGAGCTGCACGCCGACGCCATCCCCGACGAGCTGGTGCGCGCGGTGCCCATCGGCTTCGCCAAGCAGAACCACGTGGTCACGCTGGGCCGTACCGACGACGGCATCATCGTGGTGGCGTGCGCCGACCCGCTCGACACCGCCACGCTCGACGAGCTGCGCATCCTGCTGCGCGCCGAGCTCGAGCTGGCGGTGGCGCCGCCCGACGTCATCCTGCTCGCCATCAACTCCGCCTACGACCGCGCCACGGCCAAGGCCGAACATGCGGTGGCCGACCTGGAGGAGGGGCCCGCCACCGAGATCGGCGAGGAGATCAACGAGCCGCTCGACCTGCTCGACGTGCAGGGCGACGACGAGGCGCCCATCATCCGCCTGGTCAACTCGCTGTTCTCGCAAGCGGTGAAGGAGCGCGCCAGCGACATCCACATCGAGCCCTTCGAGACGTCGATGCTGGTGCGCTTCCGCGTGGACGGCGTGCTGCACGAGATCATCAAGCCGCCCAAGCGCTTCCAGAACACCATCATCTCGCGCGTGAAGATCATGGCGGGGCTCAACATCGCCGAGAAGCGCCTGCCGCAAGACGGCCGCATCCGGCTCAAGGTGGCCGGCCGCGACATCGACGTGCGTGTGTCGACGGTGCCCACCACCTACGGTGAGCGCATCGTCATGCGCCTGCTCGATCGCTCGAGCGTGCTGCGCGACCTCGACACCATCGGCTTCTCGCCGCGCAACTACGCGGTGATGACCAGCCTCATCAACAAGAGCCACGGCATCATCCTGGTGACGGGCCCCACGGGCAGCGGCAAGACGTCCACGCTGTACGCGTGTCTCGCCAAGATCAACTCGCCCGACCTCAACATCCTCACCATCGAGGACCCCGTCGAGTACCAGCTCAAGGGCATCGGCCAGGTGCAGGTACAGCCCAAGATCAACCTCACGTTCGCCAACGGGCTGCGCTCGTTCTTGCGCCAAGACCCCGACGTCATCATGGTGGGCGAGATCCGCGACCGCGAGACGGCCGAGATCGCCATCCAAGCGTCGCTCACGGGCCACCTGGTGCTCTCCACCGTGCACACCAACGACGCGCCGAGCGCCGTCACCCGCCTGGTGGACATGGGCATCGAGCCGTTCCTCATCGCGTCGTCGCTCATCGGCGTGCTGGCGCAGCGGCTCGTGCGCACCATCTGCCCGAAGTGCAGGGCCGAGTACGTGCCCACGGCCGAGGAGCTGCGCGGCCTCGGCGTGGAGCCGGGCAAGGCGACGAAGCTGTGGAAGGGCAAGGGCTGCGCCACCTGCCAGAACACCGGCTACCAGGGGCGCACGGGCATCTACGAGCTCATGCTCATCGACGACGAGGTGCGCCGCCTCATCCTCGCGCGCGTCGACGCCAACAGCATCAAGGCGAAGGCGCGCGAGCACGGCATGATCACGCTGCAGGTAGACGGCGTCGAGAAGGTGCTGGCCGGCGTCACCACCGCCGAAGAGGTGTCGCGCGTGACGCAGGAAGACTCCATGAGCTTGGAAGCGTTCGGGTGAGGTGAGCGATGCCCGTCTTCGAGTTCAAGGGCTTCGACGGGGTCGGCAAGGCCATCAAGGGCGTGCGCGACGCCGACTCGGCCAAGGGGCTGCGCGCGCTCTTGAAGCGCGAGGGCATCCTCGCCACCGACGTCAAGGAGTCGGGCAAGAGCGAGGGCAACGTCAAGACCGGCGTGCTTGGCAAGGAGGTCAAGTTCGACTTTTTGCAGCGCGTCTCGGCCGACGACCTCGGCATCGCCACGCGCCAGCTCGCCACGCTGTTGCAGGCGGGCGTGCCCATGGTCGACTCGCTCAACGCGCTCATCGATCAGACCGAGGCGCCCACGCTCAAGCGCATCCTGTCGCAGGTGCGCTCCGACGTGAACGAGGGCGTGTCGCTGGCCGACGCGCTCGGCAAGCACAAGGTCTTCGATCACATCTACGTCAACATGGTGCGCGCCGGCGAGACGTCGGGCACGCTCGACGTGGTGCTCGAGCGTCTCGCCGACTTCAAGGAGGGCCAGGCGCGCATCCAGGGCGAGATCTTGAGTGCGCTCATGTACCCGCTCGTCATGGTGTTCGTGGGCGTGGTCAACGTCGGCATCTTGTTCACGGTGGTGGTGCCGCGCATCACGCGCATCTTCGAGAACTCCAAGGTCGCGCTGCCGTGGAAGACGCGCATCCTCATCATGGTGTCGTCGGCGGTGCGCGACTACTGGTGGGCGCTGTTGATCGTGGCGGTGCTGGGCGTGTTCCTGCTGCGCCGCTGGCTCGCGAGCCCCGAGGGGCGCGCCACCTGGGACCGCTGGCGCTTGCAGCTCCCCGTGGCCGGCAGCCTCACGCGCATGATCGCGGTGGCGCGCTTCACGCGCACGCTCGGCACGCTGCTGGCGTCGGGCGTGTCGCTCTTGACCGCGCTCGACATCGTCAAGAACGTCGTCAACAACACGCTGCTGTTCGGCATCATCGAGACCGTGCGCGACGCGGTGCGCGAAGGCGAGGAGATCGCCCCGCCGCTCAAGCGCTCGGGCCAGTTCCCGCCCATGGTCACGCACATGGTCGCCATCGGCGAGAAGTCGGGCCAGCTCGAGCAGATGCTCGAGCGCGTGGCCACGGCCTACGAGCAGCGCGTGGACGCCCGCATGAAGGGCCTGATGAGCCTGCTGTCGCCGGCGCTCATCCTCGCCATGGCCGGCGCCGTCGGCTTCGTGGTCTTCGCCATCCTCGAGCCGATCCTCGGCATGAACAACCTCGTGAAGTAGCTCGTTGCAGAGAAGTACGGACAGTCGCGCACAGAAGCGGTCACACCCCGGAGGCCCCCATGCAGAAGCTCAACCTCACCCCCCGCCGTCGTCGAGCCAAGAGGCCGGTGCGCGGCTTTTCGCTCCTCGAGATCATGGTCGTGCTGGTGCTCATCGGCATGGTGGTCTCGCTCATCACCGTCAACGTCATGAACCGCCTCGAGGACGGCAAGCTCGACACCGCCTACACGCAGGCCAAGAGCATCGAGGCCGCCATGGACCAGTACAAGCTGCGCAACGGCAGCTACCCCACCATGGCGCAAGGCCTGCAGGTGCTGGTGAGCCCGCCCAAGGGCCGCCCGTTCATGGACGCCCTGCCGAAGGATCCGTGGAACGCCGACTACCTGCTGGTCATCCCCGGGCAGAAGAACCCGAGCAAGTTCGACATCCGCTCCAAGGGCCCCGACGGACAAGAGGGCACCGAGGACGACGTCGGCAACTGGCCACGCGAGTAGCGCATGCGCCGCGGCTTCACGCTCCTCGAGATCCTGATCGCGATGGTGCTCTTGTCGCTGCTCATCGCGGTGGCGGTGCCCGCGCTCGGGGCGCTCTCGGGGGCGGAGCTGCGCTCGCAGGCGGGCCTGCTCACGGGCGCGGTGCGCGACACCTACGCGCGCACCGCGCTGCAAGGACGGAGCAGCCGCCTGGTGATGGACCTCGAGAAGAACGCGTGGTGGATCGAGGAGGCGCCCGTGGTGGCGCGCCTGCACGCCACCAAGCTGACGGCCGACCGCGACGGCAAGGCCAAGCTCGATCCCGTCGACGAGCGCATCGAGGACATCGACGCCGACACCGACGACGACGAGGAGCGCGCCAAGCTCGAGCTGCTGGCGCCGCCGCCGTTTTCGCCCGTGGACGGAGACGACGGGCGCCCGCACGTCTTGCCGAGCGACGTGCGCTTCACCTCCATCTGGACCGAGCACCTCGACGACAAGGTGCAGGCCGGCCAAGTGGCGCTCTACTTCTTCCCCGGCGGCTTCACCGAGGAGGCCATCATCACCCTCGCCGACGACGAGGCGGGCGAGAGCACGCTCACGCTGGTGGTGAGCTCCCTCACCGGCGAGGTCGACGTGGTCGACGAGGAGCCGCGCGTGCCCGACCTGGAGGAGGACTGAGCATGCGACGCCCCCTCCCGCGAAGGCCGGAAGGAACCTCGGACGTGGTGGTGCCGCGGAGCTGGGGCTCGGCGCGGCGTGGCGCTCCGGATGCGGGTGCGAGCCGCGCACCCGCACGGAGCCCGATCTCCGGCAGGTCGAGTGGGTGCGGGTCCAACCGTGAGCAGCTCGCCGACGGAGGACAGGGGGCTTGTCGTTGCGCCACGAGCAGCGTTCGCTGCTCTCGCGAGAGCATGCGGTGGTGCGGTGATGGGGCTTGGGGTTGTGGCGGGCTCGAGACGTCGGGGAGTGGGCGCGGTCCCCCTCCTAGATCCTCCCCCGTCCCGGGGGAGGCCGTGCCGCTTCGGGGGCGGTATGCGTGCGGCAGCGGCGTCTCGTCGGGCTGCTTTGATTGGTCCGCCTGCCGAAGCGGCGCGGTAGTGCGAGCGTTGTTGGGCGGCTTCATGCGCAGGGAGTCGTGGTCTGCGCTGCGATGGTCGACCAAGCACGGCCTCCCCCGGGACGGGGGAGGATCTAGGAGGGGGACCGCGAGCCTCGCTCCACCGTCTGGAGCCCGCCCCTGTCCCGCCCCATCACCGCACCACCGCATGCTCTCGCGAGAGCAGCGAACGCCCACGAAGGCGGGGCGACAAGCCCCAACTTCCTCTTCTTCTTCTTCTTCCTCTTCCTCTTCTTCCCCTTCTTCCTCTTCCTCTTCTTCTTCGTCGTCTCCCTCGTCTTCTCCTGTCTCCTCGCGGACGTCACCGGTTCGGACGCGAAGCACCGTTGTTCCACCGAGTGCCTTCTCCCTGCTCGAGGTCATGGTGGCCATCGCCATCCTCGCCATGGGCGTCACCGTGCTCCTGCAGGTGCAGAGCCGCTCGGTGGAGATGGCCATCGAGGCGCGCGAGATGACCATCGCCACCATGCTGGCGCGCGCCAAGCTGCTCGACTGCCAGGCCGACCTGGCGAAGAAGGGCTTCTCCATCGGCGACTACGACGAGGAGGGCAACTTCGGCGACGACGGCTTCCCCACCTTCTACTGGGAGTGCCACGCCTACAAGCCCGACATCCCCGTGGCCGACAGCGGCGACGTGCAGGAGGCGTTCTCGGCCAGCGGCAACGAGGACACGGGGCAAGCCGCCGAGGCGCAGGGCGCCGACATGGGCATGCAGTTCCTCGCGCCCGTGCTCGCGCAGCTCTCGAGCGTCATGGGCGACTCGATCCGCGAGCTCGTGGTGATCGTGCGCTGGGGCGAGGGCCAGACCATGGACGAGCTGCGCGTCGCCACCCACGTCATCGACAAGACCGCCGTCAATCAGGTGGCGGGCATGGTGCGCCAGGCGACGCAGGCCATGCCGGGCGCCGGCGGCTCGTCGGGCGGGGGATCGGGCGGAGGATCGGGCGGAGGATCGCGCGGGTCGTCGGGCGGAGGGTCGCCACCGTCGCCGCGCCTGCCCGATCGCACCGGCGGCGCCGTGGGAGGCAAGGGATGAAGGCGCGCGGCTTCTCCCTGCTCGAGCTGTTGGTGGCGGCGTCGCTGCTCGCCATCATCGGCGGCATGTTGGTGCAGTCGCTGTCGACGTCCATCGACACCAAGGAGGCCGTGGAGGGCACGAGCAACCGCTTCCACCTGGTACGCGCGGCCATGTCGCGCATGGTCGACGAGATCTCCATGGCGTACCTGTCGACCCACGTCGCCAGCATGGAGGCGCGCTCGGAGACCGGCTTCCTCGGCGAGCGCGACAAGCTCACCTTCACGGCCTTCGGCTACGTGCCGCGCGTGGCCGACGAGAAGAAGGGCGACGCGCGTCAGCTCGCCTACTACCTCGACACCGACCCGAAGACGCGGACGCAGAGCCTGCTTCGTCGCGAGCAGGCCAACCTCGACGACAACTTCGACGAGGGCGGGCGCGCGCTGGTGCTGTTGAGCGACGTGCGCGAGGTGACCTTCGAATACTGGGACGCCACCAAGGAGGACTGGCTCGAGAAGTGGGACACCAAGGGCAGCGACCCGAACCAAGCGGCCAAGCTGCCGGTGCGCGTGCGCATCAAGCTGGTCGCGGTCATGGGCGACGACGAGCCCATGACCTTCATGACGCAGACCAAGATCTGGCTGCCGGCCCCCATCAAGCTGTGAGACCCATGCACCACCTGCTGCGCTCCCGCGTGATGACGCTGCTGCTGACCCCGGTCGGCCGCCGCATCCCCGTGCGCAGCGGCAAGGGCGCGCCGCACGGCGTGGCGCTCCTCGTGGTGCTGGTGGCGCTGTCGCTCATGAGCGCGGTGGTGACCGACCTCGGCGCCAACGAGATGGTGCGCTACCGCCTGGCGTCCAACGACCGCGACGCCATGAAGGCGCAGGCGCTGGCCGAGAGCTCGCTCAACATCGCGCGGCTCTTGCTGGCCATGCAAGACGCCGTGCAGCCCTTGATCACGCAGCTGGCGTCGACGGGCATCCCGCTGCCTGCGCATACCTTCTGGCAGCTCATCCCGCTCGACAGCGAGCTGTTGAAGGGGCTCACCTCGGGCGAGCTGCAGAGCACGCTCGGCATCAACGTTGACGCCGCCGTGGAGGAGCGCAAGGCCAAGCTGGCGGCGCAGCTCGACGAGAAGAAGGCCTCGTTCGATCCCGGCAAGGAGGGCGCGGGGCTCGAGCCGTTCGCGCCACCCGAGGGAGGCTTCGGCGCGTTCGACGGCACGTTCCGCGCCGACATCCAAGACGAGGAGCAGAAGCCCGCCACGCTGCGCGGCTGGGCCACCACCATCTCGCCGGCCCAGTGCTACGCGTACGCGCAGCGCATCTTCCACGTCATCGAGCCCGAGCGCTACGACTTCCTGTTCGAGGATCGCGACGGGCAGGGCAACCGCACCACGCGCGAGGAGCTCATCGGCCACCTGTACGACTGGCTCGACGAGAACCAAGACGCGGTCGACGCGCGCGCCGACGCCGCCGCCTGGTGCCGCGGCGCCGGCGGCGCCGAGGACGCGGCGTACTCGAGCGGCTACAAGGTGGTCCCCAAGAACGCTTACTTCGACGCGCCCGGCGAGCTGCGTCTAGTGCGCGGCATGTCCGACGCCCACCTGCGCGCGTTCGGCGACAAGATCTCCATCTACGGCGACGGCAAGGTCAACGTGCTGTCGGCGCCCATCGCCACCATCGAGGCGCTCATCTACTCGTGCGCGCCGCAGGGGGAGCCGCTGTTGTTCAACCAGACGTGGATGCAGGAGACGCTCACGGGCTGGGAGCAGTCGAAGACCCTCGGCATCCTCGGCGGCGGCTTCCCGCCCACGCCCGACGGGCTCATCAGCTACCTCGACTCGCGCGGCCTGGTGGTCACGCCGCAGTGCAAGGATCTGATGGGCACCGAGTCCCACAACTTCACCGTGCGCGCCATCGCGCAAGTCGGCGAGGTGACGCGCACCATGACCACGGTCATGCGCGTCCATCGCACCACCGAAGAGTTCTACTACTACGCCGTCCGCTGACGTCGCCGCGAGAGGTTCCTCATGCCACGCATCATCGGAATCGACCTGGGCTCCTCCACCGTCAAGGTGGTCCGTCTCGAGACGCGCGCGCGCGGCGGTCACGAGGTGGCGGGCTTCTGCGAAGCCGCGGTGCCACCGCCCGCCGAGGGGCAAGACGCCGCCGCCTCCGTCGTCGAGCGCACCTCCACGGCGCTGGCCGAGCTGAAGGCGCGCGGTCACCTCGACGGCGACGTGTTCGTCACGGGGCTGCCCGGCGACGCCGCGGCGGTGCGCACGCTCAAGTTCCCGTTCGCCGACACCAAGAAGATCGCCGACGCGCTGCCGTTCGCCCTCGAGAGCGAGATCCCCATGGATCTCGACGACATCGTGCTCTCGTGGGTGGTGCTGGGTCCCACCGCGCGCGCCAAGAGGGAGCACGGCCACGAGACCGAGGTGCTGGTGGCGTGGGCCAAGAAGGAGGCCGTGCAGCAGACGCTCGACCTGCTGGCCGTGCACGACATCGATCCGCGCCACGTCCACTTCGACGCGCTCGCCCTGGGCGACCTGCACGACCTGGTGCTTGGACCCGCCGAGGCCACGGAGGGCCCGAGCGAGCTGCGCACCCCCGGCGGCACCGTCATCGAGGTGGGCCCCGACGCCGCCGAACCCGCCGTCGCCGTCATCGACATCGGCGATCGGCGCACGTCGGTGTGCGTGCTCGCCACCGGGCCCGGGACGTCGCGCCTGGTGGGCGCGCACACCTTGCTGCACGGTGGCGCCGACGCCACGCGCGCGCTCTCCCGCGCCATCGGACTACCGCTGGCCGAGGCCGAGCGCGGCAAGAAGAAGGAGGCCTTCATCGAGGTCGCCGGCGCCAAGGCGCAGTTCCCCGAGCAACAGCACATCTCCGACGTGCTCAAGGGGGCGTACGCCCCCATCATCCGGCGCGTGCGTCAGATCTTCCAGGCGGCCATGTCGAGCGCGCGCGTGCGCGTGGTCAAGGTGTACGTCGTGGGCGGCGGCAGCCGCGTGCTCAACCTTGACCGGCACCTGTCGGAGGAGCTCAACGTCAAGGTGGTGCGCGCCGGCGCCGTCGACCACGCGCTGCGCGCCGCGGTCCCCATCGAGGCCAGCGCCGACGCCCCGGAGGCCGCCATCGCGCTCGCCTACGCGCTCTCGGGCGTACCGTCGCTGCGCACGCGCCCGCGCGTCGACTTCCGCACCGCCGAGTTCGCGTGGAAGGGCGACTTCGACTTCTTGCGCGAGCGGGCGCCGGCGCTGATCGGCTGGGCCGCCGTGTTGGCGCTCTTGCTCGGCGGTAGCAGCGTGGCGCAGGCCGTGGTGGCGTCGTCGAACGAGAGCGCCTTGCTCGAGAAGGAGCTCAAGGTCTGCGAGGAGATCACGGGGCAGAAGGTGGAGTCGTTCATCCGCTGCAAGGCGCTCATCGACGAGAAGCTCAACAGCGCGGCCGCGTTCGCCGTGCCCGAGCGCGCCGCGGCCGACACCTACCTCGAGGTGGCGCGGCGCCTGCCGCCGGCCGTCGAGGTCAAGCGCAAGATCACCGAGCTCGACATCACCTCCGAGCGCGTGAAGCTGCGCGGCCTGACGTCGAGCTACGACGCCATCGACACCATCGTCGCGCGCTTGCAGGGCGGGCGCTGCTTCTCGCTGGTCGAGAAGGGCAAGGCGCAGAGCAAGGGCACCGACATCGACTTCCAGGTGACCATCACGCTCGACTGCGCCGCCGCCGCCGGCGACGGCAAGGAGTTCGCGCCGCCGCCGGCGCCCACCGCCGACTCGATCAAGCGCAGCACCACGGGCGCGGTCACCACCGACAAGCCCGCGGGGCCCGACGTCTCGCGCTCGGCGCAGCAGTACGGCACCACGCCGCCCGCTGCCGACGTCGTCAACGAGGGCAGCCCGCGCGCGGCCGAGATCGCCGACCAGTCGAACGCGCGCGGCAAGCTCACGCCCGAGGAGATCGAGGAGCGCCGCGAGCGGCTGCGCAAGCTGCGCGAGGAGCGCGAGGCGCGGCGCGCGGCGCGCGTCACGCCCGAGGGGCTGAACCCGGTGATGGGCGCGCGGCCGCCGGGCGCCAACCCGCGCGGCATCAAGCGCCCGGCCACGCTGCTGGATGACGCGAAGGAGGAGGAGTGATGGCCAGCCTCACCAACCTCCCGCAGCTGTTCGCGCGCCTGAGCGAGCGCGAGAAGCGCCTGGTGTTGATCACGAGCGTGGTAGCCGTGGTGCTCATCGGCTTCCTCGGGGTCACGGCCGTCAACGCGGCGGTCGAGAGCCGCGGCAAGCGCGTGGCCATGCGACAAGACGAGCTCGCCCAGCTCGACGTGCTGCGCGACCGTTACCGCGACGCCGAGGACGCGGAGAAGAAGAGCGCCGGTCAGATCCGCAGCAACACGCAGTCGCTGTTCAGCGTGGTGCAGAAGGCCGCCACCGAGGTGGGCCTGCCGGTGCCCGACCTGCAAGAGCGCCGCACGCCGGTGAAGGACTCCACGGACATCCAAGAGGTGTCGGTCGACGTCAACGTCAAGGAGATCTCGGTCGACAAGCTGACCACCCTGCTCGAGAAGATCGAGGGCAAGCGCAGCGACGGCGTGGTCAAGGTCACCAAGCTCAAGGTCAAGACGCGCTTCGACAACCCCGAGCTGCTCGAGGTCAGCCTGACGGTCTCGACGTGGCGCTCGTCGTCGTCGGCGCCGGCGACCGATGGGGCCAAGCCATGAGGCGCGCGCTCGTCATCGCCGGCTACGCAGCGTGGTTTCTCGCCGCGTTCGTGGTCGGCGTGTACCTCACGTTCCCGCTCGACGAGGCCAAGGGCGCCATCATCGGCCTCATCGAGACGCAGCTCGGCAAGGGCAAGCAAGGCCAACACGGCGTCGACCCCGTGGTGCGCATGGGCAAGCTCTCGGTGTCGGGCTTCGGCGTGGCCGCGCGTCAGGTGAGCATCCAGCTGCCGAGCCGCAACCCCGACCCGGGCCCCACCATCGACATCGACGAGCTGGCCATCGGCGTGCGGCCCTGGACGCTCTTGTCCGACGCCAAGACGGTGGTGGTGGACGCGGACCTCTACGGCGGCTCGCTGTCCGCGGTGGTGAGCGCCGACGCCAAGGGCGCCGTGCACGACGCCGACCTCGAGATCGACGACATCGATCTGGCCAAGGTCCCGCTGGTGGGCGAGCGCGTGGGCGTGCCGCTCGCGGGCACGGTGGAGATCGACGTGGAGCTCGATCTCGGCGACACCCCCGAGAAGGACGGCGAGGGCAGCGTGCACCTCGTCGTCAAGGACGCGTCGGTGGGCCCTGGCAACATCAAGGCGCTGGCGGCGCTGGGTGGCTTCGAGATCCCGCAGGTGGACCTGGGCAAGCTCGAGGTCGACATCCCCGTCAAGCAAGGCAAGGGCACCATCACCGGCGCCAAGCTCGACGGCAAGGACGTGCAGCTCGAGTTGTTCGGCGATCTGTTCGTGCGCGGCAAGCTGCTGCAGAGCCGCATCGACGTCGACGGCTACGTGCTGCCCACGGCCGCCTTCCTCGAGCGCGAGAAGAAGTTCCAGAGCTTGCTCGAGCTCGGCGAGAAGATGGGCGGCATGGGCGGGGTGTCGCTGCCGCGCGCCAAGGACGAGGAGGGCCGCTACTACTTCTCGCTCAAGGGCAGCATCGAGGCGCCGCTGCCGGCGCTGGCGCGCGACAACGGGCGCCGCGCCAAGCAGCGCGGCCAGAAGGGCTCGACGGCGGGTCCGCCGCCGCCGGTCGTGCCCGAGCGCGGCGACGCCAAGGAGCGGCCCTCGCGCTCGCCCATGTCGGGACCGCTGCCGTCGACGGCACCGCCGCCGCCGCCGCCGACCCCAGCGCCCACGCCGCCACCGCCGCCGCCGCCGCCGGAGAAGACCGACGAGCCGCCGCCCGAGAAGCCCGAGAGCGCCGGCGACAAGCCCGAGGGCGCCGGCGACAAGCCCGAGGGCGCGGAGGGCGGCGCCGGCTGACCTGCGCGCCGACCACCTTTTCACCCGTCGGCGCGGATGCGATGGAGCGCGCCGGAGGGTGAGCCATGGCTACGACCGATCGGAGAGCAAACGACACGGGCGAGCGATCGCTCGAGAGCGACGCGGTCCCGGTGCGCAACCTGAGCGAGGCCGACCTCGAGGCCATCGTGCGCATCGACGCCAAGGCCATGGGTCGTCGGCGCGTGGAGTACTACCGCGACAAGGTGGCGGCGGCGCTGCGCGACTCGCGCATCCACGTGTCGCTCGTCGCCGAGCTCGACGGCATGGTGGTGGGCTTCCTGATGGGTGACCTGCACTACGGTGAGTTCGGCCGCGCCGAGCCCTCCGCCATCATCGACTCCATCGGCGTGCACGCCGACTACGCCAAGCGCGGGGTCGGTCGCGCGCTCCTGCGGCAGTTCGTGGCCAACGTGCGCGCGCTCGGCGGCGAGCAGGTGCGCACCGAGGTGGCGTGGAACGATCTTGGGCTCGTGGGCTTCCTCGATCGCTGCGGGTTTGCGCCCGGGCGCCGCCTGGTGCTCGAGCTCGACATCCGCGAGCGCTGATCCACTCCACGGCCGCGCGACCGTGCCGGAGGTGCTGTCATGGCCCTGCTCTGCCCGAATCCCGAGTGTCGCTTCCTGCGGCGGCACGGCGTCGCGGCCAGCTACCGCGCCGGCGTGACGACGTGCGCCGACTGCGGCGCCGCGCTGGTCGAGCACCTGCCGACGAGCGGCGCCAGCACCGCGGCGATCCCGGGGGCGCTCGCGAGCGGCGGCGCCAACGCGCGCGCGCCCATCGCGCCCACCGCGATCACGCTCGGGGCCGTGGCGGCGTGCCTGGCCCTCGGCATGGTCACGCTCCCGTTCATCGACACCGACGTGCTGGCGCACTGGTTCGGCGCCGACGCCGCCGCGCGCGTTGGCGCGCTCACGCCGTTGTCCCTGGGCGCGCTCGGCATCGCGCCTTGGGTCACCGCCGCGCTGCTGGTCGAGCTCGTGGCCGCCGCGGTGCCACGGTGGCGCCCGCTGCGCGAGCCGGCCGGGCGCGCGCGGCTGCACGCAGCCACCTCGCGCCTGGGCGTGGTGGTGGCGGTCGCGCAGGCCTACCCGGTGGCGCGCTGGCTCGAGAGCCTCAACGACGCTGGTGCGCCGGTGCTCACCGACTATGGGCTCGGCGTGCGGGCCGTGCTGATCACGACGTTGGTCGCGGGCGCCGTGCTGGTGCGGCTGGCCGCCCAGCTCATCGACGCGCGCGGCCTCGGTGGCGGCATGTCGATGCTCGTGGCGCTGCCCGTCGCGCTCGGTGTGGTGCGCGTCGTGCAGATGATGGGCCACCTGGTGCGCGAGGGTGCCGGCGGCGGCGTGCTGTTCTGGTGGCTCCTCGTCATCGCCGGCGCCGTCGGCGCCGCGCTCTTGGTGCGGCCCTTCTCCGACGACGACCAGCCGGCCCGACCCGTGGCGGGCGTGCTGCCGGTGCTGTGGGCGGCCGCGGCCCTGCAAGCGCTGTGGTCGGCGCTGCCGCTCTTCAACCTGCTGCCGCCGTCGCCCGACCTCAACGCGGTGCTGATCGGCGTGTGCGCCGTGCCGCTCACCATCGGCGTCGGCCGCCTGCTGCACCTGCGCGCACCGTCGTTCGGGCGCGCGCTCAAGCTGTCGCTCGCCTTCGTGGCCGCGCTGGCGGCGCTCCAATGGCTCGCCGGTTCGTCCAACGTGGCCGTCGACGTCGTCGGCGTCGTGGTGCTCGTGTGCGTGGGCCGCGACCTGGCGGGCGAGCTGGCGTTCCGGCGCCTGCACGGCGCGATCGGCGTGGCGTGCGGCGCGCCGTCGCTGGCGCGAGCGCACGAGCTGGTCACGCGCCTGGGCGATGCGGGCATCGCCGCGCACGTCCGCGCCGCGCACCACCGCGCCCTCTGGCACTTCTTCGGCCCGCACCTGGCGCTCGACGTGTTGGTGCCCGTGATGGACCTCGAGCGCGCGCGGACGATGGTGACCCGCGACGCGCCGAAGTGAGCGCGCGCGGCGCGCTCACGCCGCCAGCTTGCGGAAGTCGGGCGCCGCTAGGTCGACGCCGAGCTTGCCGAGCGCCGCGCGCACGCGCGCCTCGATGAAGCGCTGCACCTCGTCGTCGACGGCCACGAGCCCGGTGGCGGTGGTGCGCGTGGCCTGCACCACCGCCGCAAGCAGCAGGCAGCGCGTGAGCTGGATGAGCTCGGGCGGGATGTCGGCGGCCATGTTTGCTACGAAGCCCGAGCGCACCACCAGGCGCCGCGCGCCGTTGGCCCCAGGCACCACGCAGTGTTCGCGTTCGCGATCCCACGGCTCGAGCGGCGACGGGTCGAGCGACACGGGCGCGCCCTGGAACTCGCTGGTGGTGCCGTTGTGGATGAACGACTGCGCCAGCGGATCGGCCGGCGGCTCGAAGCCGGGGTCGCGCAGCACCTCGCTCATCAGCTCGTGGCGCCCCGAGGCCGCGTTCACCAGGATCGCGTCGTTCGGCAGCGCGTCCCACTCGGCGTGCGCCAACGATCCGCGGCCGGAGCACCCGAACACCACCTGCCCGTGCGCCAAGCACTCCGCGCGCGACGGCGCGGCCACGCCGACCTTGTGCGCGAGCGCGCGCAGCGCGGGCCCCTCGACCTCGTCGTCGAGCTTGGGGTCCCACACGCGCACGTGATAGCCGCGACGCACCAGCGACGCCGCCACCGCCTGGCCCACGGCGCCGAAGCCGAGCACCGTGGCCTCCTTGGGGTGCACCCGCACATGCGCGCCCACGTCGGCGAGCTGCGCCTCCACGTCGTGCACGATGCTCTCGCCGATCATGGGCGACTCGAAGAGCTTCTTGAGCCAGCTCTGCGCCACGTCGATCACGGGGCAGCGCAACGTCATGCCCTCGAGCACCTGGATGCCGCGCATGGTCTGCTCCACGGCCACGCAGCGCGCCGCCAGCTCGGGCGGGAACGCCTGGTGGAGCGCCTTGACGAGCTTGCCGCCCTCGTCGAGCAGCACGAAGCGCGCGCCCGGCGCGTCGGCGCCCGGCGCCGTGAACGTGCGCAAGAGCTGCACCACGGTGCCGTCGCGCAGGCCGGCCTCGTCGACGCGGCCCTCGGCCACCAGGCGCCGCGCCAGCGGCGACGCGAACAGCGCCTCGTGGTCCTGCTCGGTGACGCCCTCGTAGCCGGCGCGGCCCGCCTGCGCCAGGTGCACACCGGCGCGCGCGAGCGCGAACTGGATCTCGTCGTCGGTGGAGTAGGGCTTGCCCGAGAGCCACGTGCGATCCGGCGCCAGGCCGCACAGCGCGAACGCCTGGAACAGCGCCTCGGTGGTGGGGAACAGGTGCTGCACGGCGGCCATGTGGAAGCCCGCCAGCGGGCGGCCCGCCGACAGCGTGCGCGCCAGCTCGCGTAGCGCCGGCATGCGCGAGGTGAGCGAGCGTGCGTCGCCCTCGAGGAGCTCGGCGAAGCGCAGGAGCTCGTTGATGGGCAGGCGCGAGCGCGCGCCCGGATCGCGCTGGTGGTCGGCGATGAAGCCGGCGAGCGCGGCGCCCTCGTGCCCCAACACCGCGCGCACGCGCAAGACGTCGAGGCTGCGGCCGGGCCCTGAGGCCTCGCACAGCGCCTGCGCGACGGCCCGCGGCACGTCGGGGCGCAGCTCGAGCGCCAACAGTTCGCCCACGCGCGTGGTCAGCGGGTCGACAGCGCCGCGCGCCAGGCGCGCGCTGACGTCGGCGATGGCGCCGTCACCGGCGGAGCTGGTCAGCCACGCCACCACCTGCCGCTTGTCGAGCGCCACCGGCACGCGGCGAGTGTCGCCCGCCCGCCGCCGCTCGACAACGGGTCCCGCCGCGAGCGACAACAGGCGCGTGACCCGCCGCACCCGCGCCCAGGCTTCACGCGCGAGCCCGCCTCTCCCGGGCGACGCCGCCGCCGTCGCGCGCGCGCTGGCCGACAACCCGGTGCTGGCGCAGG
>CAZONM010000070.1:0-18341 GCA_964580865.1 uncultured Myxococcales bacterium | reverse complement strand
ATGGCCCCGAGCCATGGCGCGGCGGGCGGCGTGCCGGCGGCGTCCTTGGCCTCGCCATACAGGCCGAGCTCGAGCAAGAGCTCCGCGAGCTGCGCGCGCGCCCGCCGCGAGTCGGGGTTGGCCTTGAGCACGGCGCGCAGGTCGCCGACCAGCGCGTCGCCGCGCTCGCCCACCACGCGGCGCGTGAGCGCGACCAGCAGGCGTGCGTCGGGCGCGAGCGTGGCCGCCGACGGGCTGTCGGTGATGCCCTTGATCAAGCTCGTGGCCTGCGCCACCGCGCCCGCCGAGGCGCCCACCAGCGCGCGCGCGGCCTGCGCCAACGTGTCGCTCTGATCGAGGGTGGCGGCGTAGGCGGCCAGACCGAAGGCGTCGGTGAGGCGCTCTTGGTAGCCGTCGACGACGGGGTCGAGCACCAGCGCGGCGCCCGCCAGCGCCAGCGCAGTAGCGCGCTCCTGCTCGGTGCGCGCGCCGCGCGCGGCGGCGAAGGCCAGCTCCACGGCGCGCGCCTCGGTGCCGGGGGCGATGTCGTGCAGCGCCGCCAGCACCTCGGGCACGGTGCCGGTGGTGCCGGCCGGCAGCGCCGCGACGCGCTCCTCGAGCACGCGCTGGCCGTAGGCGGCGGTGGCGAGGTTCGGGAACGGCGGGCGCTTGCGCGGCGCGGTTGGTGCCGCGCCGGCGTCGACGACGGGCGTGGGCACGGGCGGTGGCTGCGGGCATGCGGCCAGCGCCAACGGCAGCACCAGGGCGACGCGGACCGACGACCTCACGATCGCCCGCCTTGCACGATCCGCCGCGCAAATGAAGCCCGATCGCCGGTCACAGGACCTGCTCGATGCGCTCGCACAGGTGCTCGAGCACATCGAGGCGCGCGTGGCGCTTGTCGGTGGCCGCCACCAGGTGCCAAGGCGCTACGTCGGTGCTGGTGCGCTCGATCATGTCGTGCACGGCGTGGACGTAGAGCGCGGCCTTGGCGCGGTTGCGGTAGTCCTCTTGCGTGATCTTGAACTTCTTGAAGCTGGTGCGCTCGCGCTCGCGGAAGCGCCGCAGCTGCTCGGCCTGATCGATGTGCAGCCAGAGCTTCGCGACCACCGTGCCGTGCTCGGCGAGCTGCGCCTCGAAGTCGTTGATCTCGTTGTAGGCGCGCTGCCACTCGTCTTCGCGCGCGAACCCCTCCACGCGCTCCACCAGCACGCGGCCGTACCAGCTACGGTCGTACACCGTCATGCGGCCCGCTCCCGGCAGGTTGCGCCAGAAGCGCCACAGGTAGTGCTGCGCGCGCTCCTCGTCGGTGGGCGCGGCCACGGGGATGACGCGGTAGTCGCGGGCATCGAGCGCCGCGGTCACGCGGCGAATGGCCCCGCCCTTCCCCGCCGCGTCCCACCCCTCGAACACCGCGATGACCGAGCGCCGCGCGCGCTTGAGCTCGTCGAACGCCACATGCAAGCGGCCCTGCAAGCGCTCGAGGTGCTTGTCGTAGCGCCGCGCGGGCACCGTGCTGGTGAGATCGACGGTGTCGAGGATGGTGCGCCCGCCCGTGGGCGGGGGGCGCTGCTCAGCGGAGGGCCGCGCCGGCGGCGGGTGCTCGAGGCGCTCGCGCAGCGCGGCGGCGATGGTCTCGCCTACCGCGACGTTGCGGTAGCGCACGTCGGCGGCCTCGATGATGCTCCAGGGCGCGTAGCCGGTCGAGGTCTCGCGCACCGTGCGCTCGCTGACGGCGCGGAAGCGGTCGTAGCGCTGCTGGTTCTTCAGGTCGCCCTTGGTGACGCGCCAGCGCGTGCGCTTGGACGACAGCAGCGCGTGGTAGGCGTCGCTCTGCGCCTTCTTCGAGAGGTGAAACCAGAGCTTAATCATGAGCGCGCCGTCGTCGACGAGGGCGCGCTCCACCGCGGCGATGCGCGTGAGGTGCGCCTCGAAGTCTTCGCGCGACAGGTGGCGCAGCGCACGCCCGACGATGGGCTCGGTGTACCAGTTGCCGAAGTAGATGCCGATGCGGCCCTTGGGCGCGAGCGCGCGCCAGTAGCGCCACCAGCCGGGGCGCGTGCGCTCCTCGTCGGAGCGCGGCCCGAACGCCTGCGCGCTCAGGAAGCGCGGGTCCATCCACTCGTGCAGCAGGTTGACGGTCTCGCCCTTGCCGGCGCCGTCGACGCCGTTGATGAGGATGTGCACGGGCAACCGCGCCTCGCGTGCGCGCTCTTGCAGCGCCAAGAGCTCGGTGCGCAGCGCGGGCACGCGGCGCTCGTAGCTCCTTTTGTCGAGGGTGCGGCCGAGCTCGGCGGTCTCGAACATGGGGCCTCCGTGGCGCCCGCATGGTACGCGATCTTCCCTGGGCAAGGTGCTACAAGCGGCGCCGATGACGGCGCGCCACGAGCACCAGACGCAGAAGCTCAACCTGCCGCCGGGCGCGCTGGTCCACATCGGGCAACGGCTGGTGGAGGCGCCGCGCATCACGGTCATCGAGTACGTCGACGACGCCTACTCGTGCCGCGAGCTGGCCGGCGACATCGACGAGGCCCTCAAGGCGGTGCGCGCCTTCCCCGACCGCAAGTCGGTGCTGTGGATCAACGTCGATGGACTGCACGAGGCCAAGACCATCGAGGCCATCGGCAAGCACTTCAACCTGCACCCCCTCATCCGCGAAGACGTGATGAACACCGAGCTGCGCCCCAAGCTCGACGAGTACGAGGAGTGCATCTTCCTGGTCATGAAGATGCTCGACTACGACGAGCGCGAGGAGCAGATCATCGTCGAGCAGGTGAGCATGGTGCTGGGCGACGGCTTCGTCCTGACCTTTCAGGAGCGCGTGGGCGACGTGTTCGCGGCCGTGCGCAGCCGCATCAAAGAGAACGCCGGCCGCATCCGCAAGATGAAGGCCGACTACCTGGCCTATCGCCTGCTCGACGCCATCATCGATCACTACTTCGTGGCGCTCGAGGCGTTGGCCGAGATCGTCGATCGCCTCGAGGAGCGGCTGGCCGACACGCCGGAGCGCGTGCGCGCCGACGAGCTGCACACGCTGCGCCGCGAGGTGCTCTACCTGCGCAAGTCCATCACCCCGGCGCGCGAGCTCATCGGTACGTTGGCGCGCATCGAGGACCCGTTGCTCATCACCCCGGCGGTGGAGCCGTACTTCCGCGACATCCACGACCACGTGGTGCAGGTGAGCGAGTCGGTGGAGCACACGCGCGACGTGCTGGCGTCGATGCTCGACATCTACCACGCGTCGCTCTCGAACAAGATGAACGAGGTGATGAAGGTGCTGTCGATCGTGACGGCCATCTTCATCCCGCTGTCGTTCATCGCCGGGGTGTACGGCATGAACTTCCGGCACATGCCCGAGCTCGAGGAGCCGGCCGCCTATCCGGTGGTGCTTTCATCGATGTTGCTCATCGGCGGTGCCATCGCCTGGTACACCAAGCGCAAGAGGTGGTGGTGACGACGCGATCGAAGCCCAGGCGCGCGCGTCGCCCCTCTGCCGTAGCCGTGGTGCTGGCCGGCGGCGCCGGCACGCGGTTCTGGCCCGCCTCGACGCGCGCGCGGCCCAAGCAGCTCCTGCCGCTGGTGTCCGATGAGGTGATGCTGGCCGAGACCGTGGCGCGCGTGGCGCGCCTGGTGGGGCGCGAGCGCGTGCTGGTGGTGACGTCGGCGTCGTTGCGCGCGGCCGTGGCCAGGGCGCTCCCCGGCGTGCCGCGGCGCAACGTGCTGGCCGAGCCCGAGCGGCGCGACACGGCCGCGGCCATCGCGTGGGCCACGCTCGAGGTCGAGCGCCGCTTCGGCGCCACCGTGATGGTGGTGCTGCCGTCGGATCACGTCATCCATCCCGTCGCTGCCTTCCAGGCCGCCCTGCGCTCCGCCATCGAGCAAGCGGCGGCCGCGCCGTGCCTCTACACCTTCGGCATCCCGCCCACGCACGCGGCCACGGGCTACGGCTACATCGAGCTGGGCGCGCGCCTCGACCTGCCGAGCGCGCTCGAGCACCACACGGTGGCGCGCTTCGTGGAAAAGCCGGCGCGGCCGCGCGCTCAAGAGATGCTGGCTGCTGGCAGTTTCTTGTGGAACAGCGGCATGTTCGTGTGGTCGACGGCCACCATCACCGACGAGCTGGCCCGCTTCATCCCCGGCCACCTTGCGGCCTTGGCGCCCGCGGTGCGCGGCCGCGCCGGCGCGGCCGCGCTGCGCCGCGCGTTCGCCAAGCTCCCCGCCATCTCCATCGACAAGGCGGTGATGGAGCACACCGACCGCGCGCGGTGCCTGACGGCGCCCTTCTCCTGGGCCGACGTCGGCAGCTTCCCTGCGCTCGCGCCCTTCTTGCCCAAGGACGCCCACGCCAACGCGCATCGCGGCCGCGTGGTCGCGCACGTCGCGCACGACAACGTGGTCTGGTGCGCCGACCGCGACGAGCTGGTGGCGCTGCTCGGCGTCGAAGGTCTGGTGGTGGTGCGGTCGGGCAAGCGCACGCTGGTGATGCCGTCGGCGCGCGCGGAGGAGCTCAAGTCGTTGGTGGCGTCGCTCGACGACGCGGAGCTGTAGGGCGTCGCCCTGACCGCCCGCAGCCAACGGCGCCGGCGGCCTCGTTCCGACGCCAGATCGCCGGGCGTGTCCCGCGGCCCGACGGATCCGCCGCCCGACGGCCAAACACCGACGACGCGACTGCAGACATCCGGCAACGCATGGCGCGATGCCTGGGCGAGACAACCGGAATGGGATGGGTCGGAGGGGGTCTTTCGGATCTCCGGGACCCGCCCTACGACCGCCGCGTGGCGCACCGCGAGACCCACCGCACCGATCGCATCGGCTGGCTGCGCGCCGTGGTGCACGGCGCCAACGACGGCATCGTGTCGACGGCCAGCCTGCTCATCGGCGTGGCCGCCGCCGACGCCGACCAGGCCACCATCATGACGGCGGGCATCGCCGGCGTGGTGGCGGGCGCCATGTCGATGGCGGTGAGCGAGTACGTCTCCGTGGGCTCGCAAGCCGACACGCAGGCCGCCGACCTCGAACGCGAGCGGCGGGAGCTGCAAGCGCAGCCCGAGCACGAGAAGGCGGAGCTCACCGCCATCTACGTCGCGCGCGGCCTGTCGCGCGAGCTGGCGGCGCGCGTGGCCGACGAGCTGCATGCGAAGGACGCGCTGGCCGCTCACGCGCGCGACGAGCTCGGCATCACGGAGGTGGTGACGGCGCGGCCCATCGTGGCGGCGCTCACGTCGGCCGTGGCCTTCAGCGCCGGGGGCGCCTTGCCGCTCGCGGTGGCCGCGCTCGCCGCCGCCTCGCTGCTCGTGCCGTCGCTCGCCGGCAGCGCGCTGGCGTTCCTGGTGTCGCTCGGCGCCGTGGGCGCGCGCCTGGGCGGCGCGCCCGTCGCCAGGGCAGCGGTGCGCGTCGGGGTCATGGGCGCGCTCGCGATGGCGCTGACCGCGCTGGTGGGCGCGCTCGTGGGCGGCGTGGCGTCGTAGCCGTTCGCTACGGCACCGCGACGAGCGACCCGGGCTCGAGCGCCGCCGTCCACACGGGGTGGTCCTTCTGCGACGAGCCGGTGCTGTGCGCGCGGATCACGCTGTCGATCTTCAGGTTGCCGCGCGCGAACACGTGGCCGTCGACGGTCTGGAAGCGCACGGGCCACGAGCCGCCCTTGCCGCGCCGCGCGATCTCCTGGCGGAACGCCGTGGGCGTGGGGTTGTTGTTGGTCCAGCTCGAGCGGCCCACGCCGCCGAAGGCCGCCTGCGTGTGCTTGAGGTCGCCGAGCTTGCTGTCGCGCAGCCCGCCGCCGACGCCCACGGCCACGGTCACCACCACCTCGTTGCTCCCCGGATCGAGCGTGAACACCGAGTCGACGCGCCCGCTCCAATCGGTCTTGGCCGCCAGCGTGGCGTAGTTACCCGTGTTCCAGTCGTACGTCGAGAAGCCGAGCTCGCAGCGCTCCACCGCCACCTGCAGGCGGTCGGGCGCGGCGTTGCCGCCCACGGGCGGCGTGCATGCCGCCAGCGCAGCAGCGTCGCAGCCCACGGTGTGCACGCCGAGGTCCACGCGCAGCGCGGGCTCGTCGAAGGCGTGCAAGAGCTGGATCGAGAGCTTGTCGCCGACGTTGGCCGCCAGCGTGCGCGCGAAGCTGCCGTCGGGCCCCACCGCCGTAGTGGTCTTCTTGCCCGTGGACTGGTTGATGACGAGCACGATGCTGCCCGGGGTGGCCGCCCCCGGCGCGCCCTTGAGCTCGCCCTTCGACAGCGTGATGCGCGACAGCGACGCCTCGAGCTTCTTCTGCGTGCCCGCCGCCGGGTTGTCGACGACGACGGCGTCGCCGCCGCCGGCCGCCAGCACCACGCGGCGCTCGCTCGGCTTGGCGCCCTGGCCCATGCTCCACGGCGTCGAGTGATCGAAGACGCGCAGCACCACGGCGTCCTGTGGGCCCGCGTCCCACGTCTTCAGCTCGAAGCTGCCGTCGCGCCGCACGTCTTGCGTGTAGTGACCGCTGTCGAAGGGCGGCTTGTCGACGACGACCTTGCTGAAGGGCTCGAGGGCGAGCTTGCCCTTCTTCGGCGTGAGCACGAGCTCCCAGCGATCGTTCGACCTCGACAGGCGCTGGCACAGCGCCGCGCCGTCGGCGGCGGGCGGCGTGCCGTCGGCCTCGGTGATGAACTGCGCGCGCGCCTCGCCGCTCTGCACGCCGACCCAGCTGGTGGGGCCGGCGCCGAGCGGGCTGTTGATGCGCGCTCCCGGCGCGCGCTCGTTGATGGCCACCCAGTCGGAGCCCGAGACGTTGCCCGCCTGGTCCACCTGGAAGAGCTCGAGCACGTCGCCGCCGCAGATGCCGAGGCGCGCCGCCTCGGCGTCGGACAGCACCACGTTGGCGCGCCCTTCGGCGTCGAGCTTGCCGTCCCATGGCACCTTGATCCAGCGCGCCTGGTCCGCCTTGTCGGCGCCAAGCTCGGCCCGGCGGTTGATCAGGTACACGCTGGCGTCGCTCTCGAGGCGCGCGAGGCGCAGCACCAGCGGGTCTCTGCCGCGCGCCGGCACCTGCGGGTCGGCGAAGGCGCCCAAGAACACCTGCGCCGATGGCGTCTGCGGTGGCGTGACGTCGGCGCAGCCGTGGCACCCACCGCCCTGCCCGGGGTCGACGCTGCCCGAGCCGCCGCCTTGCACGGGACCGGGCGACGCGCCCGAGCCCTGCGTCGAGCCCGAGCCCTGGGTGACGCCGGCGCCCCCTGGCCGCCCGTGCTCGAAGGCGTCGCGCTGCAGGGCCGTGCGCAGCAGCGACGCGCCGACCTCGCCGCCGTCGGCGGCGAGCCGCACGGCCTCGGTGAGCTGGCGGTCATCGAGCGGCCCGGCTTGCAGCAGGCGCGAGAGTCGTTCGATGGCCGAGAGCTGGGTCGTGGTGAGCGTGGGCATGGCGTGCCTCCCGGGGACGCGTATCGGCCGGAGATGTCGGCGGGTGTGCGCCGGTGTGTGATGGCCTTCACCCGTGCGTGCGCGGGCGGCTTCAGCCTGGGGCGCGCTGCAGGTCGCGCACGATCTCGGTAGCGCGCGCCGCAGCCAGCGGGCGGCGCGCGCGGACCAGCTCGAGCAGCGCCTCGGTGGACCGCACCACCTGCAGCTCGTACTTCGGCGGCCGCAGCCAGGTGATCGCCGTGGACACGCCGCGAATGATCGGATCGGCGCTGCACAGGATGAAGAGCGTGTCGGCGCTGCCGAGGTCGCCGGTGGCGTCGGCGATGCGCTTGCGCCATTGGGCGTTCGGGATCGGGTTGCCGCGCTCCACGATCAGGGCACCGATGCCAGGCCGGGACCCGAGCGCCCCGATGGCCGCCACCAGCGAGTCGACGTAGCGCTGGTAGTCATCGTCGCTGTTGTGGTCGCCCGAGAACAGCCCGATCACGAGCCCGTGCTCGATGTCGGTGATGGATCGAAACACGGCGCCCCCCCGCCGCGCGACCCTACCGCGTTGTGGGCCGGTGCGCCGTAGCCAACGACGCGCTCAGGTCCGCGATCGCTCGCCGCGGCCGACGCGCCGCCGCATCACGAGGAGCACGAGCGCGCCGAGCAGCGCGGCGCCGCCGCGCGTGGACGGCTGTGCGCACGCGCAGCCACCGTTGACGTTGATGACGCGCCCGCGCTCGGGCGCGGTGCCGAGATCGTCCTCGCCGTCGTCGGAGCCGTCGTCACCGCCCTCGCCGTCACCACCGTCGCCACCGCCGCCTCCGTCACCGTCGCCCCCGTCACCGTCGCCGCCGCCGCCCTCCACCAGCTCGATGCTCTGGTTCGGCGAGCTGGCGCTGTTGCCCGAGGTGTCGGTGGCCGTGACGTGGAAGGCGCGCGCGCCGCTGCTCACCACCAACGACCACGTGTAGCGCGATCCCGACACGGCGCAGGTGACGTACTCGCCCTGCACGGGGCACGCGTAGGTCTCGCCGCTCTTCTCCCAGTAGAGCCCGACGCTGCCCACCGCCACGTCATCGGTGACGGTGGCCACGATCTCCACGTCCTGGTTGGCCGGCAGGCGCGCCCCGGGCGCGGGGCTCACGACCGTCACCGTGGGGGGCGCCGTGTCGCCGCTGCCGCCCTCGACCAGCGAGATGGTGCGATCGGGCGTGGCCACCGCGTTGTTGCCCACGTCGGTGGCGCGGACGCGGAAGGTGCGCGAGCCCTCGCCCACATTGATGGTCCACGTGTGGCGCGTGCCGCTCGCGGTGCACGAGTAGTGCTCGCCGCTGCCCGGGCACGCCATGGTGCTGTCGTTGAAGTCCCACTCGAGCACCACGTTGCGCAGGTCCACGTCGTCGGCGGCGTCGGCCACCACCGTGATCTCGGTGTTGGCCGCGAGCACGGCGTTGGCGACGGGGCTCACCAAGGTCACGGTGGGCGGCGTGGGGTCATCGACGGGCGGGCCCGAGGGGCCGAACAGGTCGAGCATCTCCTGCACGCTGTTCTGCGTGGGCCCGGTGCAGTCACACTGGCGCGGCGAGTACTCGCCGCACTGGGCGTCGGTGTCTTGGAAGCGCTTCTCTCCGCAACCGTACAGGTACGTCATGGGGTCTTCGCACAGGTACTCGTGATCGAGGCCGAAGGCGTGCACCACCTCCTGCCCCGCGGTCTCGCAGACATCGCGCCACCAGTTTCCACCCCCGTAGTAGACGTCGGCGAACGCGTAGACGATGCCGCGCGGGATGACGCCGCACTGATACGGCGCCACGCCGCCCACGCCGCTCGGCATGCCCACATCGCCCGGGCGCCCGCCGATCACCGCCTCCACGTAGTCGCCGCTCGAGGGCTCTACGTCGGTGACCAAGATGTTGAAGCGCGCGAACAGGTCGACGGCGCAGTCCATGAAGCTCGCCCACTCGGCGTCGGAGCCTGGCCACGCGCCCACGCTGCCGCTGCCGCCGCTGCACGCGATGGTCGAGCTGTTGGTGCGCGAGTCGTTGTCGCCGCACTCGTACTGGCCGCCGTGGCGGTTCATGAAGATGGGGAACGGCGCGTCGCCCGCGCCGTACGCGATGCTCGCGTACACGGGCTCCTCGAGGGGCACCACGGCGGGCATCGGCCTGCCGTGCTGCTGCGCCAGCACACCCGCCTCGGCGGGCGAGATCGCGGCGGCCAGGACTTCGATGAGCGACGCGAGCAGGAGCGACGATGCCATGCGACCACCCCACACCTTGGAGTCGCACTCACCGTATCCGCGCACCGTGACCCTTGAGGCTCGACCGCTCGCCCGACGTCGACGAAAGGGGGATGGCTACGAAGCCGCGCGCACCGCCGCCTACCTCTTCGGGCTGTCGAACAGCCACGACTTCAGCCGCTGCCAGAAGCCCTGGTCGTCGGGGGTGGCGCCCTCGGGGGGCACCCGCTCGCCGCTCGGCTTGACCTCGGTGAGCGGCGTCTTGCCCAGGTACCAGTCCGTCGGCCGATGGCGGCTGCCCTCGGGCACCACCAGCGAGCCCACGTAGTCGCCGCGCGCATACACCTTGTCGATCTGCTGCTTGGCGTCGTCGAGGTCGGCGTCGGACACCACGCCGTTGGACGTGGCCTTGTAGAACTGCACGGTGACGCGCACGGGGAAGCGATCGTCGCGCTCGAGCTTGAGCTTGTTGCCCTCCACCACGGGGCCCAGGTCCTCGCCATGACCGATGACGGCGCTCTCCACGTCGGAGCGCGCGGAGCGGCGCTCGGCGGTGGCGGGCTCGTCGGCGGGGGCGGCCGACTCGGCCACAGCCATCGGCATCATCCCGTCGGCCATGCCGCCGCCGGCGCCGTAGCCCCGATGGTCGGGCTCCTTGAACTTGAGCGGCACCTGCACGATGAGCAGCATGTCAGCGCCCTCGTCGAGGGCACCCACGTCTTGTGCCTGGGCCTTGCCCGCCTCGATGCGCGCCTTGACGTCGCTCTTCCGCTCGGCGGTGAACGTGGTCTTCTGGCCTTGGTTGTTGTGGAAGAGCTGCTGGCCCCAGCCCTGGAAGCTCTGATCGCCGCCGCTGTTCTCGATCACGGCCACGGACGTGCCCTGGCGCGTGCACAACAGCGTCAGCACCGCGGGGTTCTGCGGCTGCGACTGGTAGTTGAAGATCACGGGGTTGAACTCGGCCTTGCCCGCCTTGGGGATGGGCACGAAGACGTGCTGCGCGCTCACCAGGAAGTGCGAGTCGCGCTTGGCGAGCAGGTTGCCGTCGCCGAGCACGCTGTCGGGATCGGTGAGGTACTCGCGCAGGTTGGCGAGCACCTCGGTGAGCGGCACCGTCACCACCTGCGCGCCCTTGTGCTGGTTGCCGACCTTGATCCACAGCTTGTCGGCGGGCACGTCGGCGGTCTTGTCGCTGAAGTTGGGGAAGCGGATCACGGGCAAGAGGTGCGTGCGCGTGCCGCCGCCCACCGGCTCCCGCACCTGCAGCGTGACGTCGGAGATGTTGGGGCCCACGGACGAGCCGGCGAAGCGCCCCGTGTCTTCCCACAGGACGTTCAGCACATTGAGCCCGAGGCGGCCCGCGCGCGCCTGCAGCTCGCCGTCGTTCGGCATGTTGACCACGGACGAGATCGCCTGCCGAAACGCGGCCAGCGTGGCCTCGTCCATCCGGTTCGCGCGCAGCGCGTCGCCCTGCGCGGCGGCCTGCCCGGGATCGCCCACCACGCCCCAGCCCGTGGGCTTGTCGGCGTGGGCGGCAGTGGCAAAGCTCGAGCCCGCGAGCCCGGCGGCGAGCGCGAGCGCGGCCAGGCGCGCGCGGCGGTGAGCGACGAAGGGGCGGCGAGTGCGGATGGTCTTCATGGCGTGCTCCCAACGGTCCGGTCGTCGGCGCGATCTGCCGCGCAGCGCGCGCGGTGACGCGCGCACGCGCACCTTGAACCGTGGCGCACGCGGCGCGCAAGCGGCGCGTCCGGACGCGGCGACAACCCGACGCCGCAGCGCAGCAGCGTTTGGGTAGGATGCCCGCCGTGGCGCCGAAGACGGTGGGTGCGTACGAGGTCGGCGAGCCGCTCGGCAAGGGCGGCATGGGCGAGGTGTTCCGCGGCCGCCACCAGCTCCTGCACCGCGACGTGGCGCTCAAGCGCCTGGTCATCGGGCCCGAGGTGCCCGGAGACCAGCATGACGCGTGGCGCGAGCGCTTCCTGCGTGAGGGGCGCGCGCTCGCCAAGCTGCACCACGAGAACATCGTCGCCGTGCACGACCTGTTCGAGCACCGGCGCGAGCTGTGGCTGGCGCTCGAGCTGGTCGACGGCTTCGCGCTCGCCGATCTCACGCGCGGCGGCGCCCTACCCCTCGACGTGGCGTGCATCATCGCGCTCGGCGTGGCGAGCGCCCTCGAGGCCGCGCACCGCGAGGCCATCATCCACCGCGACGTCAAGCCGCAGAACATCATGATCACCAAGGGCGGCGTGGTGAAGCTGATGGACTTCGGCATCGCGCGCGACCACGCGCTCGAGACGCTGACCAAGACCGGCAGCATGGTGGGCACGCCGAGCTACATGGCGCCCGAGATCGTGAAGGGCCGACCCGCCGACGAGCGCAGCGACCTCTACAGCGTGGGCGCCGTGCTCTACGAGCTGTTGTCGGGCCGGCGCTTGATGGCGCACGCCACTCCCGAGAGCGTGTTCGCGCTCGTCGCCACCGGCAAGTTCCCGCGCTTGGGCAAGGTGGCGCCGGGCCTGCCGTGGCGCTTGGTGTTGCTCACCGAGCGCTGCTTGAAGGGCGACGCCCGGCGACGACCGCAGAGCGCGTCGGAGCTGCGCGCGCTGCTCGAGTCGTTCTTGGCCGACCACGGCGGCCCCGACGATCACGTGGGGCGCCTGGTGGGCTGGCTGGTGGCCGCCGGCAAGCTCTCCGAGGCCGAGGGCCTCACGGTGGTGCAGAACACGTCGCTGTTCGTGGAGGCCGTGCCCATGAAGCGGCGCTCGCCGCCCTGGCGCATGGCCGCGCTCGTGTCGATGCTGGTGGCGGCGCTCGCCATCGCGGCGCTGGCCCGCTCCACCGATCTGTTCGATCGTCTGGTGCAGGCGCTGTCTGGCTAGCGACGCGCGACGCGGAGGGACCATGCCCGAGAAGCGCGTGCAGGCCATCGTCGACGGGCGGCGCATCGTGGCCGTCAACACCTGGTTCTCCGGCGAGCGCCTCGAGGTGGACGGCGCGGTGGTGGCGAAGGGCCAGCACCTGTTCAACGTGCAAGAGCACGAGCCGCTGTTGAGCGCGGTGGTGGAGGGCGCGTCGGGGCAGCCCTTGCACATCGAGGTGTTCCTGGCCGCGGTGGTGCGCGTGCGCATGATGATCGTGGTCAACGGGCGCTGGGCGGCCGGCGATCACCTGCACGACAAGGAAGAGGCGGCGGCGCGACGCGCCGAGGAACGCCTGCGCACGGCGGCGGCGGGCGGCGGCGGTGGCACGTCGGTGGCCGTGCCGGCCGTCGAGCGGCGGCGCTGACGGCATCGAAAGCCGATCCATGAAATTCCGTGCTCTCGTCGCGGTTTTTCATGTATCATGATTGCGTGATCGATCGCCCTCGACACGTCCGACGCCTGCGCGCGCTGCTGAGGGCGAACCCCGTCGTGGCCATCGTGGGTGCGCGCCAGACCGGCAAGACCACGCTCGCCGGCCTCACCGGCTTCGCGAAGGTGACGCGCTTCGACCTGGAATCACCGCGCGACCTCGAGCTCCTACGTGATCCGCTGCTCGCGCTCGAGCGTCTGCGTGGGCTGGTGGTCCTCGACGAGATCCAGCGCCGTCCAGACCTGTTCCCCGTGCTGCGCGTGCTCGCCGATCGCCCCCGGCGGCCGGCGCGCTTCCTGGTGTTGGGCAGCGCGACCGGCGAGCTCCTGCGCCAGTCCTCCGAGTCGCTCGCCGGGCGTATCGCCTACCACGAGCTCGACGGCCTCGCGCTCGACGAGGTCGGCGCCGACCACTACAAGCTGTGGCGCCGCGGTGGCTTCCCGCGCTCGTACCTCGCTTCCTCGGAGAGGGCGAGCTTCGGCTGGCGTGACGAGATCATCCGGACCCTCCTCGAGCGCGACCTCCCCGCGCTCGGTGTGCGCACGCCCGCGGCGACGCTGTTCCGGTTCTGGTCGATGCTTGCCCACTACCACGCGCAGGTGTGGAATGGCGCGGAGCTGGCGCGCGCCTTCGCCATGTCCGAGAGCGCCGTGCGCAGTTACCTCGACGTCTTGTCGGGGACCTTCATGGTCCGGCAGCTCGCGCCGTGGCACGAGAACATCGCCAAGCGTCAGGTGCGATCGCCCAAGGTCTACCTCGCCGACGCCGGCCTGCTGCACGTGTTGTTGGGCATCGAGAACCAGGCGATGCTCGAGCGACATCCGAAGGTGGGCGCGTCCTGGGAGGGCTTCGCGCTCGAGCAGCTCATCGCGCGACTCGGGGTCCGCCGCGAGCGGTGCTACTTCTGGTCGACCCACCAGGGAGCCGGGCTCGATCTCTTCGTCACCCACCGCGGCCGGAGGCTCGGCTTCGAGGTGAAGCGCACCGCGGTCCCCAAGGTGACGAAGTCGATGCGCTCGGCGCTGGCGGACCTCCGTCTCGACCGTCTCGACGTGATCTACGAGGGCCGAGAGACCTACCCGCTCGACGAGCGTGTGCGCGCCGTCCCGGTGAGCCGCATCTTCGACGACGTCCAGGTCTGACCACGGGCTCGACGTGCGCGCGGGTCGGCATCGGCGCGTACCCGAGCCCGCGCCACCCCCGGGATCCAAGTCTTGTGCTCCCAGACACACCCGGCGCAACGCGGCGCGCCATGGGCCGAGAACTCTCCCAGATTCACCTACACGGGAGCATGTATGCCCACCGCCACCGAGCTTCTCACCTCCGCCCGCCTGCCCACGAGCCGATCGGGCGCCAAGATCTCGAGCGCCGAGCTGCGCGAGGCCTTCGCCGCCGCCAAGGCGCCGAGCGCCGGCGACCCGGCGGGCAAGCCCATCACGGCCGAGGAGGCCGCGCTGTTCCGCGCGCTGGCGGCGAACGAGCTCACCGCCTACGCCGCGCGCCACGTGCTGCCCGGCCTCTTGGCCGAGATCCCGGGCCTCTTGCAGACCGGCGGCACCGGCACCGTCACCGCCGTGCCGGCCAAGCGCGGCAACGAGGTGTTCCTGGGCGGCGCCGGCTTCTGCGTGGACGCCGCCGGGCGCGCGCCGGCCAACGCCGCGGAGCTGACGCATACGCTGCACAAGGCAGGCAAGTGGCTGCAGGCGAGCTTCGGCGGGGACGACAACCTGTTCGCGGTGGCGCGCCTCGACGTGGCCGGCAAGACCGCCGTGCTGCAGCAGATCGAGGGCGCGCTCGCCGGCGACCTGTCGTCCTTGTCGGCGAGCCAGAAGGAGCAGCTCTTGGGCTCGTGCGGCGCGCTGGTGGCCGAGCTCATCAAGTCCATCGAGTTCGTGCCGTCGCTGCCGGCGCAGAACGCGCCCTTGTTGGCGCTGCGCGATCAGGCCATGGGCACGCTGCTCAAGGTGCTCGACCACGCCGACAGCAGCGTGCTCGTGAAGCGCGGCCTCACCGGCTACCTCACCGGTAGCGACACGCTCAACGCGCGCCTGACCGCGGCGCAGAAGTCCGAGCTGACCTCGCGCAAGGACGCGCTCACCGTGAAGGCGCCGGCCGACTACGCGGCGTGGGAGGCGGCGGGCAAGGACCGCATCGTCGTCGACCACGTGGCGGGCGCGGGCGAGAACTTCGTGTTCGGCTTCGTCAAGCAGCTGCAGAAGGACGGCCTCGACGCCCGCTCGGCGACCTCGCCGCGCTTCACCGTGAAGAGCGGTGACACCAACTACGGCCCGTGCGTGCTCGAGGCCAAGGTGCCAGCGGGCCACCCGCTCAACACCTGGGGCCGCGAGATGACCATCGAGGTGCGCGTGCGCGAGATGGCGCGCGACATGTACCGCGGCATGGGCGACGCCGGCATCGACGTGATCCACTACGGCGGCCACTCGAACTTCGGCAACAACACGCTGCAGAGCCTCAAGAACGCGCCGACGCAGAACGGGCACAAGGTCATCCTGCGCGACCTGTGCGCGGGCGCCGACACCAAGAACGCCGAGGCCCACGTCTATCCCGAGGCCTCGCTCAACGCGGTCACGTCGGTGGGCTCGAGCTACTTCCGCACCACCGACGACCCGCAGATGGGCAAGTACGCCTACGCCAGCGAGGGCTACGACATGCTCATGAGCGTGACGCGCGGCCTGCTCGGCAAGCGCGACTGGAAGTTCATCGGCGAGGACCTGGAGAAGCGCGCCAACTGGTACGGCCACGACTCGAAGAACAACTGGACCCACCCGGGCGACCCGCGCGCGGGATCCATGGTCGACGACGACGACGACGGCGTGCCCAACATCTTCGACCTCCTGCCGAGCTACGACACCACCGAGGTGGCGGCGAGCACCACCAGCGAGTTCGAGCTGACGGCGCCCACCCAGCGCGCCGACGAGATCAGCGGGCGCCGCGCCTTCCAGGCCATCCAATTCGCGAACACCGCCGTGGCCTACAACTCGGCGCTCAAGCCGCTCAACAGCGAGCGCCTGCTGCACGCCGATCCGAACGGCGTGTTCTTCGACGCCAAGGACCACCCGAACGAGTACGTGCGCTTCCGCCGTGGACCGAACGGCGAGCGGCTGGTGCAGCTCTCGTCGGCGCTGTCGGACATGACCATCGAGTCCCTGCGCGCGGTGATGTTCTACGAGCTCGCCGTCCAACTCGGCCGCGAGAACCCGCGCCTGTACGCCGACCGCGCCGAGCGCACGGGCATGGCGCTGGTGTTCGCGCAGGCCGCGCTCGAGTACGACGACTCGTGGCGCGACCAGCAGATCTTCGACGGGCTCAAGAAGCTCTACGGCCTGCCGGCCAGCGTGACGCTGTCGACGGTGCGCACGGCGCGCGCGCACGCCGACGAGCAGCGGCACAACTACACGGGTGACCTGCAGGCGGCGCGCGACGTGGCCACCGCGTATCGCGCGGAGCTGTCGGCGGCGGGCGCGGGAGATCCGGCGATCGTCATCGCGTGAGCTGGCGCGAGCGCGCGGCCGACGCCGCGCGCTCGCTGCCGCCTACGCGAGCTCCAGGTGCGCCTGGTCCACGCGGCGATCGAGCTCCTCGAGGAAGCCCTCGAGATCCGCGTCGTGCGCGGGGCGCTGCTTGACGCTCTCGATGAGCGCGTTGGCCGCGCGGCGCACCAGGCGCTCGTCGATGTTCGTGTACGCCACATCGAGCGCCTTGCGCAGGCGGCGCGCCTCGTCGCGCCGCTCGGCGCGGCTCGCGTCGTCGCGAAAGGCGCCGAGCCGCAAGGCGCGATCGAGCGTGTGCCCGAGCGCGATGGTCTTGCCCACCGTGAGCGCGGCGTCGCGCAAGGCGAACACGAAGAAGACGGTGCGAAAGACCTTTTTGATGGGCGCCAGCACCAGGCCCTTGGCGACGCGCCAGGGCAAGCCGAGCAGCGAGCCGCCGTCGTCGTAGAGGTGCTTGAGGTCGCGCGTGGCGCAGGTGCGGCCGTGGCGCTTGAGGATGCTGGCGACGAGCTGGCGGCGCGACAGCGCGGCGAGCCAGTCGTCGACGAAGGGGAGCGGGACGAAGCGCGCGGCGCCGGTGGCGACCGCGGCGCCGGCGTGGACGAGCCGGTCGGCGTTGGACACGAGCGTTGGTGTAGGCACGGGACCGTCGCGGGGAAAGTGGCGGGGCGCGTGCCCCGTGGGCGCGCCTCGGCGAAGGGAAGGTGCGCGGACGCGACGTCGTGCGCTCCTGCGATCGCGGGCGAGATCGCCGCACGAGCACCGACGCGGCGCGGGATCTGGCGCGGTGCTCGTCGACGCGGTGGCCGGCGTCACGCCAGACGCGCGAAGCGCGCGCGCGATCCCGGGAGGTCGACCGACGCGATCACCCACGTCACGCCCATGAACGCGAGCGTGGCCCACAGCGCGCTGGGGCCGAACGCCGGGGTAGGCGCGGGCGGGCTACCCGGCACGCAGGTGACGACGGCGCCCGCCACCACGCACGCGAGCGACACCCACTGATACAGGCGCAACCCATGGAACACTGGCGTCTGCGGCTCGCCGCGGTAGGCCTCCTCGACGAAGCGCGCCAAGCCCATGAGCACCGGGTAGAGGCCCGCGATGAGCGCCAGGGGCGCGTGCGCCGCCCATAGGCGCACCAGCACGGCGGCGATGACGACGTTGCCGAGCGACGAGTACAGCTGCGTGGGATGGAGCGGCACGCCCGCGAGGCCCGCCAGACGCACGGGCCGCGTCATCGGGTGCCGGTAGATGACGCCGAGCCCGCGCTCGCACGGCGCGCCGTGGCAGCAGCCGTTGGCGACACAGCGCAAGCGTGCGACCCCTTGGATGACGGGCGCCGCGGTGGCAGTGGCGCCGAGCAAGAGCCACATGGGCGTGCCGAGCGCTGGCGCCGCGACGGCGAACGCGATCATGCCGAGCATGCCGCCGAAGAAGCCGTAGGGGCGCGCGAGCGCCGGCGAGCCCTCGACGAGCTGGGCCCACAGGGCCGCGCCCACGATGGCGGCCATGGTGGCGCCGAAGACCGACCACGCATGCGCGGGGCCCGCCAGCGTCGCCAGCGCGAGCACGCCCACGCCGCAGCCGAGCGCGCCGATGGTGCCGTGGTTGATCACGCGCACGGGGCCCGCGCGCCAATCGCGCCAGCTGCACGCCAGGTACTCGGTGGCGTCGCGCAGCACGCTCCAGAGGACCGCGCTCCCGGCGGCGCACAGCGCGGCGCCGATGGTGAGCGCGAGCTCGACCACCGTGGCGTCGAAGGCGCGCGCCTGGATGAAGAGCGCGGCCACCGCCACCGCCGCCATCGCCCACGGCGCGCGCCACAGCGGCACGCCCACCAGCGCCATGAGCGCGGGCAAGACCACGCCGGCGCG
>CAZONM010000069.1:0-19149 GCA_964580865.1 uncultured Myxococcales bacterium | reverse complement strand
GTGCACGCCGCTGCCATCGCGCCCGAGCGCGAGCGGCGCGGCCTCGAGGTGAGCGTGGGCACCCTGGGCGCGGGCACTGTCGCCCAGCTCGCCGACGCGCTGTGCCTGTTTCGCGTGGCGGTCGAGCAGTGCGCGCAGGCGCGCGGGCTGCAGCTCGTCGACGCCGCTGTGATCCTCGACGGCGCGAGCGCGCCCATGGACGCGCGCGCGGCGCGCCTGCTGGCGGGCGCCGTCGGCAAGCGCAAGGAGCACCCATGAGCGCCGTGCGGGTCGTGTTCATCACCGTGCCCACCATGGACGCGGCGCGCGCGCTGGCCCGCGCCCTCGTCGAGGAGCGGCTGGCCGCGTGCGTCAACATCGTGCCGGCGCTCACCAGCGTGTACCGGTTCGAGGGCGCCGTCCACGAGGACGAGGAGCTCTTGCTCGTGGTCAAGACCGTGCCGCACCGCATGACGGCGCTGTTCGCGCGCGTCACCGAGCTCCACCCCTACAAGGTGCCCGAGTGCATCTCGCTGACCGTCGACGGCGGGCTGCCGAAGTACCTCGAGTGGGTCATCGCCGAGACGCAGCGCGTGGTGGTGTGACCGCTACTTCTTCTTGAAGAGCTCGTCGAGCTTGCGCTTGGCGTCGTCTGCCGCCGAGGGCGCGCGCGGCGCGGCGGGCGGCGTCGACGGCGCGGGCGCGCCGCCCCCGAACAGCGCCGCCAGCTTGGCCTTGGCCGCGGCCGCCGGGTCTCCTTCGACGACGCTAGTGCCCTTCGGCTTCCAGTACTCGCACAGGTTCGCGCGGTCCTTCTTGGCCACGGGATCGGCCGCGTCCTCGCGGCACTCGTTCTCGGCGTACCGATCGTGGAAGCGGCACGTGACGCACACGTGCAGGTCGGCGGCGCAGCCCTCGCACTCGGCGCGGAACGGCACCAGGTCGGTGAACCCGTGCACGCGCGCGCACGCCGGGCAGGCGACCTCGAGGCGCGCCATCAGTACGCGCTCCCGCGATCGACCACCAGCTCGTCGACGTCGCGCTGGATCTGGTCGCGCACGCGCGCGGCCAGCGTGGAGACCGCGATGTCCGTGACCTCGGGGATCTCGGCCGTAGCGTCGATGGGCGCGCCCACGCGAACGCGCCAGCGCGCCGGCAGCGGCACCACGGGCGTGACCGGGATGTACGGCAGCGACTTCTCCTTCATCACGCCGCCGATCTTGAACAACAGCGGCGACGTGTCCTCGGCGCCCACCACGGCGACCGGCAGGATGGGCGCCTTGGTGCGAAGCGCCAAACGCACGAAGCCGCCGCGCCCGAAGCGCATGAGCTTGTGCCGCTGACGCCACAGCTTGCCGAGGCCCTGCATGCCCTCCGGGAACACCAGCACCACCTCGTCGCGCTCGAGGAGGCGCGTGGCGTTGTCCTGACTCGCGCGCACGCAGCCCAGGCGCGTCAGCAGCGTGCCGAGGAAGGGCGCGGTCATCACCGGATCCTCGACGAGCGGACGCACGTGGCGACCCGAGGCGCGCCCGAGCGCGGCCAGGAGCACCACCGCGTCCCAGGGCAGGGCGCCGCCGTGGCTCGCGACCAAGAGCGCGCGCCCGTCGGCGGGGATGTGCTCGGTGCCCTCGACCTGCACCTTGAGCCAGCGATCGAGCAGGGCGTCGAGGCGCGGGCGCAGGCGCTCCGCCAGCTCGGGATCGCGGCCGAAGGGGTCGAAGCCGACGGCGCCGGCGACGCTGTCGTGGCCGATCACGCCGCACCTCGCAGGCCGGTGGTCCCCGAGCGCCAAGCGCCGGTGGCGAACATCTGCACGGTGGTGGCGATGTCGACGGCCGGCGAAAAACCGGTGTGCGCGCGCAGGCGCTCGCCGTCGCACACCCACGACCATCGCAAGTAGTCGAGGAAGTGGCGCGGGATGTCCGAGAGCTGCGCCGTCCACAGCGCGCCGAGCAGGCTGCGGCCGATCCCCGGCGGCACGTACAGGGGCACTCGCCCCAAGCGCGACAGCACGTGGCTGTAGGGGAGCACGCCGCGGCCCACCACGTTGAAGGGGCCGCGCGCGCGCGCGCGCAGCAGGGCGTGCAGCGCGCCGGCCACGTCGTCTTGCACCATGAGCTGCAGCAGCGGGTCGTAGCCGAGCACCGCGGGCACCACGCGGCGCCCCAGCAGGCGGGTCCAGAAGTGATCGTCGGCGCTGCCGAGGACCGCGCCCACGCGCGCCACCGCCACCACGTGCTCTTGGTGCTCGTCGCCGAAGCGCCGCACCTGCCGATCGGCGTCGGCCTTGTCGCGCAAGCTGCGCGACGGGGGCGGATCGAGCCGTTGATCCTCGGTGATCCACGCGGGGTTCGACGCCCGCGCGCCGTAGCACATGGCCGACGACAGCGAGAGCAGGTAGCCGACGCGCGCCGCCGCTACCGCGTGCAGGACGTGCAGCGTGCCGATGGTCTCGAGCTCGTGCGCCATCTCGAGCGCGTGCGTGGGTGCCGACAGGAGCGCCAGGTGGATCAGGGCGCCGGCGCCCTCGCGCTCGAGCACCTCGGCGAGCTCGCGGTCGGCGCCGGCCTGCGCTAGGTCCAACGTGTGCGACGAGAGCTTGCCGTGGGCGGCCAGGAAGGCGGCGGGATCGACGTCGCGCCCCACGGCGGCGGGCCGGATGTCGAGCGCCACCACGCGGTCGATGTCGGGATCCGCCTCGAGGAGAGGCACGAGGCGCCGTCCAATGGCCCCGAAAGCGCCCGTGACGGCCACCACGCGCGGCGAGCCAGCCGGGCGCGCGGGCGGCGGGGCGGCATGCTTCTTTTTCCTCGACCCCATGGGGCCACGGCTACGCAAGGGCAAGGCGGAACGCAAGGGCGCACCCGGCGTTGGGCCGATGCCCCGATGGTGAAGTCCGTCGCGCGAGCCGCTACACTCGACCTCGTGGCGTTATCGGCGCCCCGGTCGATCGTGCCGCTCGTGGTCGCGGCAGCGGTGATGCTCGCGGTCACCGCGCCAGCGCACGCCAAGCGTCGCAAGGCGCCGCGCGCCAAGCCCGTGAGCGTGGCGGTGCTGCCGTTCACCGGCAAGGGCAGCGGGGCGGCCGAGGTCAAAGAGGCGCTCGAGCTGGAGCTCGAGCTGGTGTCGAGCGCCGCGGTGGTCGCGAGCGACACGGTCGCGGACGAGACGCGCCGCTTGCGCACGCCGTACGACGCCGGCGATCTGGCGCCCATCCTCGCTAAGCGCGCCATCGACGTGCTGGTGACGGGCGAGCGGGCAGCGGGCAAGGGCGACGACGAGGTGCTCTTGGTGATCGCGTACGCCAAGGACGGCGAGCCACGCTTCTTCGTGGAGCTGCCGCTCGGGCGCGATCCGCAGGACACGGCCGTCGCCGTGGTCGACGCGCTGCGGCCGTCGCTGGCGGCGTGGAAGCGCCAGCGGCCCGTCACGCTGCCGGCACCCGCCGCCAAACCGGTGAGCCGCGAGGTGCGCATCACCGACGTCTTGGCCGACGACGACGAGGATCCCGCGCCCAAGCGGCGCGTCAGCCTCGACGACGATCCTGCAGCGACCGCGGAGCCGGTGCGCCGGCGGCCCGACCCCGACGATGTGGAGCCGCCGAAGCCGGCGCGGCGCGAACGCTTCAAGGACCCGTCCGACGACGACCGCACCAACGACTCACCGCTCGCCTTCGCCAGCGACGACGACGACGCGATGCCCGCGCCCAAGAAGAAGCGCAAGAGGTCCTCCATCGACGACGACAGCGCGCCCGAGACGGTGGCGCGCTCCACCGTCGACGACACCGGCCGCCGCATCGACGCCGAGGAGAAGGTCGACGAGCCCGCGCCGTCCGGCACGGCGCTGGCGCACACGCTGGCGCTGACCGCCGCGTTCGACGGCGCCACCTGGGCCTACAGCTTCGAGGGCGACGCTGTCGGCAGCACCAAGCTCAACGCGGTCTTCTTCCCCGGCGGCAGTGTCGCCGTCGATGCATGGCCGCTGCGGCCCTTCGGTATTCCGTGGATCGGCGTCGAGGCCGACGCCGCCATCGCCTTCGTGCCGTTCCGGATCAACGCCAGCGACGTCCCCGTGACGCCGAGCGCGCTCACGGCCACCCACTTCCGCGTGGGCGCCATGCTCAAGGGGCGCTTCGTGCTGAAGAACGGCATGGGCTTCGGCGCGCGCGCGGGCTACCGCTACTACGGCGCCAGCATCGAGGCGCAGACCGTCAGCGTGGGCGGCCAGACCGAGAACCTCACGGTGGTGCCGGGCTTCGAGTTCCACACCGCGGCCGTGGGCGCCGAGGCCTTCGTTCCCATCATCATCGCCGGGCACCGCCTCGAGATCGACGTCAAGGCCGACGCGCTGCCGCTCACGTACTACGAGGAGAAGCCCGACGATCCGGGCGGCACCTCGCTCGCTTACGGTTGGTACGCCAGCGCCGGCGCGCGCTTCGACCTCATCGGCGGGTTCTTCGGCGAGCTGCGCGGGCAGACCCTGGGGGCCATGGCCGACTACAGCAACCAGGGCGGCCGCAAGATCTTCGTCGGCGAGCAGCTCGAGACCCTCGCGGGCGGCGACGTGCTCAACTTCACCCTCGGGTTCAGCGCCGGCGTCGGCTTCATGTTCTGACGGCGCCGGGCGCTCGCGGTCCACCGGGGGTGCCCGTCAGCTCACGTGCGCGCGCCGCGCGGCGTAGCGCTGGCGCGCGTGCTCGACGATGTCGACGAGGTCGGCGCGCCTGAGGATGCCCTGGCACTCCTCCTTGCGCGCGTACAGGTGCTCGACCACCGTGCGCCACACCAGGTGCAGCGCGTCGACGTGCGCGGGCGTGGGCGCAGCGTCGCGGTGGCGCTCGTTCCGGAAGAAGTGGTCAACGGCATCGGCCTCGTGATCGAGATCCCAGGTGACCACCTGCGAGAGCGCGTCGACCATGGCGCCGTCGAGCGGCGGCAGCTCGGCCAGGCGTCCCTGGAAACGGCGCGCCAACGCCGCGTCCTCCCACTCCACCTCGTGCTCGGCGGGCGGGAAGCGCTCGTAGAGGTCCACCAGCTCCTTGGCGATCAGGTCCTTGACGACATCCTCGCCTGCGCGCGGCCGCGCCTCGAGGATCGGCTCGTACCGCTTCCACCATGGGGCCATGGAATCTCGCCTTTCCAGGTGCCGAAGCTCCGTGCTAGCACGCGCGCGCCCGCGTTGAGCAGCCAGGGCGCAGCGCGCCCTTCGAGGCACCGATGAGCGAGATTCTGCACGTCCAGGCCCGCGAGATCCTCGACTCCCGCGGCAACCCCACGGTCGAGGTCGACGTGGTGCTCGAGACCGGCGCCGAGGGGCGTTTCGCGGTGCCGTCGGGCGCGTCCACCGGCGAGCACGAGGCGCTCGAGCTGCGCGACGGCGACGCCAAGCGCTACCTCGGCAAGGGCGTGACCAAGGCGGTGCGCAACGTCAACGAGGTGCTCGCGCCCGAGGTGGTCGGCATGGACGCTGACGATCAGGTCGGCCTCGATCGCTCCATGATCGGCCTCGACGGCACGCCCACCAAGAGCAAGCTCGGCGCCAACGCCATCCTGGGCGTCTCGGTGGCGGCGGCCAAGGCGGCGGCCGACGACCATGGCGTGTCGTTCTTCCAGCACGTCGGCGGTCGGCAGTCCCGTTTGTTGCCCGTGCCGCTGATGAACGTCATCAACGGCGGCAGCCACGCCGACAACAACCTCGACATCCAAGAGTTCATGATCGTGCCCGTGGGCGCGCCGAGCTTCTCGGAGGCGCTGCGCTTCGGCGCCGAGACCTTCCACCACCTCAAGAAGCTGCTCAAGGGCAAGAAGCTCAACACCGGCGTGGGCGACGAGGGCGGGTACGCGCCCGACCTCAAGAGCAACAGCGAGGCGTTCGAGCTGTTGCTCGAGGCCATCACAGCCGCGGGGTTCAAGCCCGGCGCCGACATCGCGCTGGCGGTCGACGCCGCATCCTCGAGCTTCTACGACAAGCAGAAGGGCACGTACGACTTCGGCGGCAAGGCGTGCGGGCGCGACGAGCTGATCGCGTTCTGGAAAGACGCGTGCGCGCGCTTCCCCATCGTGTCCATCGAGGACCCGCTCGACGAGAACGACTGGGACGGCTGGCGCGCCATCACGGCCGAGCTCGGCCACCGCTGCCAGATCGTCGGCGACGACTTCTTCGTCACGAACCCGAAGCTCCTGCAGAAGGGCATCGAGCAGCACGCGGCCAACGCCATCCTCATCAAGCTCAACCAGATCGGCACGCTGACCGAGACGCTCGACGCCATCGAGCTCGCGCACCGCAACGGCTTCGCGTCCATCGTGTCGCACCGCTCGGGCGAGACCGCCGACACGACCATCGCCGACCTGGCGGTGGGCGCGGGCTCCGGACAGATCAAGACCGGCTCGCTGTCGCGCTCGGATCGCGTGGCCAAGTACAACCGGCTCTTGCGCATCGAAGAGGAGCTCGGGTCCGCGGCGCGCTGGCTCGGTCCCTCGGCCTTCCAGCGTGGGGCGCGCGCATGAGCCGCGCGCTCGCCCCCTTCGTCGTCGCCGCCCTCATCGCCGTGGCCACGCCGGCGGCCGCGTACACGGTGAAGCCGGGCGATCTGCTGCTCCGTCCCGTGGCGGGCGCCGCCGTCAACGCCATGCGGTTCTCGGCGGCCACGCGCGCCACGCCGCAGGGGGGCATGGTGCTGGGCGTCGATCTCGACTGGTCGTTCGACGGGGCGCTCGCCTTCACGGGCGCGCTGCGGCCCGTGGTCTCGCCCGGGTTCCTCGACGTGAACCTGGGCTTGGGCGCGAAGTACCGCCTGGTGCAGCTCGGGGCGCCCTTCATCCCCTACGGCTCGGCCATGCTCACCTCGGCGCTGGGCGGCCCCTTTGGGCACGGCGACCTGCATTGGAACGAGGGCCTGAAGCTCGCCGGCGGCGTCGACTACTTCGTCATGCGCGACCTCGCGGTGGGGCTCGAGGTGGCGGTGGAGGGCTCGGGCCTGCTGCACCCGGTGGTCACCCCCGAGCTGACCACCGAGCTCTTGGCGGGCGTGACCTTCCGCCTCTGACGGCGCTCTCCGGCCAAGGATCCACGTTTTTTTCCCGATCGTCTCTGCTAGAAGCGCCCCGCTCCTCCTGTCAAAGGACCTCGCGATGCTGCTCCCTCGCTTGATGTGCGCCGGACTCGTCCTCGGATGCTCGCTGGCGAGCCCGCTCGCGCGCGCCGCCGCCGATGACGACGCCGCGGGCGATGACGACGCCACCGCCGACAAGAAGAAGAGCGATGACACCACGGCGTTTCAGCGCGTGGAGGAGCGCAAGCCGCGTGCCGGGACACCGCTCATCGACCAGAAGCTCTTCCCCATGGGCGGCCGCTTCGAGCTCACCGGCATCTTCGACTACTCGTTCAACGACAAGTACGTCGACCACCTCGGCGGCAGCGGCGCCGCGGCCTTCCACCTCTTCGATTGGCTGGCGTTCGAGGGCTTCGGCGGCTACCTGCTCGGCGGCGAGACCGGCATCGTCGGCAACGTGCGCGTCGATGGATCGTCGGCCAAGCGGGCCAACGAGGGGCAGGAGTGCTTCAACGACGTCAGCGGCGGCAACGGCAGCTGTGAGCCGCAGCTCCCCGACATGTGGATGACCACGTGGTTCGCCGGCGGCGACGTCCAGTGGTCTCCCATCTACGGCAAGATCTCCGCGGTCTCCGAGCTCGATCTGAACTTCCAGCTGTATGCGCTGGCCGGCGCCGGCGCCGAGGGCATCACGCGCAAGCTCAACACCGGCGCCGACGACACTGCGCAGGTGCGCTTCTCGGGCAACTACGGCCTCGGCATCCGGCTGATCCCGTGGAAGTGGGTGGCGCTGCGCGCCGAGCTGCGCAACTACAACGGCCTCAACCCCAACGTCGAGGAGCACAACGCCAACGACGAAGACGCCTGCACCGGCGGCTACACGCTGGTGGTCGGGGCCGACAAGCAGTGCTTCCCCGACGTCTCGTCCAACACCATGTTCCAGGTCGGCCTCTCGCTGCTCCTGTGACCGACCGTCGTCCGCCTTGCCCGCACCCGGAACCACCACCATGAAGAAGCTGTTGCTCTTCGCCGCACTGACCACCATGGCGCCCGCGGTGTACGCCGCGGACGCAGACGAGAAGGAAGCGTCGGGTGACGACGCGGCCGAGGAGCCGGAGGAAGGCGAAGACGGCTCGCCGGCGGCCGACGCCCCCGCCGCGGCCCCGGCCGACGAGGCGCCCACCACCACCGAGGAGACCATCTTCGTCGTGCAGGGCAAGCCCTTCCTGGTGGCGGGCAAGTTCGAGCTCTCGCCCCAGCTCGCGCAGAGCGTGAACGACTCGTTCACGTCGCACACGGGCGTGATCGCGTCGGGCCTCTACCACCTCAAGGAGAACGTGGCCTTCGAGCTCACCGGCGGCGTGTTCGCGTGGTGGAACGCCACCGGCCCGGCGCTCGGTGGCCGCGACAGCGAGCTCACGGTGGAGCTGCGCGAGAAGGAGAGCTTGGCGCCCGAGCGCGTGAAGCTCTACCAGTTCCCGTGGTTCGCGGCCGCCGACGCCCAGTGGAGCCCGCTGTACGGCAAGGTCAGCGTGCACGACCTCGCGCTCGGCCAGTTCAACCTGTACCTGTCGGTGGGCGCCGGCGCCTTCGGCCTGCAGCTCGAGAGCCTGACGCAGAACGGTGTGCAGAAGAGCTACGTCGATCTGCCGGCGCCATTCGGCGTGCCGGCCACGCTGGCCACGTCGTTCGGCGGCGGCCTGCGCTTCTACTTCACCGACTGGCTCGGCGTGCGCATCGAGGTGCGCGACTACGTGCTGCCGCTATCGGTGCGCGAGGCCGACGTCGCCGACGCCGACGGCCCGAGCTTCGACGTCACGAACCTGGTGCTCGGCCAGGCCGGCGTGTCGTTCATCTTCTGACGCGGAACCTGAGGCGGACCATGAACAAGACCATCCTCGTCGCCGCGACGCTCTCCCTGGCGCTGCCGGCCTCGGCTCAGAACATCGAGAAGGCCGTGAAGGCCTTCAAGGGCGGCGACTTCGACGTCGCGGCCGCGCAGTTCTACTCGGTGCTGCGGTTCGAGGGGGAAGAAGAGGGCGACATCGCCGAGGCCCAGTACGGCCTCGCCAAGAGCTTCGAGAAGCTCGGGCTGCCGCTGGCCGCGCTCAAGTACTACGAGGACATCGCCAAGAGCGGCAACGATCACCCCCACTTCGACGACGCCATCGAGGGCCTGCTCGCCGTGGGCGACGCGCTCGACGACGACCTGAAGACGCCGCAGATCCTCGACGCCATCTACACGCCCGAGAACGAGAACGCGCTGCGCAAGATGAACCCCGAGGTGCTGCAGCGCGTGCACTACACGCTCGGCCGCTTCATGTTCAACCGCGCCAACTTCAAGGAAGCGCGCGACTTCCTGGGCACGGTCAAGCCCGGCAACCCGAAGTACCCGCACGCGCAGTACATGCTCGGCCTGGTGCGCCTCGGCGTGGGCCGCGGCGACAACTACGCGCCCAAGTACGATCAGGTCATCGAGCACTTCGAGAAGTCGCGCGACGCGATCCCCAAGGACGCCTCCGACGAGCGCCTGCTCGAGCTGCGCGACCTGGCCAGCCTGGGCCTGGCGCGCACGCACTACGAGCAGGCCTACCAGCTCGACGAGGGCGACCCCAAGCGCACCGACGGGCTGGCGCAGGCGCGCCGCGAGTTCCTCAACGTGCCGCGCTTCTCCGACACGTGGCCGCAGGCGCTCTTCGAGCGCGCGTGGGCCGAGACGGTGAGCAACAACTATGGCAAGGCGCTCGGCGCGCTGCACTCGTTGCGCGCGCCCTACTTCGGCGACGAGTTCTATCCCGAAGCGCGCATCCTGCAGGCGATCATCTACTACTACAACTGCCAGTGGGACCGCGTGAACACGATCCTCGAGGAGACCAAGGACACCTACGGGCCCATGACCAAGACGCTGCAAGGCCTGCTCGACGAGAACTTCGCGCTCGATGAGTGGTACCCGCTGCTGCAGAAGTCGCTCAAGCAGGGGAAGGACGACAAGGGCAGCACGATGATCCCACGCCCAGTAGCGTTCGCGATCACGCATGATCCCAAGTTCGCCAAGATGGAGCGCTTCCTGCGCGAGATCGATCGCGAGGCCAAGGTGTTCGAGAAGAACGACACGTTCAAGCGCTCCGACATGGGCCGCGAGATGACCGACTTCGCGAACGACACGCGCGACGCGTACCTCGCGCTCGTGGGCAAGTTCCTCAAGACCAAGGTCAACGACATCAACGGCGAGCTCGGCGACATCACCACGCGCGCCTCCATCGTGGCGCTCGAGACCAAGACCGCCGAGGCCGACTGGCTCGAGCAGGGCAAGGAGATCGGCGGCAAGAGTCGCGCACGCCAGCCGCGCCCGTTCATCCCCGACGACACGTTCCAGTTCTGGTGGTTCCGCAACGAGTACTGGGTCGACGAGCTCGGCTACTACGAGTTCACCATCAAGACCGAGTGCTTCGAGTAGCTCGGGCGCAGCGCCGACGTCGAGCCGCCGTGTAGGACATCCTGCTACACCGCGAGGGCGCCGCCTTTCGCGCCGGAAGCCCGTTGCTTCCGCGCGACGCTTTCACTACGCGAATTTGTCTCGCCACGTCGACAGGAAGACCGCCCATGACGCTCTCTCCCCTCCGCGCGCTCGCGCTCGTCACCGTCGGGTTGTTCGCGTTCAGCGCCGAGCTCGGCCCGCACGGGCTCACCGTCGCCAGCGCCGCCGCCGCCAAGAAGAAGAAGGCCGACAAGAAGGCCGACAAGGCGGACGAGAAGAAGGACGACAAGGGCGCGGACAAGGGCGAGGAGAAGAAGGACGAGGCGCTGCGCACCACCGGGCCCGCCAGCATCAAGCGCGACGCGTTCTCGGCGAAGCAGTTCGACAACTCGGCCAAGGCCGACAAGAAGCGCGACGAGCAGATCGAGGAGATCAAGGGCCTCCTGCCGAAGATGCACGGCAAGTCGCAGGAGGGCGAGCTCATCTTCCGCCTGGCCGAGATCTACTGGGACAAGTCGAAGTTCGCGTACCAGACCGAGTTCAAGGAGTTCGACGACGCCTACCAGAAGTGGGTCGACGGCGGCCGCCAAGGCAAGGAGCCACAGCTCACGTCGTTCGCCAAGAAGAGCGAGGCGTACAAGAAGCAGGCACTCGACAACTACGGCATCGTCCTCGAGAAGTTCCCCGACTACCCGCGCCTCGACGAGGTGCTCTACATCATGGCCTTCAACCAATACGAGGCCGGCAAGACCAAAGAGGCGGTCGACAACTACTCGCAGCTCATCCGGCAGTACCAAGACAGCGAGTACGTCTCCGACTCGTACCTGGCGCTCGGCGAGCACTACTTCAAGGCCAACGACCTGACCAAGTCGACCAAGGCCTACAAGAAGGCCTACGACATCGGCGAAGCGAAGAAGCGCCCGTCGGTCGCCAACTACGCGCTCTACAAGCTCGCGTGGTGCGACTACAACGCGCAGGCCTACGACGACGCGCTCTCGAAGTTCAAGGACGTGATCCGGCGCTCGGGTAAGAGCGACACCAAGTCCGGCGAGACCGAGAAGCTGCAGCTCAAGCGCGAGGCGCTCAACGACATGGTGCTGACGTACTCGCAGCTCGACAAGACCAAGGACGCCTACGAGTACCTGAAGAAGGAGGCGGGCGCGCAAGAGGGCTACCGCCTCACCACCAAGCTCGCCGCCGTCTACAAGGAGCAGGGCAAGCACCCGCTGCAGATCGAGACCCTGCGCCTGCTCATCAACCTCGACCCCGACCACACCTCGTCGCCCGACTACCAGTCGCAGATCGTCGCCGCCTACTCGCAGATGGGCGACCGCGCCAACGTGAAGAAGGAGGTCACGCGCCTGGTGGAGCTGTATCGCCCGGGCAGCTCGTGGTGGCGCAAGAACGAGAGCAACAACACGGCGGTCGAGCGCGCCCGCGCCATCGCCGAGAGCCGCATGCGCGAGCTGGTCACCGACTACCACCGCTACGCGCAGAAGTTCAAAAAGGTCGAGGACTACGAGGTGGCGCGCGACATCTACGCGCAGTACCTGCAAGCCTTCCCCGACAGCGACAGCTCCTACCGCCTGAACTTCTTCTACGCCGAGCTCCTGTGGGATCTCGGTCAGTGGCGCGAGGCCGCCGCGCAGTACGACGCGGTCGTCAAGCGCGACGCCAAGGGCGAGTACACCAAGACGTGCGCCTACAACGCGGTGCTTGCGTGGGAGAAGATCGTCAACAAGGTGCAGCCGCCGCCCGTCTCGAGAGATGGCAAGCTCGGCGACACCTCAGGCTGCTCCGAGGACGATGAGAAGAAGGGCAAGTGCAAGAAGCGCAAGGAGGGGGAGGTCAAGGCGGTCGAGATCAAGAAGCTTCAGGACTACCAGAAGGGCAAGAAGTACGAGGCCGAGAAGATCCCCGACGACGAGGTCGCGCTCGCCAACGCCTGCGACGCCTACGTGAGCGTGATGGGCACCGACTGGAAGAAGGACAAGAAGATCGAGGAGGAGCTGATCGTGGTGAAGTTCAAGGCGGGCTTCATCTTCCAGGGCCACAACCACTTCGACGAGGCCGCCAAGCGCTTCGGCGAGCTCATCGCCGTGTGGCCCGACAACGAGTACGCGCGCAAGGGCGCCGACCAGATCCTCGACTCCTACGACGCGCGTGAGGACTACCCCGCGCTCGAGAAGTGGTCGCGCACCTTCGCCGACAACAAGACCCTCATGAAGGAAGACAAGTTCGCGAAGCTGGTGGTCCGCTTCATGGAGGGCGCCACCTTCAAGAACGCCGACGCCGTGCGCGCCAAGTACGAGACGCTGCCCAAGGGCAGCGCGGAGAAGAGCGAGGCCGCGCTCGCCGCCGCCGGCAAGTTCGAGAGCTTCGTCAAGGAGTTCCCCAAGAGCGAGTTCGCCTCCATCGCGACGTACAACGTGCAGCTCCTGTACGCGAACGAAGAGCAGATCGACAACGCCATCGTGTGGGCCGAGCGCATCCTGAAGGAGTTCCCGAAGGAGATGACGACCAACGCGGACCTGAAGAAGGCCAACGCCGAGGAGACCACCTACGCGAACCTCGCCGCCTATTACGAGAAGGTCGCGCAGTACAAGACGGCGGCGGACTGGTACGTGAAGTTCGCCGACAAGTACAAGGACAACCCGAAGTCGCCCGACTCCATCTACAACGCCGGCATCTTCCACCTGGGCCTCGGCGACACCGAGAGCGCCGTCAAGCTGTTCGCGCGCTACATCAAGGACTTCCCCAAGCAGAAGGACATCCCCGATGTCTACCTGCGCATGGCCGCGGTCTACGAGGACAAAGAAGACTGGAAGCGCACCGCGGCCATGTATGGCGAGTTCGAGAAGCTGCACGGGCGTGACGCCAAGCCCGAGCAGGTCCTGATGTCGCGCTACAAGACCGCCATCGCGCTGCAGAAGGCCGGCCGCGACAAGGACATGCTCGACATCTGCGAGGGCATCCTGTCGAACTGGAAGAAGCTCGACGACAAGGTCAAGAAGGGCGACATCGGCGTGCAGGCCGGCGGCTTCTGCGGCTTCCACATGCTCGAGAAGGAGTGGCTCGACTACAAGTCCATCAAGATCGAGCAGAAGGCCGGCGTCTCGGGCCGCAAGGGCATGAAGATGGTGGCCGAGGCGCTCGACACCAAGAAGAAAAAGCGCGACGAGGTCGCCAAGAAGTACTTCGACCTGAAGGACTACGGCAGCGCCGAGTGGGCCATCGCGGGCCTCTTGCGCGCCGCCGACGCGCTGCTCGACTACGTCACCACGCTGCGCGCCGCCCCGGTGCCGCCGGCGTTGGCCAACAACCCCGAGGCGACCGACCTGTTCATGGCCGAGCTCGAGAACATCGCGTTCCCCGTCGAAGAGCAGGCCATCACCGCGCTCGAGGCCGCGCTTGACGCGGCGTTCCAGAAGGGCGTGTACTCCTCGTACACCATCGAGCTCGAGGATCGCCTGCGCAAGTTCAAGCCGGCCAAGTTCGGCCGCATCTACGAGCTGCCGTTCTTCCCGTCGGCGGCGGTGTCGGCGCCCACGCGCACGGCGGCCCGGTGAACGTCATGAGGAACCCCGTGAACCACGCCTCCCCGTCGCTCGTCACCCATGTGCTCGTGCTCGCCGCCGTGGGCGCGCTCACGGCATGCGGGACCACCACCACCACCGAGAAGAAGGACGACAAGCCCGTCGAGACGTCGACCACGCCGGTGGCGAAGAAGGAGGACTCGCTGCAGGCGCTCATCGCCGACGCGGGCCTCCTGCTGAAGCAGGGCCGCGCGCAAGAAGCCAAGGCCAAGTACGCGCAGGCGCTCAGGAAGGAGCCCGGCAACTTCGACGCTCGCGTGGGCGAGGCGAGCGCCGACATCAAGCTCGGCAACTATGACAGCGCGTCATCGGCGCTGGCGTCGTTGCAGAAGGAGAAGGGCGACTCGCGCGAGGTCGTCATCCTGCTCGGCCTGCTGCACAAGGAGAAGGGCGACTACCGCGCGGGCATCAACCTCTACGAGGGCGCGCTCGAGAAGCAGAAGGCGGCGGGGCAGGCGCCCGATCCCGATCTGCTCAACAACCTCATCGTCCTCTATCGGCTCAACAAGGACTACGACGAGGGCGAGAAGACCTGTCGGCAGCTGTTGTCGCGCGATCCCGACAACGTCGACGCGCTCAAGAACCTCAGCCTCATCTACTTCGACCAGGAGAAGTTCGCCCTGGCCGAGACCATCGCCATCAACTCGCTCAAGCTCAACGACAAGGACGCCGCGCTCTACAACAACCGCGGCATGATCCGTGTGAAGCGCGGGCGCTACCCCGAGGCCGTCAGCTTCTTCAAGAAGGCGGTCGAGATCGATCCCGCCCTCATCTCGGCGCACTTGAACCTCGGCGCCATCGCGCTGCGCTACCGCGACTACAACACGGCGGCCAACCACTTCGGCCAGGCAATGAAGATCGAGCCGCGTCACCCCGAGGCCAACCTCGGGTTCGGCTTCGCGCTCGCGGGCCAGCAGAAGGCGCAAGAGGCCATCGCGCAGCTCCAGCGCGCCGTCGAGATCAACCCCAAGGCGGCCGACGCCTTCGGCGAGATCGCGATGGTGACGAACCTGCAGCTCAACAAGCCGAGCGAGGCGTTGCAGTGGTGCGGCAGGTACAAGGACGCCGGCGGCGGGGGCGACGACAAGGACCCCATCGGCCTCGAGTGCAAGAACATCGAACAGACCCTCAAGAACCAAGAGATGATGAAGAAGCAGGCCGAGATGGCGAAGGCCGCGGCCGCCGAGGAGGAGAAGGAGAAGGCCGCCAAGAAGGCCGCCGAGCCACCTGCTCCCGCGCCGGCGCCGACCCCCGCCCCCGACGCGGCGCCCAAGTAGTCGCCGCTCCCATCGCTCACCCGCCCGACCACGGGCCCGTTGCCGTCGTGTCGCCGCGCTCGTACGCTAGGCCCGAACGAGGATCGCCATGAAGAAGCTCGCCGTCGTCGCCGTCGCTCTCGCCCTTGCCGCTCCGGCGTTCGCCCAAGACACCGTCGTCGAAGAGGCCGACAAGGTCGTCTACAACAAGAAGACGGTCATCGACTTCTCCGACGTCAACATCGAGGGCGAGCTGACCAAGCCCGAGGGCAGCTACATCAAGAACCGGAAGAAGACGCGCTTCCGCAACCTCATCGAGCTGCGCGGCAACTTCCGCCCCGAGCTGAAGCGCTCCGTCTCCGCGCTGTGATCGTGGTGGCGCCTGTGGTCGCGCGCGGGCGCGCGCCCCGTGGGCTACGGCCCGAGCGTTCCGCGTAGGCGCTGCGCTTTCCGCGCGCCGTCGTCGCGCCAGGTCGCGCCGCCAGACCACCGGTGGCGACGTGGACCGGGGTGCTGCTCGGGCCCGTCGGCGGTGCCGCCGTGCCTTCGCCCCCCGGCCGGCTGGAACCCTGCCGCGTCGTTGCTCGGGCTGCCGGCGTCGCGCGGGAACTCGCGCGCCCGTCTCGGTGTCGAGCGCCCATGCACACCCTCATCGTCCTCGCGCTCGCGGGCTCGCTGCACCTGGCCCCCGACGATCCCGCCCCCGTCCACGAGCCCGATCGCGTCGTGGCGTCCAAGAAGACCTTCCTCGACATGACCGAGGCCGACATCCGCGGCGTCGTCGTCAAGCCGACCACCGAGTACCTGCACGGCCGCACGCGGGTGAAGTTCCGCAACCTCATCGAGCTGCGCGCCACGTTCCGTCCCGAGCTGGCGTCGTCCGTGGGCTCGCTGCGGTGATCCCGAGGCAGTGGACGGATCCCGGCGCGAGAACCAGGGCCGTCGACGCGCTGTCGGTGACGTCGGTGGCCGCGTCTTCGACGTGGCGCGGCGCGGCTCGCGCCCGGGTAGGGACAGGTAGGACATCGGGCCGATAGATCAGGTCTTTTTCCCGCGAACCTCGTTGACGAAACAGGCCCGGTTACGAACAAGAGAGAGCGATATGGCCGAGAACAAGACCTCGATCAGCCTCACCATCAACCTCCCCGACGGCGCCACCAAGGTGCTCGAGTTCAACACCGGTGACCCCATCATGGTGGGCTCCGGTGCCTCGGCGCACGTTCGCCTCCAGGGTGACGACGTCAGCTCGCTGCACTGCATGATCAAGCCCAAAGACGGCAAGATGTGCGTGCTCGACCTCGGCAGCGACGAGGGCACCGAGCTGAACGGCAAGGAGCTCACCGGCGAGACCGACGTCGGCGACGGTGACACCATCACCATCGGCAAGAACAAGATCGCCGTGCACTTCGGCGGCGACGTGCTGGCGCCCACGGTGCCGATCCGCCGCGCCAGCGGTCACGAGCAGGCCACCGCCGAGACCACGCTCAAGGTGCCCACGCCCGCCGACACCACCGCCGAGCAGCCGGCGCCCGTGGCCCTCGGCGCCGCGCCCAAGGCGCCCGAGCCCGCGGCCAAGGCCCCCGAGAAGGCCGACAAGAAGCCCGCGAAGGAGGCCGCGCCCGCCAAGCCGCCGGCGCCCTCGCACGAGGCCGAGCGCACCGCGCCCGCCAAGACCCAAGCGCCGCCGAGCCCGCCGCCGCGCCAGAAGTCCTCGGGCGGCAACGGCGCGCCTCAGCGCAGCGTCACGTCGATGGCGCCGCGCGTGGTGCAGCGCGAGGTCTCGCACTCGGGCTTCAAGCTCGGCAAGGCCACGCACTCGGCGCACCGCTCCATGAAGGAGACGCACGGCCACGCGGGCAAGCTCACCGCCGAGCTCGGCCCCGACGAGAAGCCGCAGGGCAAGGGCCACGTCGACGTCACCGCGCTCTGGGGTGGCACGGTCATTGGCGTCGCGCGCGTGTCTGGCGCCGGCGACGTCACCATCGGCCCGGCCGCGGGCAACAGCTTCCAGATCTCGCACCAGTCGATCCCGTCGCCGTCGTATCGCCTGGTGACGCTCGATCAGGCCGGCGTCACGGTCAACGTCGCCAGCGGCATGGAGGCCACGCTCGACGGCAAGCCCGCGTCGGGCACGGTCAAGCTCGAGGTGGGCCAGCGCATGACCGTGCGCGTGGGGCCCATCGAGCTCGTGGTGCAGTACTCGAAGCGCTACGCGCCCATCGACCTCGGCATGTTCCAGACGCTGGACTACTTCTACTCGAAGGTCCTGGCGCTCGCGCTCATCCTGCAGCTGGGCCTGGTGCTCGCGTTCTTCCTCACGCCCAACTTCCCCTCCCTCGACGACGATGACCTCTTCAAGAACCAGCAGGACTTCACCAAGCTGATCCTGCAGGTGGAAGAGAAGAAGAAGGAGAAGGAGCTGTCGGGCAAGAAGGCCGCGCAGCACAAGGACGAGGCCGGCGTGTTCGGCAAGAAGGACAAGCCGAAGGAAGACAAGCTCGCGTCGAAGAAGGGCGCGCCCACCGTCGACAAGGACAAGCGCGAGGAGGATCGCAAGATCGCCATGGACGCGCTCGCGCAGCTCGGCCTCAAGGGCCCCGAGGGCGCGGTCTCGAACGTGTTCGGTCCCGGCGGCCTCGGCTCGGGCATCAACAACCAGCTCGGTGGCCTCAAGGGCGCGTCCATGGGTGACGCGGGCGGCGCCGGCGGCCTCGGCTCGCGCGGCACGGGCGCGGGCGGCGGCGGCACCGGCCTCGGCATCGGCGGCCTCGGCTCGGGCACCGGCCGCGGCTCCGGCGGCAGCGGCAACATCGACCTCGGCGGTCGCGGCAAGGGCATGACCCGCATCGTGCCCGGCAAGATCATCTACGAGGGCGGCTTGTCGCGCGAAGAGATTCAGCGCGTCATCAACCGCGTGATGTCGCAGATCAAGTACTGCTACGAGAAGGAGCTCACGAAGGATCCGAACCTCGAGGGCAAGCTCGTCATGAGCTGGGTCATCACTGGTTCGGGCGACGTGAGCTCGGGACAGGCGGCGGAGAACACCTTCGGCGGCGGCTCGGCCAAGCCCATCGAGGGCTGCGTGCTGCGCATCATCCAGCGCCTCAAGTTCCCGAACCCGAAGGGCGGCGGTCAGGTGTTCGTGACCTATCCGTTCGTGTTCAGCTCGTCGGGCGGCTGACACAGCTCCCTCGACGATGACGTCGGACAGCGCCCCTCTTTGGAGGGGCGCTGTCGTCTCGACGTGGGTGATCGCGCGTGCCGGCGGAACCGCGCGCGCCTCGTGCGTGTCTCTGCGACATGAGCGACACCACTGCTTCCCTCGACGTCGTCGTGAGCTGGGCCGGCACCACCATCGCGGTGGAGCGCTTGTTGCCCGGCCAGGCCTTCACCGTGGGCCCGCGCGGCACCTTCTGCTGTGACGACCCGTCGATCCCCGAGCCCGCCTTCGCGCTCGTCGCCCATGGCTCGTCGGGCGCTCGCCTCCGCCCGGCGCCTGGCATGCGACTCCTCGTTGACGGCCACGTCGCCAACGTCGCCGCCCTCGACCTGGCGCCGGGGCAGGGCAGCGCGCGCTTGGAGCTCGGGGCCGTGACGTTCGACGTCCGCTTCGATCGCGCTGCCGCGCGGGCCGCCTCGCGGGCGCCGCGCGACGCCCGCTTCCTGGCGGCGTCGGGCCTCGCGTTGGCGCTGCAGGCGGCCTTGGTGGCGGTGTTCCTCTTGACGCCCGCACCGTTGCCGGCCGAGCTGCCGCTGCCCACGGCGCAGGCCACGCGGGCGCGCTTC
>CAZONM010000068.1:0-19196 GCA_964580865.1 uncultured Myxococcales bacterium | reverse complement strand
GGCGCGCGAGCCTCGGCGTCCTCACCCAGGTCGGCGCCGGACGCGGCCACCGGCGGCGCGAGCACGCAGAGCAGCACGCCGACCAGCGCACGAGGCGGCGCACGGAGCAGCGCGTGGACGGGTCGGCGCACGAGCGAAGGCTACGCCGAGTCGCTGGTCCTCGGCGCCCCAAGGGCTTGAATCCGCGACGGAACGCGTTGATCTCGCCGACCGACTGCGCCCGCAACGCGTGTAGGATATCCACCGATACTGTGCGCATGACGTGGCATCGCCCGCTTCGACACAGCGCGTTGTGGCTGCTCCTCCCGGCGGTCCTCGGCGCTTGTGTCGAGCCCGACGTGCCGCCGTCGGTCCCGCGGGTCACGGCGCTCAACAAGGACGCGCTGCGCGTGGGCGAGACCCTGTTGCTCTCGGGCACCGGCTTCCTCTCGCCCGCCGAAGGCAAGACGGTGGTGGTGTTCGAGGGCGTCTTCTACTGGACCGACGACGGTGGCCGCCTGGTGCCCGAGGACGTACCCCCCTTCACCATCGCGCCCGTGTTCGACGGCACCTTCCCCGAGGGCGGCTTGGCCGGCGGCATGGAGGTGCGCGCGGGCGCGTCGGTGCTGCGCTGGAATCGCTTCGGTCCCTACGAGGTGCCGTTCGGCGGCGGCGGCAAGCGGCCTGGTCTGTTCAAAGGCACCATCACGCCCGTCAACATCGACGGCGCCAGCGGCGCCGAGGTGCGCGGCGAGCCCACCGAGGTGGCCATCGACGTCAAGCCCTCGGTCTTGATCACCAAGCTCGAGCCCGTGCTCGGCGAGGACGACGACGGCAACGTGCGCACCGCCGACTGCGGCAAGCCCGCGCTGCGCGTGTTCGGCGGCGTCCCCTACGTGATGCAGGTCGAGGCCATCGGCTTTTCGCCCGCGTACTTCCTCTACGAGATCGCGAACATCAACGGCCGCGATGAATTCACGAGCTTCATGCACCCCGCCGACGGCGTCGTCGACGACATCGGCGATCCCGCCAGTCACCCCGACGAGATCGTGGTGTTCAACCCCCTGGCCGACGACGTCGACTTCGCGCTCGCCGCCATCCGCGTCACCGCCGTCGACGCCGACAACCAGGCCATCGCCACGGCCATGCCGGTGCCGGTGGTGCGCCCGGTGCGCATGCAATACGACGGCAACCGCGTGCTCGCGGAGTACTACGAGCCGGTGCCCGTGCACGGCCCCATCGTCGGCGGCATCGGCACCGAGGTCACCTACGCCGAGAGCACCAGCGAGTCACGGCAGCGCGGTGTGTCGGTCACGTTCACCGACAGCATCCTCGAGACCACCGGCACCGAGGTCAACGAGAACTGGAGCAACGGCTACACCGTGGGCTCCGAGTCCTCCACCACCGACGGCTACGAGAACACCGTGAGCGAGACCGAGTCGTCGTCGGAGAGCTACGGCACCGAGTACAGCTCGAGCGAGTCGAGCTCGGTGGAGCTCGGCAGCGAGACCGGCACCGAGTGGGGCTGGAACGTCGTCGAGGGTCAGACGCAGGAGTCGTACAACGAGCAGATGAACCACCTGTACGGCACCACCTCGGGCTCGGTGGAGACCGAGGTGGGCGGCGAGGCGTCGATCCCCGGCCTCGGCGGCGTCTCGGGCAAGGTCGGCACCACCGTGGGCACGTCGGTGGAGGCGGGGCGCGAGACCACCAGCGGCGAGCGCGTGGGCACGTCGTACGAGCGCGGCAGCAGCATGGGCGGCTCCGAGAGCTCGAGCGAGGTGTATGGCAGCACCACCACCGACGGCATCAGCGAGTCGGTCTCGGGCACCTTCGGCGTCGAGCGCCAGAGCTCGATCAACACCGCCAAGTCGCAGACCACCGGCAGCAGCGAGAGCGTCACCTACGACATGGGCGGCGGCTCGTCGGTCACCACCGGCTACGAGGTGGGCAGCTCCGAGGCGTGGGAGGAGAGCTGGGTGTCGACGAGCGAGCAGGAGAACCTGCTGTCGTTCACCGGCAAGGTGCCGAACGGTCGCTGCGCCATGATCTACCGCCAGACCGTCCGCTACGTGCGCACCGCGCAGCTCTACGCCTACGACAAGTGCGGCGTGCGCAGCACGCTCGGCGAGCTCACCTTCAACGAGTGGAGCTGGTCGCCCAACATCGTCGTCGGCGACGACTGCGAGGCGCAGCTGCCGCCCTCCACGCAGCCGAAGGCGCAGTGCTTCCACGCGTGCGATTGAGATGTACGGCGTCGCCGTGGGATCGATAGCGAGCAACAGGAGCGCGGGGTAGGATCGAGCGATGGCGCGCGTTGTCTCCGCGTTGATCCCGTTGGTGGCGCTGACCGCCGCGTGTCCTGATCCGCCCGAGCAGCCCATCCCGTGCACCGAGAGCGCCGATTGCCCGGGCGCGCTGTTGTGCATCGGCGGCGTGTGCGACGCGCCCGCGGGCGGCTCCTGCACCGATGACGCCGACTGCCCCGCCGACTACATCTGCCTCGAGAACGGACGCTGCCGCGCCAACGCGCAGTGCGAGCGCGACGCCGACTGCTGCCCCGATCCCGACGCGTGCGCGTCGACGTGCGAGAGCTTCCAGTGCATCGGCACCGCGTGCGACGTGGGCGACGCCGAGGACTGCTTCGTGGGTTGCCACCGCGGTCAGCGCACGTGCGTCAACGGCAACTGGTCGCTGTGCGACGCGCTCGAGGTGACCGACAGCGAGCTGTGCGGCGACGGCGAGGACAACGACTGCAACGGCCAGAAGGACGAGGGCTGCGCCGTGTGCACGGCGCCGGCGACGCGCGCGTGCGAGGCGCCGTGCGGCTCCGAGGGCGTGCAAGAGTGCCAGGTCGACGGCACCTGGGGCCCGTGCGACACCGACGACGGGTGCGCCTGCAACCCCGCGGTCGACACCGTGCGCACCATCGCGTGTGGCAACTGCGGCTTCCGCGACAGCTCCTGCGCCGACGACGGGCTGTGGGCCGATGACGAGGTTTGCCAGAGCGAAGGCGCGTGCGCGCCCGACGAGGTGGAGACGGTGCCGTGCGGCGACTGCGGCGTGCAGACGCGCACCTGCGGCGCCGACTGCTCCTGGGGCCCGCTGTCGGCGTGCGCCGTGCCGAGCGACGCGTGCGTGCCCGACGCCGTCGTCACCGAGGGCTGCGGCACCTGCGGCACCCAGACGCGCACGTGCGGCGACGACTGCACCTTGGGCGCGCCCAGCGCGTGCGTCGAGGGCAGCGGCTGCACCGAGGGCCAGCAGCAGGTGCAGGAGTGCGGCCGCTGCGGCGAGAAGATCGCGGTGTGCGACGACACGTGCCGCTTCGGCGCCTTCGGCGCCTGCCAGAGCGAGGGCACGTGCACACCCGGCGAGATCGACGTCGAGGAGTGCGGCGACTGCGGCTACCGCGAGCGCGTGTGCGGCGACGACTGCGAGTTCGGCGTGTACGGTGCGTGCCAAGACCAGGGCGAGTGCACGCCCGATGAGGAGGTGACCGAGACCTGCGGCCCCTCCACCACCGTCGGCCCGTGCGAGCAAGGGACGCGCACCAAGGTGTGCAACGACAGCTGCCGCTTCGAGGCCGCGGGCGACTGCGTCGGCGCCGTGTTTCCGCGGACCGAGGTATGCGGCAACGGCGTCGACGAGGACTGCAGCGGCGCCGACCTGCAGGTGCCCGACCAGTTCGAGGACAACGACAGCTGCGGCGCCGCGTTCCGCCTGCGCAACCCCGACGGCACCGACGATCCCTTCGTCTATGCCCAGCCCACCTACGACAGCGTCGACGATGACGCCGACTTCTTCTTCTTTCACGGCATCGACAACACCGGGCTGTCGACCGAGCACATCATCATCGACCTGACCAACATCCCCACGGGCATGGACCTCGACCTCAAGCTCTACCGCAACCTGGCCGACTGCCAGAGCGACACGCCGCTCGCCACCAGCCTCAACCTCGACAACGCCGACGAGCACATCGATTGGTCGGAGGCGTTCGGCACGAGCGACGACAGCGACTACTTCATCAAGGTGGTCACGTACTTCACGCCGAGCTGCACGCTGCCCTATCGCATCACGGTCAACGGGCTGCGCTGACGCGCTTGGTCAGGCACCGCCGACCCGTGGTAAGCGAGCGCATGCGCGCCCTCACCACCGCCGCCTCGCTGCTCGCCCTGGCCACCGCGTGCCCGCCGGCGCCCGCACCGCCCCCGCCCGCGCCGCCCACTCCAGCGCCCGTGCCCCCGCCCGCTCCCGCACCCGAGCGCACCATCGCGTCGAGCGACCCGGCGCCCGCGTCGACGGGCGTCGCCATCGTGGGCGGCGGCTTGGCGGGCCTGGTGACCGCGCATGAGCTCAAGAAGGCGGGCGTCCCGTACCACCTGCTCGAGGCCACCGACGTGGTTGGCGGCCGCCTGCAGACCGCCTACTACGACGGCGGCCTCCACGCCGAGTACGGCCTGCAAGAGGTGTGGGGCGATAACCCGCTGGTGCAGGTGATCAAGGAGCTCAACGTGCCCCTCGACGGCGACGTGGAGGCGCCGTTTTCGTCCATGGTGCTCGACGGAAAGCTGTACGCGTTCACGCAAGACACCAACGACGAGTACTTCGCCGCCATGATGAAGCCGGAGGAGGTGAAGCAGCTGAAGGACTGGATGGCCAAGGCCAAGGCGCTGCGCGAGAAGGCGCTGAGCGCGGGGATCAAGGATCCTGAGGTGGCCAAGCTGCAGAAGCAGAGCTTCCAGCAGTGGCTCGACGGCTTCAAGATGACCAAGCGGGTCAACGACTGGATACGCCTCACCATCGAGTGTGAGCTGGCGGGGTCGGCGAGCCAGTTCTCGGCATTGGTGGGGCTCACCGAGTTCGGCGTGTTCCTCGGCGAGGGCGAGCCCAACTACAAGGTGTCGGGCGGCAACGCCAAGCTCATCGAGGCGCTCGCCAGCGACGCGGCCGGGCACGTGACTACCAGCGCCACCGTCATGCGCGTCGATCGCAGGCCCGGCGGCAAGAAGGTCGTGTCGTACAACAAGGCCGGCAAGCAGCTCACGCTCGAGGCCGAGCAGGTGGTCGTCGCCGTGCCGTTCTGGCGCGTGCACCAGATCGCGTTCGATCCGCCGCTGGCGCAGAAGAAGTGGGACGCCATCGCGTCGCTGCAGCGTGGTCAGTACACGGTGGTGCACCTCATCGTCGACAAGAAGTACCACGAGCTCACCGACAAGAACGGCGGCAACCCCTTCCCCGTGCTCACCGACGGGCTTCTGGGCGTCATCTACGGCGCGCAGAGCGAGGCGCCGCCCGAGTCACCGAACGAGGTCTTTGCGTTCCTGGTGCACGGCGGCGAGGCCTACGGGCCGTGGCATATGCAGCGGCGCGAGGCGCGCCTGAAGGAGATGCTCGGCGCCATGGACAAGCTGTGGCCGGGCTTCAGCAAGCTCGTGCGGAACAGCTATGTGTACACCTATCACCCGGGCTCCATCGCGCTGTGGCCGGTGACGCGCTCGCCGCTCGACGACCTCAACGAGGCGCTGCGCACGCCCGAAGACGGCCTGTACCTGGCGGGCGATTACCTCTTCAGCGGCCACAGCGACGGCGCGGCCAAGAGCGCGCTCGCGGCGTCGGCGGCCATCGTCAAGGCGCGCGCCTCGACGAAGAAGTAGCGGTCACCGGCGCCAGCCCCAGCCGCTCGCCGACACGGCGGGCGCGAGCACCACGCGCACCGTACCACGTAGCCCGTCGGCCCCCTCCGGCGGGGCCACGCGCGCTTCGATGACGCGCTCGGCGCAGGGCGCGCCCCCAGAGGCCGCGCCGATGTCGGCGACGATCACCTTGGCGCCCTCCACCGCGACCTCGAGCGTCACGGCGTGGACCGTGGCGTCGCCACAGGCGTCGCTCGGCGGTCTGCACGCGCCGAGCGCGGTTTGCGCGGCGATGCGGCGCGCGAGCTCGTTGCCGAGCTCGTAGAGACGTGCGCGCTCGCGCGCCGCTTCGAGCTCCTCGGCGGTCGGCGCGGGGAGCGGCATGATTCGCGGCATGCGGCGCACGTCGTCATCAGGCCGCGGAGCCGGCTTGGCGATCGCCGCGGGCGCGAGCGCCAACAGCACCGTGTGGCCGCGCGCGTCGAGCTCCACGGTCTGCACGGCGGTGCGGTAGCGGGCGAGGCGCGCCTCGACGCGGTGGCCGCCCGGGGGAAGCACCATCGACAACGGCGTGGTGCCGCTCGGCACGCCGTCGATCCACAGCTCGGCGCCCGAGGGCGTGGTCTCGACGCGCAGCTCGGCGCGCACCTCGGCCGGCGGCGCCGCCTGCACCACCAGCGGCGGCAGCGGCGCCGGAGTGGGCTGCGTGCGCCACAGGAGGTATCCGACGGCACCCGCGGTGGCGGCCGTGACGAGCGCGAAGAAGGCGGCGGCCGCCGCGTACAGCACCGGCAGCACCCTTGATGGCACGGGGTCGAGCGCGCGCAGCGCTTCGGCCGCCGACGTGAACCCCGCGCGCGTGCCCGAGGCCAGCAGGCGATCGAGCACGCGGCCAACCGGCGAGCTGACGTCGGTGATGGCGCCGAGGTCGGGCGCGCCGCTCTTGCCGATCGGCAGCTGGTCGGCGGGCACGCGCGTCAACAGCTGCGCGGCGAGGACGCCCACGGCGTAGAGGTCCTCCGCGGCCGGCGATCGCGCGCGGCCTGCAGGCAAGGCATAGCCGGGACGCGCGGCCACCACGCCATCGTCGTCGGCCCGCGTGTCGGTGGCGCGCGCGAAGTCCATCAGCTGGACGCGGCCGCCGTCGGCGATGAACACGTTTCCCGGGTGCAGCGCGCGGTGGTGCACGCTCGGGCTCAGCGCGCCGAGCTCGGCCAAGGTCGCCAACAGGCGCCGCACCACCACCGCCACCTGCGCCTCGGTCACGCGATAGCCGGCGTCGAGGAGCGCGTCGACCGTGTGGCCCTGCGGCCAGCTCATGACGCACACGTGCGGCACGCCAGGCTCGTGCGCGCGCACCGTTGGCAGATCGCGTCGACCGGCGAGGCCGCGCAGCACGGCGATCTCGCGCTCGAAGAGCGAGCGCTCGGTGCCGGCGATGCGCACCAGCACGGGCTCGCCGCGCTCGAGGTCGAGGCCCTTCGCCAGGAGGCCAACGCCGTCCACGACGTCGTGGCCGCGGTCCTTGGCGATGATGCGGCGCAGCACGAAGCGACCGCTCACGACGAGGTGGGTGCCGCACGCACCGCAGCGCGCGCCGCGCCCGGAGAGGAACGCGCTCTGATGCAGGCAGAAGGGGCACACCACGGGTGACACCGGCGGATCGTGCATTCGTTCCTCGCGCGCAGTCCGGTGGAACGCCACGACCATCGAGATCCTTCGGATCGCGCGGTGACCGACGACACGGCGAGCGCGGCCGAGCTCAGGTGTGCGGGTAGCGCACCATGGTCGTGCGCTCGACGAAGTCTCCGAACCCCGTCGACCACCGCGCCGAGGGCCAGCGCAACTCCATGCGCCGCGCCGCGGGCCGATAGACGCTCGTGTACAGCGTGCCCCAGCCGCGCTCCCAACCGCGCCAGAACAGCGGCGGCTCGGCGAAGCGGTCGATGAGGCGCTCGGTCTCTTCGGTGGGGTCGGCCAGGCGCTCGGCCAAGAACGCCTCGCGCTCGACGGTGCCTGTGACCTCGGCGTGCGCGGGCCACTCGACCCGGCCCTGGTGGTTGGTGGCGCACGGCCACGGGCGCAGCACGGGCGCGCGATCGGGCGCGAGGTATGCGGTGCACAGCTCGCCGTGCACGTCGAGGAGCGTGACGTTGTAGCTCATGTGCACGGGCACGCGCCGCAGCACGGCGGCGCCTTCGGGCACGGTGGTGCAGGTCTCGAGCAGGTAGCGCAGCACCAGCGGGATGCCGAAGCCCTCGCCCACCTCGTGGCGTCCGCCGAATGACAGGGATGCTGCGAGCCCGGCGTCGTTCATGCCGTCGAGGGCGCCCCACATGCAGTCACCCATGGCCAGCACGGGGCGCAGCCACGTGGTCTTCCACAGCACCGCCTCGCACAGCGAGGCCGCGTAGTCGTAGTTGCGCACCAACACGCCGCCAGCGACGGCTTGCGAGCAGGCCGAGAAGAACGGCGGCGGGCACCAAAGGCTCAAGCAACGCGCGGCCACGTCACCGCCGCCGGCGAGCTCACACAAGCGGCGCCACGTGGGCACGAGCTCGGGCAGGTGTCGTTCGAGCGCGCGCTCGCACGCGAGGTAGGTGGGCCGCGCGCGCGTGCCGTCGCGCAAGAACCAGTCGCGATAGGAGGGCCACACGCGCTCGACGTGGCCGCGCCAGCGCTCGCCCGGCGTGTCCTCGTCGACGGCGCGGAAGGTCAGCTCCACGAGGGCGCCGCGCTCACAGGATCTTGAAGCGGCCCATCTTCGCGGGCACGGCGGAGGGCTGCTCGGGCGCCTTCAGGGGCGCGCCCGCGTAGTGGTTGCGCATGCCGGCGATCCAGGCGCGCGCGCGCTCGGTGAGCCGAAACTCGTCGTCCATCATGCGCCCGCGCGCCAACAGGATGCCCAGGTCTGCGCCCTCGTAGCGGTAGTCGCCGGCGTCGCTGATGCGCAGGAAGAACGCCTCGCGATCGTCGTTGACGTCGCGCCGGTGGGTGGACGCCTGCACGAACGCGACCGTGCCGTCATCGCGCATGCGCCACAGCCCGCTCCTGGGCGCCGCGGTGATGCGATCGACGTCGGTGCCCGTGTGTTTGATGACGAGCTGACTCCACGTGTCGATGTTCCTCGGATCGGCGAAGCGCGCGTTGAGCGCCGGCACGTCGAGCGCGAAGTCCTCGCCCGAGAACTCGAGCAGGTGGAACAAGAACAGTGGCAGGTCGCCCCAGGCGAACGCGGCCATGTTGGTCATGAGGCTCGCGCCCGTGATGCGCGGGTTGACCTCGCCGAGCCACACGTCGCCCGTGTCTTGGTCGATGAGGAAGTCGATCTCGAAGTAGCCGCGGTAGCCCATGCGCCGCAGCTCGTCGCCGAACTTGAGCGTCGCGGTGCGCGCGCGCTCGCGCACCTCGGGAGAGCACACGTCGGGGTAGAGCTCATTGCCCGACCAGCCCCCGCGGTACGGCGTCAGCTCCTTGAAGCCGACCAGCTCGGTCATGAGGGGGCCCACCAGCGTGCCGTGCCGCGTGACGCAGGCCTCCATCGCGTATCCGCGACAGCGGATGCGCTTCATGACCTTCACCTCGGGCTCGCGCTCGATCTCGGCCGCGTGCTTCTGGTAGTCGCTCTCGTTCGAGATGAAGAACGTCGTGTGCCCCGAGTCGCCGAACGCGGTCTGCACCACCAAGTGCTCGCCGAGCGGCGCCGCCAGCGCGCGCAGCGCTTGGTAGCTGTCGACCTTGCCGAGCACGTTGGGCACGCTGGCGACGCCTGCGCTGTTGCCGATGCGGGTGGTCGAGACCTTGTCGTCGACCTCCTGGCGCAGCTTGGCGGGTGGGAACGCGACCTCGAGCCCGAGCTCCCGGCAAATGCGCTCGGTGGTGTCGTCGAACATGAGGAAGATCGCCTGCCCCTTGCCGTGGCGGCGCACCAGGTCGACCACCTCCTTGTGCTCGAGCAGGTAGTTGTTGATGTCTTCGATGCTCGTGAACTCGGCGTGCGGCGCCTCGCTCGGCACGAACACCGAGCGGTGCGCGCCGTCGAAGCAGTCGAGGTAGTTGACGTAGCGAAAGCCGCGCACCCACTGGTCGATGCCCAGGAGGTTGAACGGCGTCGCGCTCACGAAGTACACGGGCTTCTCGTAGCGCTGGAAGAAGTTGCGGATGTCCGAGATGGTCGTGAGCATCGTCAGTCCTCGCGCGCTTGCTTTTTGAGCGGACCGAGCGCGTGCAGCGCGTCGAAGCCCGGCGCGCCGTCGCGGTAGACGCTCAGGTCCACCGTGCGATCGCGGAAGCTCTTGAGCGGCTGCCCGAGGCCCCACAGGCCGTGCTCGCGCGTGCGGCGCACGACGTCGAGGTCGAGCTCGATGGGGATCACCTGCTCGGTCTCGCCCGCCTGATAGAGCACGTCGCCCGTCGGCCCGCACACCACGGAGCGGCCGTTGCCGCCGGCGCCGGCGCCGTTCACCGACACGATGAAGCACTGGTTCATGGCGGCCATGGCGCGTGTCATGGCGATCTCGATGTCGCGATCGATGGTGGTGGTCATCACCGGGTGCAGGATGACCTCGGCGCCCATGGCAGCCAGCGTGCGCGTGGTCTCGGGGAACCACAGGTCGTAGCAGATGGAGATCCCCACGCGCCCCACCTTCGGTACGTCGAAGACGCAAAACGCGTCGCCCGCCTCCACGCCCTCCTCGTAGGGGCGGAAGGGGAACAGCTTGCGATAGCGCGCCACCACGTCGCCGCTCGGATCGATGACGCTGGCGGTGTTGTACACGCGGCCGTCGCCGCCCTGCTCCATGAGCGAGCCGGGTACGAGCCAGATGCGGTGCTGCTTGGCGAGCGCGGCGTAGGCGCTTTCCACGGCGCCCGGCAACGGCTGCGCGAAGCGCGGCGACGCGCCGAAGGTGGCGAGCTCGCTCACGACCACCAGGCGCACGAACGGGAAGTGCGCCACCGTGTGCGCGATGCGCGCGGCGATGCGCTCCGTGTTGTCGGCGTGCGCGTCGAGCGCGAGCTGCAGGCCGGCGACGGCGAGGGGCGTCACGCCGGTAGGCACGCCTCGACGACGGCGAGCCCCTCGTCGAGCACCGCGTCCTCGATGGTGAGCGGCATCAGGAAGCGGATGACGTTGCCGAAGCTGCCGGCCGACAGCAGCAGCACGCCCTTGTCGCGCGCCGCGGCGATGACCGCCTTGCACTCGGTGTCGGCCGGCACCTTGGTGGCGCGGTCGCGCACCAGCTCGACGGCCATCATGGCGCCGAGCCCGCGCACGTCGCCGATGACGCGGTGCTTGCCCTGCCATCCCTCGAGGCGCGCGCGTAGCTTGTCGCCGAGCGCGCGTGGACGGCCCGATGCGATCTCGCGCTCGAGCACCGCCAGCGTCGCAAGCGCGGCCGCGCACGACACGGGGTTGCCCGCGAAGGTGCCGCCGAGTCCGCCCGCGGGCACCGAGTCGAAGATCGAGGCGCGGCCCACCACGCCCGAGAGCGGCAGCCCGCCGGCGATGGACTTGGCCACCGTGGTCAGGTCGGGCACGAACCCGAGCTGCTCGGTGGCGAACATGGTGCCGGTGCGGCCCACGCCGGTCTGCACCTCGTCGGCGATGAGCACGATGCCGTACTTGTCGCAGAACGCGCGCAGCTCGGCGAAGAACTCGCGCGGCGCCACGGTGAAGCCGCCCTCGCCCTGCACGGGCTCGAGGATGACCGCGGCGAGGTCCTCGGGGCGCACGTGCGGCATCAACGCGGTCTCGAGGCGGCCCACGATCGACAGGTCGCGATAGGGCGACGGGTACGGCAGGCGATAGACATCGGGCGCCATGGGGCCGAAGCCCTGCTTGTAGGGCGCTGCCTTGCCCGTGAGCGTCATGCCGAGGAGCGTGCGTCCGTGGAACGCGTGATCGAACGCAAGCACCGCCCCGCGCTTGGTGTGGCGGCGCGCGGTCTTCACCGCGTTCTCGACGGCCTCGGCGCCCGTCGACAGCAAGACCGCCTTCTTGTCGAAGCTGCCGGGGGCCAGGCGGCAGAGCGCCTCGCACACGGCCACGTACTCCTCGTAGCCCGTGACCTGAAAGCACGCGTGCGTCACGCGCTCGGCCGCGGCGTGCGCGGCCGCCACCACCTCGGGGCGCGCGTGGCCCACGTTCAGGCAGCCGATGCCGCCGCAGAAGTCGATGAAGGTGTTGCCGTCGACGTCGGTCACCACGGATCCGCTGGCGCGCTCGAGGAAGAGCGGGTGCGCGAGCGACACGCCGCCCGCCACCGCCTTGGCACGGCGCTCGATGAGCGCCTTCGACTTCGGCCCCGGCAAGGGGCCCTGCACACGCGCGACACCCACGACGACCTCCGCCTCTCGCGACCGACTACGCAGCCTTGCCGACGACGCGGTCGGCGTGCTTGTGCTTGACCACGCTCATGCCCCGCTTCTTCAGCTCTTTGAAGAACGGCTTGGGCGGGATCGCGATCTCGGGTGGCAAGACGCCGCGCGCCGTGATCGAACCGCGCGCCAGCATCTGCATCACGATGGACGGCGGGCAGCCGGTGTCGACGTCGACGCCGAAGCCCCACGCGGGGATGCCCGGGCAGTGCAGGTCCATGGTCTCGGTGACCTCGCGGCCGCCCATGGTCCCCTTCACCACCACGCGACACACCTCGTACTCGTCGGGCGTGCCCGTGAACTCCACCTTGGGCAGGCGCGCCGCCAGCGCCACCAGCACGTCGCGCGGCACCACCTTCTGGATCTTGCCCTTGGCGTTCTTGAACGAGACGGGCTTCTCGCCCGACGCGCCGAGCGCGCGCAGGAAGCGCAGCCGGTCGGCGAGATCGTCGGAGAAGGCGATGCGGAAGCTGACCTCGCGAACGCCCTTGTCCTTGAACGACAGGGGCAAGGTCGCGACCTCGGAGTGGATGGTGTAGGCGGGCTTGCGCACGCCCACGGGCGGGCCGAAGTCGATCTCCTCTTCGCCGCTCATGGGCTCGACGAAGGTGAACTGTCCCTTGGTGAACAGCGCGGCCGGGTGGTTGGCCTCGTCGAGGATGGTGGCCAGCGAGTATGAGGTGCCGAGCGCCGACGACGGTCGATTGGGCGTGCGATCGATGTTGCCCACCTTGATGTGGATCTCGTGCACGCGGTCCATCTCGTCGGCGAGAGCGCGCGCCAGCACGTTGACGACGCCGGGCGCGGCGCCCACGCCGAGCACCGCGAGCAGGCCGGCCTTTGCGAACTTGTCGTGCAGCGGCAGCTGCTTGCGCGTGTAGTGAAAGAGCCCGCCCAGGTCGCAGTAGTGCGCGCCGGCGGCTAGGCACGCCTGCATGAGCGGCACGTTGAGCTGGTGTTGCACGGCGCCGATGACGCCGAAGGCACCGGCGAGCGCCTTGGCCGAGGCCCTCACGTCGCGGATGTTGAGCCCGATGGCGCGCACCGGCCGCGAGGTGAACGACGCCGCGAGCTGCTTCGCGGCCTCGAGGTTGTAGTCGGCGATGGCGATCTCGATGTTGGCCGGCGCCGTCTCCACCAGGTCGCGCACCGTGATACGGCCCATGGCACCGGCGCCACCGGCCACGACGATGAGCTTGGTCTTCTTCTTGGGCGGCGCCTTGGGCGCGGCCGCCTGCTTCTTCGACGCGGCCTGCTTCTTCGGCGCGGCCTGCTTCTTCGGCGCGGCCTTGGCGGGCTTCGCCGCTGGCTTCTTGGAGCCGGCCTTCTTGCCCTTCTTCTTGGTGCTCACGATGGGATCTCTCCGCTGCGGGTCTTGTTGGGGAACCAGAAGGACTTCGTGCCGCCGTAGTAGTCGAGGTGCACGTGCTTGGTCTCGCGGAACGCGTCGAGGCCCTCCTCGCCGAGCTCGCGGCCGATGCCGCTCTTCCTCATGCCGCCGAAGGGCGCGGCGTCGTTGTCGGTGAGCGGATCGTTGATCCAGAAGGTGCCCGCCTTGATCTCGTGCATGGCCTTCATCGCGTTCTTGAGGCTGCGCGTGAAGATGTTCGCGCCGAGGCCGTACTCGCTCTTGGCGGCGAGCGCGATAGCGGCGTCGCCGTCCGGCACCACCTGGATGGCGGCCACGGGACCAAACACCTCCTCGGTGTGCGCCGGCATGCCGGGCTTCACGTCGGTGATGACGGTGGGCGCGAAGAACCAGCCCTTGCCGTTCCTCAACGGGTCGACGCGCTTGCCGCCGGTGAGCAGCTTGGCGCCCGCGTCGAGCGTGCGCCTGAGCTGGTCTTCCACGCGCTTGAGCGCCACCTCGGAGATGACGGGGCCGAGGTCCGTGGCTGGGTCCATGCCGTCGCCCACGCGCAACGTCTCGGTGTGCGCCACGAAGCGATCGATGAACTCGCGCGCCACGCTCTCGCATACGTAGATGCGCTTGGCCGAGGTGCACACCTGGCCCGAGTTGAGGAAGCGCGCCCAGGCAGCACCGCGCGCCGCCGCCTCCACGTCGGCGTCCTCGAAGACGATGAGCGGGTCGATGCCGCCGAGCTCGAGGTTGACGCGCTTGAGCTGCTCGGCGCACTTGATGGCGATGCGCGTGCCCACGGCGTTGCTGCCGGTGAAGGCCACGCAGGCGACGTCGGGATCGACCACCAGCGGCTCGCCCACGTCGGTGCCGGTGCCGGTGACGACATTGGCCACGCCCTTCGGCAAGAGCGAGAAGCCGATCTCGGCCAGGCGCAGCGTGGACAGCGGTGTTTGCTCCGAGGGCTTGATGACCACGCTGTTGCCGGCCGCGATGGCGGCGGCCACCTTCCAGGTCATGAGCAAGAGCGGATAATTGAAGGGTGCGATGGCGGTGACGACGCCAAGCGGCTCCTTGATGGTGAAGTTGACCTGGTGCTCGGCTACGGGCGGCACCGAGTTGCCGTGCGAGTTGCGCGCCACTTCGGCGTAGTAGGCGAAGCAGGCGGCGCACCACTCGACCTCGTCGAGGTTCTCGATGCGCGGCTTGCCCCCCTCCTTGGTGAGCAGCTCGCTCAGCGTTGCGCGGTCCTCGCGCAGCACGCGCGCGATCTCGTGCAGCACCTTGCCGCGCTCCACGGCGGGGTGGTGGCGCCACGCCACCTGGGCCTCCTTGGCGGCCACCACCGCGCGGCGGGCGTCGGCGGGCGTGGCGTCGTACACCTCGTCCACCACCTCGAACGTCGCGGGGTTGACGATCCGGCGCACCCGGCGGTCGGCGCTGTCGGTGAAGGCCCCGTCGATGAACAGCTTGCGCATGCGATCGCTCCCCGGTGTGGCGTGGTGCTACGCCGGCTGCTGGATGGCGCGCAAGCCTCGGGCTGCTCGTGCCCTCGTCCGCCTCCACCCGCGCGCCGAGAGGCGGCCTGTAACGCATCGCGCCAGCAGCGCCGTCGGCGGACGCGCTACCGTCCCCTCCATGATCCATCGCCCCTTCTTCATCGCCGGCGCGTGGCGCGAGAGCACCGAGCGCGTGACCATCCGCGCGCCCTACGACGACCGCGAGCTGTGCACGGTGTCGCTGGCCCAAGCGCGCGACATCGAGGACGCCATCGCCGCCGCCGTCAAGGTGTTCCCGTCCATGCGGAAGATGCACACGTGGCAGCGCGCCGAGCTGTGTCGCAAGACCGCGGCGTCGTTCGGCGCGCGCAAGGAGGAGCTGGCGCTCGCCATGGTCGACGAGGGCGGCAAGCCCATCGGCGACGCGCGCGCCGAGGTCGATCGCGCCGTGCACTGCTTCGAGGTGGCCGCCTCGGAGGCGGAGACCCTCGGCGGCGAGGTCATGCCCCTCGACCTGCGCGCGAGCGCCGCGGGCCGCATCGGCTTCACGCGGCGCGTGCCCGTGGGCCCCATCAGCGCGATCTCGCCCTTCAACTTCCCGCTCAACCTGGCCGTGCACAAGGTGGCGCCCGCGCTCGCCGTCGGCTGCCCCGTGGTGCTCAAGCCGGCGCCGCAGACGCCGACCGTGTGCTTGCAGCTCGCCGAGATCGTCGACGCTGCGGGCTGGCCCAAGGGTAGCCTGTCGATCGTACCGGCGCAGCCGTCGGTGGCAGACAAGCTCGTCACCGACGAGCGCATGAAGCTCCTGACCTTCACCGGCTCGCCCGAGGTGGGCTGGGAGCTGAAACGGCGCTCGGGCAAGAAGAAGGTCGTGCTCGAGCTCGGCAGCAACGCCGCCGTCATCGTCGACGAGGGCGCCGACCTGCCGTTCGCGGTGGCGCGCATCGTGTACGGCGCGTACTCGTACGCGGGGCAGAAGTGCATCTCGGTGCAGCGCATCTACGTGCACGACCGGGTGTACGACGCGTTCCTCGCGCAGTTCCTCGCGGCCACGGCCAAGGTCAAGTGCGGCGACCCGCGCGATCCCGAGGTGCTCATCGGCCCCATGATCAACCAGGCGGCCGCGGTGCGCGTGGAGCAGTGGATCGACGAGGCCAAGGCGCGCGGCGCGCGCGCGCTGGCGGGCGGCCCGCGCCAGGGGAGCGTGGTGCCGGCCACCGTGCTGGTCGATGTGCCCGCCGACACCAAGGTGTCGTGCGCCGAGGCCTTCGGACCCGTCGTCACCATCGATCGGTTCCGCGACTTCGACGACGCGCTCGCGCGCGTCAACGACTCGCGCTTCGGCCTGCAGGCGGGCGTGTTTACGGCCGATCTCAACCGCGCGCTGCGCTCGTGGAGCGAGCTCGAGATGGGCGGCGTCATCATCAACGACATCCCCACGTGGCGCATCGACCCCATGCCCTACGGCGGCGTCAAGGACTCGGGCCTCGGGCGCGAGGGGCTGCGCTCGTCGATGGAGGAGATGACCGAGGTGCGCCTCATGGTGGTGAACGCACCGACGTGAGCGCGCGCCCATGGCTCCCCTCGTTGGCGCTATGCTGTGCGCCGCGAGGGACACCATGGATCAAGCAGCGTTCGAGGCCGCGCTCAAGGACGAGCTCCACAAGCGCATCGGCGAGGTCTCGGGCTACCGCGACGACGCCTTCGGCCACATCGGCACCGCCGAGATGGCCGCGGTGTTCATCGTGTGCGTGGTGCTGCCGGTGCTGCTCGTCTTGGTGCTGCGATGAACGACGTTGCCGCTGGCCGCGGCCCCGAGATCGAGACGCGCATCCGCGAAGAGGCGCTGTTCGGCCGCTTGCCGCTGCTCAAGAGCGAGCGCGAGTATTCCACGCGCGGCATCCTCGCCACCGGCTTCTCCTATGCAGTCGCCGCCTGGTGCTTCCTCATCGGCGGCTACGCCGCGAACTACGTGGGCGCCATCGAGGGCATGGTGGCGCTCATCGCTGGCAGCGTCGCGGGCGTCACCATGTCGTCGGCCGCGGCGGCGCTCGCCTGCAACCGCTACGGCCTCGAGCAGATCGACTACACCAAGACCGGCTTTGGCCAGAACGGCGCCAAGTTGGTGCTGGTCTTCTACGTCATCAACCAGATCGGCTGGACGGGCATGATCCTGGTGATGTTCGCGCGCGGCTTGATGAACACGGCCAAGACCTTCGGCTTCGACGGCGGCGAGACGCTGGTGCGCGTGGCCGTGCTCGCCGGCCTCGTCATCTGCTATCTCGTCGTCATCAAGGGCGTGCACGTGCTCAACGTGTTCAACGCCATCATCACGCCGGGCCTGGTGATCGCGTGCGTGTTCCTGTTCTGGTCGATCTTCAAGGACGGCGGCTGGGACAAGCTCGCGATCGCCGCCCCCATCGAGCCCACCGGCGACGGCCCGCTCGACTCGGTCATCGCGTTCGAGATGGGGCTCGGCGCCGGCTTCTCGTGGTGGCCGGGCATCGGCTTCCTCACACGCAACACCGACACGCAGCGCAATTCCCTCTACCCGCAGATCCTCACCATGGGCCTCGGCATGGGGGTGGTGTGCTGCACGGGCCTGCTCGCGGGGCTGTTGTTCCGCGACGGCGACCCCACCGTGTGGCTGCCGCTCGTCGGCGGCAAGGTCTTCGGCACTGCGGCGCTGCTCTTGCTCGCCATCGCCAACATCTCGGCGGGCTCGATCATGATGTACACGGGCGCCCTGGGCTTGCGCCACGTGCGCGCGCTCCACAAGGTGAAGTGGAAGACACTGACCCTGCTCACCTTCGTGCCCATGGTGCCGTTCGTCATCGCGCCGACGACGATCTACGAAAAGGGCAGCTCGTTCCTCACCTACAACGCCACCATGTTCGCGCCCATCGCGGGGCTCTTGCTGGTCGACTACTTCTTGTTGCGCAAGCAGCGCGTCAACGTCTCGCAGATCTTCGAGGACGGCCCGCGCGGTCACTACCGCTTCCTCGGTGGCTTCAACGTCGTCGCCGTGGGCTGCATCGTGCTCGGCCAGCTGCTCTACGTCTGGCTCTTGAACCCGGTCACCTACGAGCCGCACGGCCCCGTGCGCCTGCTCACGGCCTCGGGCCCCGCCGTGCTGGTGCCCATGGTGGTCTATTACCTCGCGAGCAAGCTGTGGCTCATCCCGAAGGGCATCGGCGGCTACGGCGCGCCCACCGCGGCCGTGCCCGTCGAGCGCCCGAACATTTGACGCGATGACCGCACGCGACACCTCCTCGACGCTGCTGGCACGCATCGAGGACACGGCCGCGCGTCGCGCCGACCTCGTGCTCACGCGCCGTGAGCTGGTCTATCGCGCCGGTCGCTGGCCGCTCGTGCGCGCGTCCTCGCGCGCGCTCGACGAGGCGTCTCGGGTGGTGCTGGTGCTCGCGGGGCTCCACGGCGACGAGGTGGCGGGCCCGGTCACCCTCGTGCGACACCTCGACGCGCTGATCGAGCGCGCGCACGCGCGCGGCGTCGGCGTGGTCGTCTATCCGATCGCGAACCCGTCGGGCTTCGACGCCGGCACCCGCTACAACGTCGACCACGACCGCGGCAGCGCCGGCAATGGCGACTTCCTGCGCTACCTGCACGACGACGACACCATCGTCGACGAGGTGGCGCCCGGCGTGGCGGCCCGGTGGCGCTGGACGAGCGAGCTTCACGTGCCGCTGCCCGAAGAGACGCGCGCGCTCCACGAGCTCATGCGGCGCGACCCGCTCGATCGCGTGGTGGCCGCCGTCGACCTGCACCAGGACCTGCTCACCGAGGGACTGGGACCCGCCGCCTACGCGTACGCGTTCGGCGACACCGGCGCCTATCGCGCCATCGTCGACCGCGTGCGCGAATTGGTGCCGCTGCTGGCGCGCCGATCGATCGGCGCCGGCTTCGGCGTGGAGATCGATGAGCATGGCCGCGCGCGCCAGCCGGTCGACGCCGCCGGGACTCCGACCAGCGACGACGACGGGTTCCTCGTGCGCCACGACGGCTCGCTCACGGATCTGATGCACCGCCTGGGCGTGCCGTTCTCGGTCGCGGTCGAGACCACCGGGGCCACGCCGCTCGACGTCGCCTGCGAGGTCAACCGTGCGTGGCTCGAGGGCGCCATCGATCTCGCGGCGGGCGCGGCCCCGCGCGCCGGGCTTCGCAGTATGGTTCGCCGGTGACCACGCCACCCCCACCACCGCGCTACCGCATCGCCGGCGCCTGGCCGCGCGGCGCCTCGCTCACCCGTCGCCAGCTGCTGCGCGCGTCCGCCATCGGCGCCGCGGGCCTCGCGTTCCCGTCGTGCACGCCGCGCGCCGCCCC
>CAZONM010000067.1:0-19205 GCA_964580865.1 uncultured Myxococcales bacterium | reverse complement strand
TGGCCGATCACGACGCCCTGCGAGCGGCCTGGCGCGGCCCGGCGACCGTGCTCCTGCGTCGCGGCACCGAGGCCACGCTGGTTGCCTCGGCGGGCGCGCGCACCGCGCCCACCCACGTGCTCGAGGACGATCCGGCCGGCTTCGCGCGCGGGCTGTTCGCCGCGCTCTACGCCATCGAGCGCGCGCGGCCCGACGAGCTGGTCATCGAGGCCCCGCCCGACGACGAGCGGTGGCTGGCGGTGCGCGATCGCCTGCTGCGCGCGACCTCGTGATCGCGGCCGTGCCGCGCGCTCACCGACGACCCAGAGCAGCCAGAGCAGCGATTGACCGTCGCCCGTCGCCCGAGGCCCGTCGCCCGAAGCCGACGCCCGAAAGCCGCGCCCGTGAACCGATCACCGCGAACCGATCCCCGCCGACCGAAGATCGGTCTGCTGCCAGCTCTTCAGTTGGCCGCGAGCCAGTAGCCCCAGCCGGGCGCGAACGCGAGGAACACCACGGCGCCCGCCGTGAGCACCAGCGCCAGCGCGATCCCGAGCGTGAGCGGCGGGCCCTGCTCCTTGGTCTGCGCGAGCAGATCGGGCGTGGGCCGCAGGTAGTAGATGACGCCCACCACGCCGCCGAGGGCGGCTAGCGCCGTGGGCACGGGGCCGAACGCCTTCCACGTGGCCATCAAGACCGCCAGCTTGGCCCAGAAGCCCGGCAGCGGCGGCACGCCGGCCAGCGACGCCAGCGCCAGCAACAGCGCCAGCGCGCGCGCTCTGCCGAGCCCCGCACCCAGGCGGTCGAGCGGGCGCACGTCGTCCTCGGCGCTCGCGCCGGTTCCCGCCAGCGCCGCGAACGCCAAGAGCGCGGCGGCGCCGTAGCACACGACGTAGAACAGCGCGGTGGGCATGGCGAGCTTGGGGTTGCCCGCGGCCAGCGCCAGGAAGCCCGCATGCGCCACTGCCGAGTACGCCAAGAGCCGGCGCAGCTCGGTCTGCGCGAAGCTCGCCACCACGCCGACCGCGATGGTGACCAGGGCTGCGCCCATGAGGAGCTGCTGGACCGACGCGCCGGCCGCGGACGCGATCTTGGCGATGCCCGCGGCAGCGCCGAGCTTCGAGGCGAGCATCACGAAGCCCACCACGCCGGCGGGGCCCGCGCTGTAGGCATCGAGGGCGCCGAAGTGCACGGGCATGAGCGCGAGCTTGAACGCGAGGCCCATGACCATGAGCGCCGCGCCCGCCAGCGCCACGCCGCGGCCGGGGCCGAACACCTCGTTGAGCGCGTCGAGCCCGAAGGAGCCGTTGGCGAGGAACAACAGCGCCATGCCGAAGAGGAACATGGCGAAGGTGGCGGCCGAGAGCAGGAAGTACTTGAAGCCCGCCTCGAGGGGCCGCTGGCCGCGGCCGAGCGCCACCAAGGTGGCCCCCGAGAGCGACAACAGCTCGACGCCTACGCCGATCTCGAGGAGCGACGCGCTGGCGACGATGACCACGGCGCCGAGGCCGCCCAAGATGATCAGGGCCGCGGCCTCGGGGCGCTGCCGGCGATCGAGCAGCTCGGCGGCGTGCAACACCAGCATCGCCACCACCATGCCCGCGGCCGCCACCACCAGCCCGAAGCGCTCGATACCCGCGGCCTGCACGCCGCACGCGCCCGCCGCCAGCGCGCCCAGGGCGCCGAGCACCGAGGTGGCGACGGGGTTGTTCTCGAGCTTGGGCGCCAGCGCCAGCAGCGCCAACATGCAGCCCACCAGGATGAGCTCGGCGCGCGCGACCCAGCTCAGGCTCTCGAGGAGATCGCTCATGGCTGTGCCCCCTCACCGGCGTCGCGCGGGGCGGCGGCCTTGGCGGCGCGCTCCTCGATCTGGCGGCGCTTGGCCTCGAACGCCTTCTTCGCGGCCTCGCTCATGCGCTTGCGCTGCTCGAGCCCCTGGGACGTGTTGGGGTCGGCGAGGCCCGCCGCGGGCTTGGCGCTATCGCGCGGCGCCTCGAGGCCGAGGCGCTGCTGCTCGCGCTTGCGCTCGCGCTCGCGGCGCTCGCGCGCGCGCTCGTCCTTCTTGCGCTGCCGCTCGACGTCGCGCTTCTTGCGCGGGTCGTTGGGCTTGAAGGTGCGCCGCTTGTTCTCGATGGCCGGCGGCGCGTCTTTGCCCGCCACCGGCGCCACGGCCACGCCGACGCCGAGGGCAACGCCGAGCAGGCTCACGAGCGCGTAGCGGCTCACGCGCCCCGAGTGGAGCGCGGCGGCGCCCTGCGGGATCGCGCTGGCCTCGCCCCACAGCGCCTGCGCCACGCCGGCGAAGGCGGGCAGCGGCAGGCACTTGGTGCGCGTCCGCGCCAAGAGCGCTCCGGCGCCAACGCCCAGAAGGCCGATGGCGAAGGCGCCGATGCCCAGGAGCGTGGGCTGCACGTGCACGGGCTCGCCCACGGCCACGACGTCACGCAGGACGCCCGAGAGGAAGCCCGTGCCCGCCTCGAGGTAGCCGAGCCCCACGGCGCCCACCGCCAGAGGCAGGAGCGCGAGGTCGAAGACGCGGCCGGGGTGCGTGGCGTGCTCGGAGGCGGGCCCGGGCGCGCCCAGGAACACGCCGAACAAGAGGCGGCCGGCGTAGGCGCCCGTGAGGAAGGCGCCCGCCAACAGGAACCAGCCCACCTGGGGCCACGCCGACGCCAGCGTGGCCTCGAGGATCGCGTCCTTGGAGAACGAGCCGGCCGTGATGAGCGGCGTGCCGATGAGCGCCGCGGTGCCGAGCACGAAGAACGCGAAGGCGAGCGGCAGCTTCTTGGCCAGGCCGCCCACCTGATCAATGCGCTCCTCGTGGTGCGTGGCGGCGATGACGGTGCCGGCCGAGAGGAACAGCATGGCCTTGAACGACGCATGCGTGACGAGGTGAAAGAGCGCGGCGAACGGCGCACCCACGGCGACGGCCGCGAACATCCAGCCGAGCTGCGACACGGTGGAGTACGCGAGGCCGCGCTTGAAGTTCGGCTGCCACAAGGACGCGAGCCCCGCGAGCAGCGCCGTCACCACGCCGGTCCAGGCGGTGATCTCGGCGACCGACGGCACCTCCACGAGGACGGCGGCGGTGCGCACCAGCAGGTACACGCCGGCCGCCACCATGGTGGCGGCGTGGATGAGGGCCGACACCGGCGTGGGGCCGGCCATGGCCGAGGGCAACCACCACCACAGGGGGCCCTGCGCCGACTTGGCGCATGCGGCGATCACCAAGCACCACGCGAGCATGGTGGCGCGCTCGGGCGCCTCGCGCGCGATGGCGCCGAGGCCCGACAGCTCGCCGAGGCCCGCGGGCACCAGCACCACCGCGAGCAGGAGCGCGGCGTCGCCGATGGCGTTGGCGCCGAGCGCCAGGTAGCCGGCCTTGAGCGGCGCGCCGCCGTCTTTCTGCCACCAAAAGGAGATGAGCAGGAAGCTCGCCACGCCCACGCCCGTCCAGCCGACGAGCAGCACCGTGAGGTTGCCCGCGACCACCAGCAGGCACATGGCCGCGACGAAGAGGTCGAGGAAGGCGAAGAAGCGGTGCGGCCGCTCGTCGTGCGCCATGTAGCCCTGCGCGTAGATGAAGACGCAGGTGGACACGAAGCCCACCACCAGGAGCATGACGCCGGCGAGCGGATCGACGGTGAGGCGGAAGGCGCCGTCGGGCAGGAAGCGCACGAGGTCGGGCACCACGACCTTGGCGGTGGCGGCGCCTTGCGCGAGCCACGCCAGGCCCACGCCGAGGATGACCAGGGGGCTCAGGAACGACAGGAGCCCCGCGCGACGCGGCAGCCCGAGCGCCGACAGCACCAGCGTGGGCAACGGGAACAGGAACGACCACAGCAGCAGATCGGCGGCGCTCATCCCTGGATCTCCCGCGGCTCATCGACGTCGACATGGGGGCGGCGCCGGAACACGGCGAGCGCCAGGGCGAGCCCCACCACTGCCTCCGCGGCGCCGAGCACCAAGACGAGGAGCGCCACCGACTGGCCCATGGGCTCGGCATGCATGCGGCTGCCGAGCACCATCACCATGATGGCGGCGTTGATCATCAGCTCCACGCTCATCAACAGGCCGATGGGGTTCTTGCGCATGACGACGCCGGCGGCGCCGCAGCTGAAGATGAACACCGCGGTGGCGATGATCACCGCCTCGGGCGAGAGGCTCATGAGCGCACCTCGTCGCGCGCGTCGGCGGCGGGGCGCTGGTGCTCTTGGCGGCGCCACAGTGCGATGGCCGCGACGATGGCCGCGAGCAACAGCGGCGCGGTCAGCTCGAAGGGCACGATCAGCTCCTCGAAGAGCGGCGCGCCCACCTGCGCCACCGAGAACGCGTCTTTCTTGGCGTGGGGGAGGCCCGACGCCGCCACCGCCGTGGCCAGGCCGGCCGCCACGGCGAGCAGCGTGGCGATGCCCGCGGCGATGCGGCCGAAGCCCGCGCGCTCGGCGCCCCCCGACGGCAACAGCGCCACCACGATGAGGAACAGCACCACGATGGCGCCGGAGTAGATGAGCGTCTGCGCCGCCGCCGACAGCTGGGCCCCGAGCGCGAGGTACAGGCCGGCCAACGACAGGCTGTGGCCGAGCAGCGACACCGCGACGTAGACGGGGCGGCGCAGCGCGATGACGCACACGGCGGTGACCGCGGCGAGCGCACAGCAAGCGACAACGGGGACGAGGGGTAACAAGCCGCGCCTCCAGGGAGCCGGGGTGGCTGGTCGAGTAGCCGTTTTCTGGGGCGGGTCAACGGCCCTCAGTGCATCCAGTGCGGCGCCACGTGCACCTCCACCAGCGGCGGCACACGAGCGAGGAGCGCGGCCCGCCATCGTCGTCGACGGCAATCCTTGAGCTCCGTTGGCTCTGCGCGGATTCGCGACGGGACTGGCGGCGAGGTCAAGGAGCAGCGGAGGACCATCCCTCCAGCAGAGTTCCAGCCACGCGACGCGGAGATCGCGGCGAAGACCGAGCGCAGCGGTGAAGCTGCGACTGAGCTCTGGGATTCTGTACTGGCCGGTGGCCGCGGAGGGCCGATCGCCGGGACTCGTGAGCCGGTGCACGAAGCTGTCGAGCGCGGACGCGGAAGGGTCGCCAACAGCCGTGGCTCAACCACCGCGTCGACCGTGAGGGCGATGAAATCGGGGACACCGACAGAGCGGCCGTCATTGCGGTCGGCGGTGAGTGCAACGGCGTCCGCGCACGCCGCGGCTTCGCCATGCTCAGCGGTGCACCGGCTGCCGTTGCGCTCGATGGCCCGCGCAATCGGTGGACGCCAGGTCGACCGGGTGGTAGAGGCCGCGCCCCGGGGGGTTCTCTAACATCATGCGTCCACGCATCTGGGCAGCGCTCGTCGCCATGACGACGACAAGCGCGCATGCGCAAGACTTCTACACGTCGCCTTTGCCGGTGCTGCCGGCCAGCGGTGCGGCGCTCGTCACCATGGAGCGCGGCGACATGCGGTGCTTCACGGTGAGTGTCCCGTCGACGCGCCATTCCACGTTCGCGCTCTCCGCGAAGGCCAGCGGCTGTGAGCCCGTGGCCGGCGCCCTCAGCCTGTACGCGCCGGGCACCCTCGATCCCTCCATGTGGATGGCGCTGACGGACGTCCCCGGCGCGGACCGGTGCGTGCGCCTCCAGCGGCGCCTCACCACGGGTGAGTACACGCTGTGCGTCGGCGGCCCGCCCGGGGAGGGGGCGACGTTCAACGTGCAGTCCGCGTACACGAGCGCCGGCGGCACGCCAAAGGACGACACCTGCCAGAACGCCACCGTGCTCTCGGGCGCCTCCGGCACGGTGACCACCACCAACCTGCTTGGCGCCAACCACGACTACAGCACCATGCCGATCCCGGCGTGTGCGAGCGCCGCCGGGTCGAAGGGCCCCGACCGGGTGTGGGCCGTCGACGTGCCGGCCGGCCAGACGCTGACGGTCAACCTGCGCTTCACCAGCGGCGCGCCGACGCTCTACCTGCTGTCGGAGTGCAAGCGATGGTGGAACGCGTGCCTCGCGTCGGCGACGGACGCCGGACCCTCGAGCCGCACCGTGAGCTACAGGAACGCGGGCGCCGCGACGGTGCGCACCTTCATCGTCGTCGACACCAAGGCGCAGGAGTCGAGCACGTTCTCGTTCACCTGGAGCCGCCAATGAGCACGCTCATCGACGCTCCCAAGCGGGTCCTCGCGGTCGCGCTCGCCTACCTCCTCGTGGTCGCGCCCGTGGCGCCGCGCGCGGCGCATGCTGACGAGCCGGAGGCGCTGACGTTCTCCGAATACACGGAGTCGCTGGCGTCGGCGCCGCGTGCCGACAACGCCCAGACGGCGCTCAAGGCGCGCGAGATCCCGGTCGACAACCGCGGCGCGTTCACGACGAGCGTCGGCATCGACGTTCCACCGGGGCGTCGTGGCATGACGCCGGCGCTGGCCGTGGCCTACAGCAGCGCGCGTGTGCGCCAGGAGGGGCCTTTCGGCGTGGGCTTCGCGCTCGAGGTCGGCGCTATCCGTCGCTCCACCGCCGGCGGGTATCCGCAGCTGGAGCGTGTCGGCGCCGCCGCGGTGTACGACGACGACGCCGAGGGCGCGTTCGATGGCCCGGCGGGGCGTTTGCGCGAGCTCGAGTGCGGCGCGCTGCCCGGCGAGTGCCCGCCCGAGTCGACGGGGCGCGTGTTCGCGCCCGAGATCGAGACCGCACCGGTGCGCTACGAGTACCGCCCCGACGCGAGCGGCGGCGCCTGGATCGAGTACCGGCCCGACGGGGTGCGCCGGTACTTCGTAACCCGTCCACGAGCAGCGCCTTGCTGCGCCCGCTTAAGGCTGTGGCGGCGTAGGGTCACTCAACGACGCCACCAAGGACTCGGCCACGAGCGGACAGCTCACCACCAGGTACTGCTCACCGTGATGGCCAAAGGGCGTATTCCGCGTGACGACTTTGCGCGTCGCTGTGCGTGCGGTCGTGGCACTCCCAAGGCGCGCCCTCACGGACGACATACGAAATGTACGACGCCAACGTCGCGGCTGCCCGCTGAGACGTGACGTTGCCCGATCCCGTGCAGCGCGCAAAGCGCGCCCTGCCATCGCTGCGTTCGGTGGTCGTTGAGGTCCCGGTGGCGGGATCGCGAGGTTCGCCGCTGAATGCCCGGGGTGACGCACGCAGCGCAGCCGAGACCACCGACCGATGGCCGCGCTGCCTGACAACCCGCGCGCCCCCGCTATCCTGCTCATCGCGATCGGTTCGCACGGCGCCGCGGGAAGTCGCGTGCCGGCCGCGACCATGCGACGTGTCGTGAGCGCCACTGGGCCCGTGGCTGCTAATGTCCACGACCCAAGGGGCCCGACCTGGGCCCGGGGGGGGCTCGTGCCGGTCGTCGCTCGTCGCGTCGCGCTGCGCATCGCGCTCGCCTACGCCGCGTTCGCGGCGGCGTGGATCCTGCTCTCCGATCGCGCGGTGACCCTGTTGGGCCTGGGTGCCGCCGCCGAGCAGGCGGTGCAGAGCGGCAAGGGCCTCGCCTTCGTGCTCGTGACGTCGCTGCTCCTGTTCCTCTCGGTGCGCCGGCAGGTGCTGCAGGTCCGCCGGGTCGACGAGGCCCGCGTCGTCGCCGAGCGGCGCTACCATGAGATCTTCGACGCCAGCGCCGACGTGCAGCTGGTGGTCGACGCCACCGGGCGGATCCTCGAGGCCAACGACGCGGCGCTCCAGCGCTATGGGTACTCGCGGGCCGAGCTGCTCGCGCTGAGCGTGCGCGAGCTCGCGAGCCCCCGGCGCATCGACGAGCTCCCCGCCGCGTTCGCGGCCGCGCTCCAGCATGCGCGCAGCTTCGAGTGGCTGCACCGCGCGCGCGACGGCCGCGAGATCCCGGTGGAGATCCACGCGACACCCGTGACGCTCGACGGTCAGCCGCGCATCTACGCCACCGTCCGCGACATCTCGGAGCGCAAGCGCCACGAGGACGAGCGCGCCCACCGCGAGGACGAGCTCGAGCGCCGCGTGGCCGAACGCACCGAGGAGCTCGAGCACGAGAAGCAACGGGCCGAGGCGGCCGACCGGGTGAAGTCGGCGTTCCTCGCCACCATGTCCCACGAGCTTCGCACCCCGCTCAATTCCATCATCGGCTTCAGCGGCCTCGTGCATGACGAGGTCCCCGGGCCGCTCAACCTCGAGCAGAAGAAGCAGATCGGCATGGTGCTCTCGAGCGCGCGCCACCTGTTGTCGCTCATCAACGACGTGCTCGATCTCTCCAAAGTCGAGGCCGGGCAGCTGACGGTGGAGCGCGCGCCCGTGCCGGTGGACGAGGCGGTGCGGGCCGCGATCGCCAGCGTGGCACAGCAGTTCGCCGACAAGGGCGTGCTGCTTGAGGCCCACATCGAGTCCGACGGCATCGTGGCGCTCGGCGACCGGCGGCGCTTCGACCAGGTGCTGCTCAACCTGTTGAGCAACGCGCTCAAGTTCACCGAGCGTGGGCACGTGGAGGTGAGCGTGCGACGCGCTGGCAGCGCCGTCGAGGCGCGCGTCACCGACACGGGGATCGGCATCGCCGCCTCCGAGCTGAGCTCGCTCTTCGTGGCGTTCCATCAGGTGGACGCGCGCACCGCGCGACGCTTCGAGGGCACCGGGCTCGGCCTCGCCATCAGCAAGCGCCTGGTGGGGGCCATGGGGGGAGCCATGGGCGTCGAGAGCACGCTCGGCGAGGGCAGCAGCTTCTGGTTCACCCTTCCCGCCGCCACCGACGACGACGAGCACACGGCATGAGCACCTCCATCCTGTTGGTCGAAGACAACCCGCAGAACGCCTACCTCGCCACCTACCTGCTTGAGCGCGCCGGTCACCGCGTCGTCGCCGTCGCCGACGGCGCGACGGCGCTCCGCCAGGTGGCGGCCTTGGCCCCCGATCTGATCCTGCTCGACGTGCAGCTGCCCGATATGGACGGGTTCGCCGTGCTGTCCGCGCTGCGCGCGCTCCCCGCGTGCGCGGCCACCCCGGTGGTGGCGGTGACGGCGCTGGCCCTGGCCGGTGACCGCGAGCGCATCCTGCAGGGCGGCTTCACCGGCTACATCGAGAAGCCCATCGACCCGCAGACGTTCGTGGCAGAGGTCGATCGCTTCCTCGTCGCGCGTCCGGCGAGCGGCGCTCGCACGGTGGTGGTCGCCGACGACAATGCCAAGAACCGTTACTTCATGCGCGCCGTCCTCGAGGGCGCGGGGTTCGAGGTGCTCGAGGCCGAGGACGGCGTCGTGGCGCTGGAGCTGGCGCGCGCGCACCAGCCGCGCGCGCTCGTCACCGACCTGTTGATGCCCACCGTGGACGGCTTCCAGCTCATCCGTCAGTGCCGCGCCGACCCGCGGACCGCGGCCGTTCCCATCGTCGTGTACACGGCGACCTACACCACGCAGGAGGACGCAGAGCTCGTGCGCGACCTCGGCGCCACGCGCTTCTTGGTGAAGCCGGCCGAGCCCGCAGCGCTGGTGCGCGCCGTGCAGGAGGCGCTGGCGGAGCCCTCGGCGGCGAGCGAGGCCCCGCGGCGGGTCGCCGTCCCCGACGCCGAGTTCGAGGCCCGTCACGGCGAGCGCATCCGCGCGAAGCTCGACAGCAAGGTCCACGAGCTCGAGGCCGCGCGGCGCACGCTGCAAGAGCTGGTGGCGCGCTACGGCGCGATCCTCGACGCGTCGACGAGCGCCATCATCTCCACGGATAGCGAGCGCCGCGTGCGCAGCGTGAACCGCGCTGCGGAGCTGCTGCTCGGCTGGTCGGCCGACGAGCTGCTGGGTCAGAGCGTCGATCGCGTCATTCCCGATGACCAGCAGGCGATCTCGGCGGAGGCCCGGCAGGAGGCCATCGCCACCGGCCGGCCCGCCCGCGCGGTGACCCAGCGCCTGCACAAGGACGGCCATCGCGTCGACGTCGAGATGTCCATCAGCTACCTCGGGGAGGGGCTCGGGTTCTCCGCGATCCTCACGGACCTCACCGACAAGCTGCGCTTGGGCGCGCGGCTGGCGCAGGCGGAGCGGCGCCTCGCGCTCTTCCTCGCGCGCAGCCCCGCGGTGCTCTATTCGCTCGAGGCGCGCGGTGAGCGGATCGCACCCGCCTGGATGAGCGACAACGCCCGCCAGCTCATCGGCTGCAGCGCCGAGGAGGCGCTCCAGCAGGACTGGGTGCAGGCCCGCGTCCACCCCGACGACCGCGACGCCGTGCTCCAGCGCGCGCGCATGCTGCTCGAGAGCGGCCACATCGCGAGCGAGTACCGTGTGTGCACGACCACGGGAGAGGTTCGGTGGGTCCTCGACGAGGCCGTGGTGGTGCGTGACGCGCACGGCGCACCCATCGAGGTGGTCGGCACGCTCCTCGACATCACCGCGCTGCGACGCGCCGACGACGAGAAGCGCGCGTTGGAGGCGCAGCTCGCGGCCGCGCAGAAGCTCGAGGCGGTGGGTCGGCTGGCGGGCGGCGTGGCCCACGACTTCAACAACATGCTGACCGTAATCCTGTCGCACGCGCGCTTCCTCCTGCAGGAGCTCCCGGCCGAGGGGGTCATGCGCGAGGACGCCCAGGGGATCCTCGACGCGGGGCTGCGCGCCGCCGGCCTCACGCGCCAGCTCCTCGCCTTCAGCCGCCGGCAGCGCACGGCCTCGGAGGTCCTCGACCTGCGCGAGGTGGTGTGCGCGATGGAGGGCATGCTGCGACGCCTTATCGGTGAGGATATCGAGCTGGTGGTGCGCGCGGCGGGCGACGTCGGCCGCGTCGAGGCCGACCGCTCACACATCGAGCAGGTCGTGATGAACCTGGTGGTCAACGCGCGTGACGCCATGCCTCGTGGGGGCCGGTTGACGGTGTCCGTCGACAACCGCGACGTCGTCGCCGGGCAAGTCGAAGGGATCGCGCCCGGGCCCTTCGTGGTCTTGTCGGTCTGCGACACGGGGACCGGCATGGACGAGGCCACGCGCGCGCGTATCTTCGAGCCCTTCTTCACGACCAAGGAGCCCGGGAAGGGCACGGGGCTCGGGCTGTCCGTGGTGTACGGCATCGTCCAGCAGGCCGGCGGCGTCATCGAGCTGCGCAGCCAGCTTGGGCAGGGCACCACCTTCGACGTCCTGCTGCCGCGCGTGGAGCGGGCGACCACCGTCGTCACGGCGAGCCCGGTGGCGGCCGACCTGCGCGGGCACGGCGAGGTCGTGCTGCTCGTGGAGGACGAGGACCTGGTGCGCACGGTGGCGCGCCGCGTGCTTCTCGGGCTCGGCTATCGCGTCCTCGAGGCCCGTGAGCCCGCCGACGCGCTGCGCACCATGGACCAGACGCCGGGCCCCATCGATCTGCTGTTCACCGACGTCGTCATGCCCGGCATGAGCGGCCGCGAGCTGGCGCAGCGGATGGTGCAGGCGCGGCCTTCGCTCAAGGTCGTGTTCTGCACCGGGTACACGGAAGACCACGAGCTGCTGCGGGTCATGGCCAGCGCGGGGGTCACCGTCGTGGAGAAGCCCTACCAGCCCGAAGCGCTCGCCGCGACGCTGCGCGGGGTGCTCAGCGGCCGCCTCCCCGGCGGCGTGGGCGCCGAGGAGTAGGGCGCTTCTCGATCGCCCTGGGCCCAGGTGCGGCTCCGACCGCACCCGCCCAGCGTGGTTCCTGCCAGGTGAGGCTGCGGTGGAGGCCGGTCGCGTTGGCCTGCCCGGCGATGGGACCTGCAGCGAGGCCGAGGAGCAGCGGACGCGCGTGCCTGGTGGTGGCGCCGAGGACGCGACGCCGGGATCGTGGCAGGGGCCAAGCCCCGCGACCATCAACGCGCGTGCCATCCCCCGGGGGGCATGGTGCCGAATGACGACGACGCGATCATGGCGCCAAACGAACGCTCCTTCGTCGCCGAGCGCGGCGGCGGCAACGGCAGCGGAAGCAGGAGGCGAAGAAGACGCTCGGGCTCGTCGGTGTACCGTCGATCGCTGTCGCTGCTCTCGCGTGGACACCGGTTGACAAGAGTGGCGCATCACCAGGGCCCCGGTCGTAATTCGCCAGGATGCTCAGAGTGGCGCCGCGCTCGCGCGTGGCCGACGACCGGGTCATCGTGCTCGCCGATGGCGTCGAGCTGGCTTCACGCGCGCGCGTCGCCTGGCGATCACGCGCGCGCGCTCACTGGCAGTCGTAGCCCGTGGCCTCGTCCACCAGGCCGCACACCTGATCATCGTCAGCGCAGTCCTGCGAAAAAACCTCGCCGTCCTCGCACCACGTGAGCACGGTGCCGTCGCACTGGCCGCGATAGTCGTAGCCCTGGCAGGCCTCGGCGTCGAAGCACCAATAGCCGCTCTCGGGCCCGAGGTACTGGCACGGCTGCCCGAGCTCGGCGCAGTCCTGCGTGTGCTTCTGCCCCATGACGTCGCACCATTGGGCCACCGCGCCGTCGCACGCGCCCTCGTACGTGAGCTCGCCGCAGTCGGTGGGCACGCACGAGAAGCCCTGGGCGGGATCGAGGAGCAGGCAGCGCTCGACGCACAGGTCGCACGCGCGCGTCTTCACGGTGCCGGCGTCGCACCACGTGAGCGTTTGGTCGTCGCATGCGCCGAACGCCGACACGGCGCCGCACGGGTTGGCGCTCACGGCGATGCAGCGCGCGGCGCCGCCGTCGTCGCCGCAGATCTCCTCGGGCCCGCACAGGTCGCGCACCACCACGCCGCCTTCGCAGAAGACCGCCGACGCCTGCTCGAGGCCGCACGACCCCGCCTCGGTCACGGGCACGGCGCCCCCGTCGCACGCCTCGGGCACCGCCGCCGGTGTGGCGCCCGTGTAGGCCTCGATCCACGCGCGCACCACGTCGGCGCGCTGGTAGCGGTCGCGGAACATGCAGGCGGGATCGCCCCACGACAACACGCCGAGCACGCGCGCGTCGCCCTCGGCGGACAGGTGCAGGGAGGGCCCGCCGGAGTCACCGAAGCACACGCCGCGGCTGCCCTCGCCGTCGACGACGTACTCGTAGTCGCCCTCGGCGCCATCGAAGCGCTCGGTGACGAAGTAGCGCCCGTGGGTGCCGTCGTGGGTCTCGCCGTAGCCGGCCTGCTCGAGGCGCACGCCGGTGTCGTCGTCGGTGAGGGGCGGGCTCGCCCGCGTGATGGGGATGGGCCGCACCGCGATGGTGTCGGCGGGGCGCGCCGCCAAGCGGATCATGGCGATGTCGAGGCCGTCGGGGTGCTCCTCGATGTCGGCCGCCGCCACCGCCAGCTCGGCGTCGACGTCGTCGGGCCCGAACAGCACGTCGACCTGCGCGGCGCTCGCGCCCTCGGTGCAGTGCTGGGCCGTCAGCACCACGTCGTCGGCGATGAGGGTGCCCGAGCACCACGCGCCGTAGGCGCGATCGCCGATGGCCACCACGGCGAGCTGCTGGGCCTCGTCGAGCGGCACCAGCGTGGGCGTGCGCGAGCCGAAGTAGACGCCGCCGGCGCCGGCCGCGGCGGGCCGGTTGGTGGGCTCGGCGCACTCGAGGGGCAGCGGCTCGCCTTCGCCCTCCCCTTCGCCCTCGGCGGGCGGAGGCGGCAGGCGGCCGCGGCACGCGGTCAGCGCCAGGAGCACCAGGGCACAAGAGCGCGCGCGCATGCCCCTGCTGTACCAGGTGACGCGCAGCGCTCAAGTGCGCGTCAGGTGACGAGGCGCGCCGCCAGGGCGCGCGTCTCCAGCAGGTTGTCCTCGATGGCGCAGTAGGTCCAGCCGCCGTACCGCCCCACGCTGAACACGCCGTGGCGCTCGAGCTCGGCGCGGGCGCGCGCCGCCTCGGCGATGGAGCGGCGGTTCAGGTGCACGTACGCGGGGCTCATGACGACGTGGTGCTGCCCCACGAGCTTCTGCCCCTTGGTCACGATTCCCTCGGCGGCCAGGTCGGCGAGCACGCGCTGTTGCAGCACGCCCACGTCGGGCCGCTCGGCGCCCGGCGGCAGCCCGATCTCGACGTACAGGCTCATGCGCGGCGCGGGCACGATGTTGTCGTAGAAGCCCACGCGATAGAAGGCGCGCGCCGGATCGGCGACGTAGATCCAGTGGACGTCCTTCGGGCCCTTCTTGTCGAAGCCGAGGTTGAACACCAGCACGCGGTTGGCGCTGAACGCCGCCTCGTCGTGCTCCACCGCGCACGCGCGCAGCGTGGCCGGCAGCGGCGCCGACGTGACCAGCTGCCCGTAGCGCAGCTTGCGCTGGCTCGTCGTCACCACGCGCTCGTGCAGGTCGACGGCGCGCACCTCCTCGTCGAGCGCCACCGTGCGCTCGGGCAGATCGCGCAACAGCGCGCGCACGTACTCGGCGGCGCCGCCCTCGGGGTAGGTGAACGTTGCGTTGTAGCCGGCGCCGCCGTCGACATCGGGGCGCAGCGCCGTCAGCACCTGGTCGAGCGTGGCGTGGGGGAAGAAGCGGCCCATGGCGTCTGTGTCGAGGGCATCGAGGTCGCACGCGTAGAGCTTCTCGTTGTAGGGCACCAGGAAGCGCTCGCACATGGCGGCGCCGAAGCGGCGCTCGAGCATCTGCTTGAACGACGCGGGCGCCGCCTGGTCGACGCGCGTGCTCGCGCGGTGCAGGTCGGCCAGGCACGCGATGAAGCCCGGCTGGTCGAGCTGGTGGATGTGCGTCTGGAACGGGTACGCCACCTCGGCGCTCGCGCTGCCGGCCACCGGCGCGGTGCGCACGCGCGCCACGCGCGTCACCGTGCGCACCGGGCCGCTCATGCGCGCGCGCAGCCACGCCTCCACGTCGGGGTGGCGAAAGTGGAAGAAGTGCCCGGCGAAGTCCCAGGTGAAGCCGTGGCGCTTGACCGTGCGGCAGTAGCCGCCGGGCTCGCGCTCCTTCTCGACCACCAGGATGCTCGGGGGGGCGCGGCCCCGGCGCGCGGCCTCCTCGCGCGCCCAGTTGGCGAACGACAGGCCCGACACGCCCGCGCCCACGACGACGAAGTCGAACGCTTCCAGCTCCATGCGCGCCGGACGCTATTGCGAAACCGCGCCGCTGGCGATGCTGTCGCGCCCATGCGCCCGCGTGGCCCCAAGAACCCCTACGTCCGCTTCCACAAGCTCGACAAGCCGCCGGTGTCGCTGCACGAGAGCACGCTGTGGGACTACCCCTCGCAGCACTACGGCAAGCGCATGCAGGGCGACCCGAGCTACCGCGGCGCCACGCCGAGCCACGTCATCTGGAACGTGGTGCAGCGCTGGACCAAGCCCGGTGACGTCGTGGTGGACCCGTTCTGCGGCTCGGGCACCACGCTCGACGTGTGCAGCGACCTCGGGCGCGCCGGGCGTGGCTTCGACCTCGCGAGCCCGCGCGACGACGTGGTGCGGGCCGATGCGCGCAACCTGCCGCTCGGCGACGGCAGCGCGGCGCTGGTGTTCATGGACCCGCCCTACGCCGACAACCTCGCCTACTCGGACGACGAGCGCTGCCTCGGCAAGCTCGACGCCGAGAGCGGCGCCTGGCAGGCGGCCATGGCGGACGTGCTGGCCGAGGCGGCGCGCGTGCTCGAGAAGGGCGGCGTGTGCGCCGTCTTCCTGTGCGACATCTACAAGGTGAAGCAAGGCAAGCGCCGCTTCCTGCCGCTCGGCCTGTACCTGGCGGCCGCGGCGGAGAGCGCGGGCCTGATCCCGCTCGAGCACGTGGCCGTGGTGCGCCGCGGCAAGACGCTCGACACGGGCTCGGGCAGCCGCCAGGCGGCCCGAGATCGATTTCTGCTGCGCGGTTTCTCGCACCTGCTGATCTTCGAGAAACCGTGATTTTCCAAATAGTTGCCTGCCGATCCCCAGGGGGGTCCGACGATCGACCGATGTAGGACCGGTGCGCACATTGACCTTCACCGCCGAAACACCGGCCATGAAGACCAACACCGCCCTCGCCACCACCCTCCTCACCCTCCTCTTCACCCTCCCGGCGCTCGCGCAGGACACCACGGCCCCGGCCGGCTGGACCTGCTACGCGACCTGGTACGGCACCGACGACGGCTGCGACTGCGGCTGCGGCATCGCCGACCCCGACTGCGCCTCGAGCGACCGCTCGAGCTGCCAGTACAACCATTGCGAGACCGGCAACGTCCCGGCCGACGCCTCCGGCGGCTGCGCGGCCAACACCTGCGGCGACGGCTTCGCGGCCGGCGTGGAGGCGTGCGACTCCGGCGGCGCCGACGGCTGCTCGGCCGACTGTAGCGCCGTCGACGACGGCTATTCGTGCTCGTGGGGCGCCGGCGGCTGTCACCAGCTCGTGTGCGGCGACGGCAACGCCGAGGGCAGCGAGGCGTGCGACGACGGCAACGCCGCCAGCGGCGACGGCTGCAGCTCCGCCTGCGCGGTGGAGGACGGGTTCAGCTGCCGCACCGAGGGCGAGCCCTGCACGGCCATGCCGGCGGGCTGGAACTGCAACGCCTACTACTACGGCACCGGCGACGGCTGCGACTGCGGCTGCGGCGTCGAGGACCCCGACTGCGAGGACGGCGGCTGCGCCGAGCCCGGCTGCGACGTCGCGGGCGTGTGCGCCTACTGCTACGACGCGAGCGGCGCCATGGCCGGCTGCACGTCCGGCGGCAGCGGCGGCGATGACCACGGCTACGAGGACGAGCCCGGCGACGACGACCACGACGACGGCTCGGGCTCCGGCTCGGGTTCGGGCTCCGGCTCGGGTTCGGGCTCGGGCTCCGGCAGCGGCGTGGGTCTGGCCGACGACGGCGACCGCGACGACACCGGCAGCAAGGTGACGCCGAAGTCGGGCTGCGCCGCCAGCGCCCCCGCCGACATGCCCGTGGCCATGGCGGTGCTCGCGCTGGTCGCCGCCCTCGGCGCCCGCCGCCGCCGCTGACGAGGGCGCGGAGGCTACGCTCGGAGCGCGGCTTCGAGCGTGGCCTTCGCCTCGGTCTTCTCGTCGCGGTACTTGACGATGATGGGCGCGGCCACCTGCAGGCCGCGCTCGCTCGCAAAGGCCCCCGACGCCGGTCGCGAGCCCGCGACCACCACCGCGCCCGCCGGGACTTCGAGGGGTCCATCGGCGGGCGCGGTGATTTCTCGCTCGTGCACCAGGTCGAACAGGCGCGAGCTGCGCGTGAGCACCACGCCCGCCGCCAAGAGCGCGCGCGCGCGCACGACGGTGCCCTCGTAGATGCCGCAGTTGCCGCCGATGAAGCAGTCGTCCTCGATGATGACGGGCAAGGCGCCCACGGGCTCGAGCACGCCGCCCACCTGCGCGGCCGCCGACAGGTGCACGCGCTTGCCGAGCTGGGCGCACGAGCCCACCAGCGCGTGGCTGTCGATCATGGCGCCCTCGTCGACGTAGGCGCCCACGTTGACGAAGGCGGGCGGCATGATGGTGACGCCGGGCGCCACGAACGCGCCACGACGCACCGACGTGCCGCCCGGCACCACGCGCACACGCTGGTCGGCCGCAAACGCGCGCACGGGGTAGGTGTCTTTGTCGACGAAGGGGAGCGCGGCGTCGCCCATGGTCACCAGGCGCCCGAGCTTGAAGCCGAACAGCACGCCGCGCTTGACGCGCGCGTCCACGCGCCAGGCCCCGTCCGGTGCGGGTGCGGCCGCGCGCGCCTCGCCGCGCTCGAGCAGCCCGAGGAAGCGCTCGAACACGGCGCGCGCCTCGGGGGCCGCCTGCAGCGCCTCGGGCGCGAGCGCGTGCAGGCGATCGATGTCGGCCATGAGCTCGGCGAGCGCATCGGTCATGGGGTCTCCTCGAGCAGGCGGCGCGCGAGCGTGTGGTACAGCTCCACGGCGGCGCGCAGGTCGTCGAGCGCCACGCTCTCGTGCGCGGTGTGCGCGTCGAGGATGGAGCCCGGGCCCACCAACAGCGGCCCGCCGGTGGCCTGGTGCGCCAGGTGCGGCACGTCGGAGCCGAAGGCCACCACCTTGGTGGGCAGGCCCGGCACCGTCACCAGGCGCTGGGGACCCGATTGGGTGCGCACGGCGAGCCGCGTGGTGGGCGCCAAGAGCGCGCGCACGCGCGCCAACAGCGCGCCGGCGTCGCTGGTGGTGCGCATCACGCACACCGCGGAGGCATGCGGGGCCAGCACGTTGGGCGCCACGCCGCCCTCGATGACGCCCACGTTGAGCGTGGTCTGGCCCGCCTCGTCGGTGCGGGGCCAGGGCTCGGCCACGAGGCGCGACAGGTCGCCCAGGAGCTGGTGCACGGCGCTGTGGCCGGCCTCGGGGTAGGCGCTGTGCGCGGCCTTGCCCTCGCACGTGAGCTCGAAGGCCATGACGCCCTTCATGGCCGAGACCAGCACGCCGTCGGTGGGCTCGCCGTCGATGAAGTAGCGCACGGGGGGCATGAAGCCCTGCGCCGCCGCCTTGGCGCCGTCGCTGTCGGTCTCTTCGCCCACCACGAACAGCAGCGCCACGCGCGCCTCACCGGCCGCCAGCAGGCGCTCGAAGGCGCACATCATGGCGGCGGCGATGCCCTTGGCGTCGATGACGCCGCGCCCGTGCAAGCGCCCGCCGTCCACGCGCGGCGGCAGAAAGGGCGGCACGGTGTCGAGGTGCGTGGTGAGCAACACCTCGGGTGGCGCGCCCGCCGTGGCCAAGAGGTTGTCTCTGCCCGGCGTGTCGCCCACGGCCTGGCGCGTCACCCGCGCGCCCATGGCGACGAGGCGACGCGCCACCTCGTCGACCACGGCGGCCTCGTCGCCCGTGACGGACGGGATGGCGCACAGCGCCTGCGTGAGCTCGATGACGTCGTGCACGCCGGGCGCACGCTACGAGAAAGGCGGCGGCGCGCAAACCGCTTTCACGCCTGCCCCACGGTGCCGCGGGTCATGCGCCGCGGCATGGTGAGCTGCACCGTGCTCCCCTCGGCCGAGCTGCGCGTGAGCAGCTTGCCGCCGTTCTTCTCGACCAGCAGGCGGGCGCGCGCCAACCCCACGCCGAGGCCCGGGCGATCGAGGTCGGCGCGGGGGTGGAGGAAGGGCGCCTCGGCGTCGGGGATGCCCGCGTCTTGCGCCGGCGCCGTGCCCTCGGGGAGCTGGTCGACCACCTCGAAGGTGATGGCCGAGGGGCCGCCGCGCAGGTGCACCTGCACCTTGGCCTCGTGGTTGTGGGCGCGCACGCGCAGCGCGTTGTCGAGCACGGCGCACAGCGCCTCGGCGAGGTCGGCGGGGTCGCCGTCGACGTCGAGATCGGCATCGGAGGCCACCACCTCCACGCGCAAGAGCTCGTCGCGCCGCCCTTGCACCACCGGCTGCGCGGCGCGCGCGCGCTCGAGCGCGGCGTCGAGCAGCCGGCGCGCGGGCACGCGCGCCACCAC
>CAZONM010000066.1:0-19341 GCA_964580865.1 uncultured Myxococcales bacterium | reverse complement strand
CGTCGCGCCGCCGCCCGCCCCTGCCCCCGCGCCCACGCCACCGCCGCCTCGGCCCGACGGCGCCGGCGTGGTGCTCACGGTGGTGGCGTCGCCGGCGACGGCGCGCATCTCGCTCGCCTCGCAGCCCGACCCGAAGTACGTCTCGCCGGCCCAGCTCAAGCTGCTGCGCGGCGAGGCCGTGCAGGTCGTCGTTGAGGCCGAGGGCCACCAAACCGCGCGCCACACGGTGGTCGCCGACCAGGACCAGCGGCTGAACGTCGCGCTCGAGGCGCTGCCCGTGGACCTCGTGCTCCACGTCTTCCCGAGCGATGCGGTGGTCACGGTCGACGGTGCGCCGGCCAAGCCCGGCATGAAGGTGCGACCGGGCGTGCCCATCGAGGTGCGCGCCGAGCACCCCTTCGCGGTCACCCGGGTGGTCACGGCCACGCCCGTGCCGGCGCAGCCGTTGGTGGTGGAGCTCCGCCTCGAGGAGGTCGAAGCCAAGAAGACCGCGCGCATGGCCAAGGGGACCATCGCCATCGACTCGCGGCCCATCGGCGCCGACATCTGGGTGGACGGGCGCAAGCTCTCGGGGCTGACCCCGCACCACGAGCCCGTGCTCGCCGGCAGCCACCGCGTCACGGTGCGCCTGGGCAACAGCGAGCAGAGCTTCGCCATCACCGTGCGGGATGGCGAGCGCGTCAACGTGTCAGCCCAGCTCGAGTAACAGCGCGGCGGCGGGCACGCGCTCCTCCGCGTCCGGACGCGGAGATCCTCGGGTGTGACGCGAGGCGCAAATGTAGGCAACGGGCCCACAGGTACGGCCGATACCTGCGTCAACATCAACGGGAGAGGGAACCATGTCGATCAACACCGTCAAGAAGGCCATCAGCACCGCGCTCGCCGACCGCCACGTCACCCAGGCGGAGATCGGGACCATCCTCAAGGCCACCAAGCCCGCCGTGTCGAACGGCGAGGCCAAGGCGCTCGAGGACCTGCACCGCATGGTCACCACCGCGCCCTCCGCTCCTCCGGGCGCCGTCATCTGCTTCCCGACCACCATCGAGCGCGCCGCCCTCGACGACCTGAACAAGTTCATCGGCGAGAAGAACCTGCCCATCGGCAGCCACGAGTCGGTCATGCGCGACGCGATCAACGACTTCCTGTCGCGCGCGCGCCTGGGCACGCCGAAGACCGAGCTGCCCAAGAGCCTGTCGAAGCTGATGGAGCTGCCGCTCGCCACCGGGCCGCAGCCCCTGGGCGGCTGGCAGCGCCAGGCCTACGTCGACGTGGCCAAGAAGCGCTTCTACCTCGTCGAGACGCGGCCCACGCTCACCGACAACACGCGCGTGTGGGGCCCGCTGTCGCTCCCGAAGGCCGAGGCGCCCACGCAGACCGCCGTCACGCCCGCGCGCGCCGACCAGCTGCGCCGCGAGTTCGGCTCGCTCTCGCAGCGCGGCCTCATCCACTACAAGCGCGACGGCCTGCCGCTCGGCGTGCGCATGGTCGAGGTGCCGCTGATGCGCGAGCGCCACCCGGACGGGTACGCGTACTCGGCGCTCGTCCCCGTGGGCGCGCTCTCGCCCACCGCGCCCATGGCCGACCCGAACAAGGTCAAGGAGTTCTACGTGCGCCGCACCGGCGGCCTCGCCGGGCTGACTGACTACGCGGGCCCGTTCACGCTCTGAGCGCCACGCACCCGGCGCGCTCCTGGTGAGCGCGCCGTCCCCATCACGGGGCGCGGGCGGCACCGACGTGCCGCCCGCGGTCGTTTTTGGCGCCACGCCGCCTGATCCAGCGAAACGGCGAGCGCTGAGATTTCAGCAGGTTGACGCTTGTCGTACGACAGTTTCTGACGGGTTTGGCGCCAAGGGTGAGAGCGCAGGAGTCACCCATGCAAGCCGCCACCACGTGCACGAGCCCAACCCCCAGCCGATCCCCCGCCGCGCCGCGCGCGCGCGCCGCCGCGTCCCTCGACGACCTCGTGCTCGCGGCCCGCGCCGGCGACGCCCGCGCCATGCACACGCTGCTCGCGCGCGTGAGCGCCCGCGTGCGGCCGCTGGTGCGCCACAAGGTGTCGCTGCACGGCGCCGGCGTGCTGTCGCTCGACGACACCGACGACGTGGTGCAAGAGGTGGTGCTGGCGGCGTGGCGCTTCGACGTGCCGCGCTATCAGCCCGAGCGCGGGTCGTTCGCCACGTTCCTCTCGCGCCGCCTCGCGTGGCACGTGCTCGACGCCGTCCGCCAGCGCGCGCGCCACGGCCACGCCAGCCTCGAGTCGCACGAAGGGGAGGTCGCGGGCGAGGCCGATCCCGAGACGCTCCTGGCGTCGGCCGCCCTCGAGACCAGCCTGCAGATGCTCGTGCCCCAGCTCGAGCTCGCGCTCGCCGACCTCACCGACGACGAGCGCTACGTGGTCCAGCGCCACGACCTCGAGGGCGCGCGCCTCACCGACGTCGCCGCCGAGCTCGGGCGCAACGTGTCGAACGCATGCCGCGCGCGCCAGCGCGCGCTCAAGCACCTCTCGAAGAAGCTCGAGGCCCTGGCCACGTGAGCGTCTTGGGCGCTCACGCCGTGCGCGTTTGCGCCGGCACGTTGGCCGAGGCAAACGCGCGGCTCACGCGTCGAGCGCCTCCGGCGGCGAGGCCATGGCGACCAGCGTGGCGATCGCCTCCTCCAGCACGCGATGCAGCAGCCGCAGACCATCCTCGTCGATCCGCAGGGTCATCGGCCCCAGCGACAACCGCAGGTGCTCCGGGCAGCACCGCCGCACCGCGACGCTCCCCTCTTCGGCGAGCAGCTCCTCGGACACCGCGTGCGCGGTGACCTGTCCGCGCGCGGGCGCTGCGCGCGCCAGCACGTCGCGGGCGGCGCGCTCCAGGCGATCACACTCGCGCAGCCCGCGGTGCAGGAGCTGCTGCTGGTCGCGAGCGGGCACCGCGCCGAGCTGGAGGCTCTGCAAGAGGGCCCGCATGCCCGCGAGCGGCGTGAGGAGCTCGTGATCGGCGCTCGAGGGCTCGACCGGTGATCTGCGCTGCTCGGGCATGGAACGCTCCTGTGAGAGTGGTTATCATTATCATAACCCTGCGCGCAACGCAAGCGCTGGGCCGATCCTCGCCGCGCGCCTGAAGACCACGCCGCACACACCGGTCGGCGTGGCGCAAGCGTCCCCGCGACCGCGAGGCATCAGCCCCGGCGCCGTCGCCAGGAGCCGCCCGACGGCGCCCCGCCAACGCTTCGCACCCTGCGCGGCGACACGGATCGGTTGCACGGCCAGCCACGGGATGCGACGGTGCGCTGTGCGTTCGCGACGACACGCCCTGCGGCCGCTGATGATCGCGGCGTTTGCGGCAGCGCAGCTCGGTGGCGTCTTCCACCTCGGGCTCACACGCCACGAGGTGTGCAGCGCGCACGGCGAGCTCATCGAGGGCCCCGCCGACGAAGGCACCAGCGGCGACCATGGAGCGCCGTCGTCGTCGACGCGCGTGGAGCTGCACGAGCACTGCCCGCTCCTGGTGCAGCCCGGCGACAGGGCCACGCCGCCGCCGAACCGATGCCCCGAGCCGCTCGTCACCGCAGCAGCTTGGCCGACGTGGCACCTGGCCACGCGAGCGCCGGCCACGGTCGCCGTCTTGGCCTTCGCGCCAAAGACCTCGCCACCCGCCTAGGCGGCGGGCGCAGCGCAACCACCGTCCATCGGCGTTGAGTACGTCCGCCGCGCATCCCGTGCGCTCGGTGCTCGCGTCGCGCTCTGCGCGCGCCGCGTGTCACTGGCGCAGGCGCCATCACCATCCGCCAGAACGTCGTGACCGCCGCGCACCCGCGAGTTGGCGGCGGCACGCAATGTCAGCCCATTGAGGAGCCATCCATGTCTCAGCACCACCAGTCTCAGCAGTCCCAGCAGCGCTGCACGCAGTCCATGATCCTGGCCGCCGCCGGAGCGATCGTCTTCAGCGCGTGCCCGAACGTCGAGAACCCGAACCCGCCAGACAACGAGCAGGAGGTCATCACCACGGTCACGCTCTCCTTCGCGCCCGCCGGCGGTGCCTCCACGGTAGTGGCCGAGCACGCCGATCCCGAGAACGACGGCGATCCCTCGATCGACGCGATCACCTTGACCGCGGGCACCTCCTACACGCTCACGGTGGAGTTCCTCAACGAGCTCGAGGATCCGCCCGAGAACATCACCTCCGAGGTCAGTGAAGAGAGCGCCGAGCACCAGGTGTTCGTGTACGGCTCGGGCGTGCAAGGACCAGCGACCGGACCGAACGCCGCGCACCTCGTCACCCACGCCTACGCCGACCAGGACGAGCACGCGCTGCCCATCGGCCTCGAGAACACCATCGAGGCAGTCACGGCGGGGAGCGCCGAGCTCAAGCTCATGCTGCGCCACCTCCCGCCCGAGGACGGCAGCGCCGTCAAGACGGCGGGCCTCGCCGAGGAGCTCGCGAACGGCGGCTCGGCGGCGATGCCGGGTGAGATCGACGCCGACGTGACATTCCCGCTCAGGGTCGAGTGACGCCGTGAGACACCGCGCGCCCTGCCTGCCCCTGAGCGCCGCCGTGGCCCTCCTGGTCGCGGCCGCGCTCGTGCGCGCGCAGGGCGCGCCGACGATCCTGCCACCCCAGCTCCTCGCGGAGCCCGTCGTCGCGTACCCGGAGGACGCGCTCCGCGAGGGCGTGGGCGGAGAGGTGGTGATGGAGGTCGAGCTCGACGCCGCGGGCGCCGTGCAGTGGGTGAAGGTGACCGCGGCGCCAGACGCGCGCCTCGCCTGGGCAGCGCTCGGCGCGGTCAGCTCCCTCGCCTTCGCGCCGGCGCGCGCGGTTGGCCCGGACGGGCTCGAGCGGGCCACCGCCGTGCGCTTCAGCTACGCGCTCTCGTTCGACCTCGACCAGCACCAACGAGATGTGCTCGAAGACACGGCACCGCAGCGTGCCGCGACGGGCCTGCAGGGACGCGCGGTCGACGAACCCAGCACACCCGCGGCAGCCGCGGACGGCGACGCGGGCGTGAGGACCGAGCCGCCCCACGATACCGACGGCGATCTCGAGCGTACCGCGCTCGAGAGCGCCGACACGACCGCGAGCGCGGACGACGCCCGGGTGACCACGGTGGGCGCGCGACGACCCGCCGAGTCCGCCAAGCAAACGCTGACCCAGGACGTGACCATCATCGACGAAGCTGCGCTCGCGCGCGTGCGCGGTCGCACGTTGGCCGACGCGCTCAGCGACGTCCCGGGCGTGGCCACGGTGCAGGCGGGGCCGGCGCTCGCCAAGCCGGTCGTGCGCGGGCTCTTCGGCCGCCGCCTGGTCATGCTCGTCGACGGAGTGCGCCACGAGGGCCAGGACTGGGGCATCGATCACGCGCCCGAGATCGATCCCCAAGGGGCCGGCGCCATCGAGATCGTCAAGGGCGCCGCGGGCGTGCGCTACGGGCCTGACGCCATCGGCGGCGTCGTCCTGCTCACGCCGCCGCCGCTGCGGGTGACGCCCGGTGCCGACCTCGTGCTGTCGCTGTTCGGTGTCGACAACGGACTGCGGGGCGGCGCCGGTGGTCGGCTCGACCTCGTGCTGCCCGAGCTGCCGCAGCTGGCGTTGCGCTTCGAGGCGAACGGCACCAAGGGCGCGGCCGCCTCCGCACCGACCTACGTGCTCGGCAACACGGCGATGGAGGTGCGGAACCTCGGCGCCACGGCGAGCTGGCGCACGACCCTCGCTGGGCAAGGCGCGAGCGTGACGGCGAGCTACCGGCGCTTCCAGGAGACGCTCGGCGTCTGCTACTGCCTCAAGGTCAGCACGCCCGAGGCGCTGGCGCAGGCGGTCGCGGCGGATCGTCCCGTCGGCGCGGACGCGTGGACCGAGACGTACGACCTCGATCGGCCCCGGCAGGACGTCACGCACGACACCGCGCTCCTGCGCGGCAGCCTTGGCGTCGGCGGCGCCGGCAGGCTCGCGGCGTCCTATGCCTTCCAGCTCGATGCGCGCGACGAATTCGATCAGGTGCGCCGGTCGGTGCACGGACCGCAGTTCAGCTTCCGCCTCTTCACCCATGCCGTCGACGCCTCGTTCGATCACGCCGCGCTCCGCCTGGGGTCCCTCGCGGTTCGCGGCCACGCCGGCGTGCACGGCGAGGCGCAGGCGCATGCGTACTCCGGGCTCCAGCTCATCCCCAACTACCAACGCGTCGTTGGCGGCGCCTTCCTGCTCGAGCGGCTCGAGGTGACGGACCTCGCCGGCATCGGCGACCTCGAGGTGATCGGCGGCGCACGGGCCGATCAGCTCCTCCAGACGACGCACCTCTCCGAACGCGCGTTCCTCACCCAGGTTCGGCGGGAGCGCCTCGAGCTCGACGCGTGCGCCCGTGATGGCGACGTCGCTCATTGTGACAAGAACCTGCACGCGCTCAGCCTCACCACCGGAGCGCGCCTTCGCATCCCGGCCTTCGGACGGCCCGACGCCTTCGTGGTGCAGGGCGATCTGTCGAGCGCGGCGCGCTTCCCCGACGTTGACGAGCTGTACCTCGGCGGTCGCGCGCCGAGCATGCCCGTGTTCGGCCTCGGCGACGCCGGCCTCGGCACCGAGCGCACCGTGCAGCTCTCGCTCGGCGTCGAGGTGACGACCCCTCATCTCGTCGTCGACGCGGGCGCGTTCGCGAGCCGGATCGACGACTACATCGCGTTCGGGCCCGAGCTGGGCGCCGACGGGCGCCCCGTCGTCGACGTGCTCATCACCGGCGCCTACCCGCGGTTCTCGTCGCGCGCGACGGACGCGATGCTCCACGGCGTTGACGGCGGGCTGGTGATCGCGCCGGGCGCCCTCGTCAGCGTCGCGGGCCAAGCGGCGATCGTGCGCGGCGTCGAGCTTGACAGCGGCAACACCCTGCCGTTCCTGCCACCGCCGCAGGCGCGCCTCGAGCTGCGCCTCAACCCGCCAGATACGCTGCCCCCCTACCCCGCCGTTCCCCTCCGTGGGACCACGCTGTCGACCGCCGTCGTACTCGTCGCGCAGCAGGCGGACGCCGACGCGGCCGCGGACTTCGCGCCGCCGCCCGCAGGCTATGTGCTGTGGAACGCGAGCGCGTTCACCGAGCTCGCGCTCGCCGGCACGGCGTTGCGCGTCGGGGTCGAGGTGCGCAACTTGATGGACACACGCCACCGCGACGCCCTGAGCCTCACGCGCTACTTCGCGGATGACGTCGGGCGCGAGGTCTGGCTGCGTGTGGAGGCGCGCATCGACGACGTCTTGCGGGCCGCTGCCGAGCCACCGCGGTGATGCCGCGCGCCGCGCCTGCGCGCTCTCGTGGCGCCCACGACCGCTCGCGCCACGCCCAGCCACCGTGCGCGCGGGGGCCACCAACCGATCATCACGCGCGCGCTCACGCCGTGCGGGTGAGGGCCCGCAAGCCAGGCGCCTATCCCCTATCCCCGAAGAAGCGCAAGCGCTAGCGTACGCTCGGGCAAGCAGTCGAACGGGACATGCGATGTACTACATGCTGGAGTGCCTGAGCCCTCGCGACGGCTACATCGCCGCGATCGAACACCACGACGACGATCCGATGCGCTGCTGGATCTGCGGCGAGCGCTTCGCGGTTCCGCCTGCCGTCCCGCTGCGCCCGCGGCTGCGCATGCGCAACGAGAGCGTGCTGGCGGAGCTGTGGAAGGCCCCGCTGCCGCTGATGACCACACGCCTGCACGACGCCCTGCTGGGCAGCGGAGTCACCAACCTGGACACCTACCCGGCGGTGCTGCTGGATCCGGCGAACGGTCGGGAGTACGCGAACTACGTGGCGTTCAATCTGATCGGGGTCGTGGCCGCAGCGGATCTCGGCAACTCGGTGTACGCCGCGCCCGACGGTCCGGTGATCGGCGTCGACTTCGACTCGTTGGTCATCGATGAGGCCAAGGCCCGGGGCGCCCTGATGTTCCGGTTGGCCGAAGCGGTCAACGGCATCGTCGTGCATGCATCGGTCAAGCAGCGGCTGGAGTCCGCAGGCATCAACACGTTGACGTTCATCGCCCCCGATCAGTGGGCGGGTTGAAGGAGAGCAGCCCATGACCACCGAGGGGGGATAGTTCCCAGTCGGGGTCGTGATTCGCAGTTCTTGCCGGTCTGGAAGTCGTCGACGCGCGCGACTTCCAGTTCGCCACGTTGAAGTCGCACGTTGCACTCCTCGCAGCGGGACGCATGCGTCCCGCTCAGGTGAAGAAGCGGGGGAATTCTGCCTGGAAGAGCTGCTTCCGCATGTGCTCGTTGGCGACGGTCGGGTGCCAGAGCGGGTGCTTCTTCGGCGACGCGACGTGTGCGTCCCAGCCGCCGCGAGTTTTGAAGATGTGCGTGCATCCAGCGATCGGACACGGACGCGGCTGAGCAAGCGGGCGCGACTTCGGTGACGGCGCAGCGGCCGGCGTCGAGCCAGGCGCGCTGATGACGTAGGCGCGTTCGCGGAGAGCCAGGTTGATGCTGCCGGTACCGAGGATCCCGCCCTCGATCGTCGGGCTCGCAAGCTGCGCATGGTGCGGCATGCCTTCAAGCTCGCAACGGAGCAGCGCTGCGGCGGTGAACATCGCGTCGAAAGCGTCCTCGCTCGCGAGCGCGTCGGGCATGTCGTGGAGCGTGACTCCAAGGCTCTTGATCCACGTCGCCTGCCGTAGCTCGTCGAGTGCCGAGGAGCGCGTGCGCGGATCCGTCTTGCTGAGTCCGAGCGGTGCGCGCGTGGCAGGTGTGCCGTCGGTAAGCGCAGTGGCATATGCAGCGCGCGGGTAGATCTCGGCGACGACGACGCCAGGCCCAGCAGTGAGATGGTGGAGCGGGCCGTCGAACGGCCAAAGCGAGAAGCGTTCGCCTGCGCGACGGGCTGCGGCGATCTCTGGCCAGAGCGACACGACGGAGCTCCCGACGGTGCCGGGGATGCCGCTTGTGATGAAAAGCGCGTTGCCTTTCGTTTGCTTGTCGATGTCTCGGCGGAGCTCGACGCCGAAGGCCTGAGCGCGTTGCGTGAACAGCGCCTTCCCACCTCGAGGCACAACGAAGAACGGTGTTTTCGGCGACCACGCAGCAGGCGTCGTCACCGGCGTAAAGAACGTCGTGTCGGCGCCGCGCGCGTCGAGCAGTTCGATGAACGACGCCTCGCTAAGAAGCCCGTGCTTTCCCTTCAGGAGCGACATCGGAAGGCCAAGCGGCACGTCGAATCCCAAGACGACGGAGCCGGAACGCCCCTGCGCGTTGGCGAGGAGCCCAGCAAAGGTCGTCGGGGCGTGCAGGCGACGGATGGACCTCGCAGCTATGTCGGCGACATACGCCACACGCTTGCTGCGAGCCTTCCCCCAGTCCGCACAGATGAGGGTCGAGATCGACACGACGGCAAGCGTAAGGAGCGGGGCTTCGCCCCGCAACGCTGCGCCTGAGCGATCAGCCGTCGTCAAACGGCGAGATGGTTACGACCGAAGCGCGAAAAGCTGATCCGCTTTGGTGGACAGTCGTTGGCTACGCCGCTCGGCCTGTCCGCGCGGCTCGTTCATACTCCGCCGGGCTCTGCTGGCCCACCGTGGAGTGCATCCTTTCCTGGTTGTAGAAAATTTCGATGTAGTCGAAAGCCTGCCTCTTCGCGTCGGCAGCGCTCTCGAAGGTCTCGCCGAGCTCGGTCTTGAACGTCCCGAAGAAGCTCTCCACCGCGGCGTTGTCGTAGCAGTTTCCACGGCGGCTCATGCTGCAGACGATGCCGTGGCGGCTGAGCTCGTACTGGTAGTCCTCGCTCGTGTATGGGCTCCCCTGGTCAGTGTGGTGGAGCAGGCCGAGCGCTGGGCAGCGTCGCCTCAGCGCAGCGTTCAACGCCGCCAGGGCGAGGTTGCGGTCGTTGAGGACGCTCATCGCCCAGCCCAACACGAAGCGCGAGAACAGGTCGATGACCACGGCCAGGTAGACGAAACCGAACGGGGTGCGCAGGAACGCGACGTCGCCGGCCCAGCTCTTGTTCGGCGCAACCGGCGAGAAGTTCCGATTCAGGATGTTCGGCGCCGCGACCACGCCTGGCTGGGAGTCCGTGGTGCGTGTCCACCGCCGGCGTCGCTTCCCCGCGATGCGCTCGAGCTTCATCAGCCGCACGACACGTTTGCGGCGAACGCGGACGCCCTTCCTCTGCAGCGCTTGGTGGACCCGCGGGCTGCCGTAGTTCCGTCGAGACCGCTCGTGGGCCTCCTTGCAGAGAACGCGCAGGCGGCGGTCCTCCCGTGCGTGCGCGCTCTCCGGGCGCTTCAGCGAGGCGTAGAAGCCGCTACGCGAGACCCCGAGCATCTTGCAGAGCCGCTCCACGGGAACGTTGGCCCTCTCCGCCTCGATGAACGCGAACCTCACGCGTTCTCCTTGGCGAAGAAGGCCGCCGCTTTTTTTAGGATGGCGCGCTCCATCTGAAGCACGCGGTTCTCTTTGCGCAGCGCCGCGAGCTCCGCCCTCTCGTCGGTCGTCAGCGCTCCTGCCGGGCCGTTGCCGGCATCAATCGCCGCCTGGCGCACCCAGTTGTAGACGAATGCAGCGTGCACGCCGAGGTCGTTCGCCACCTGCGCTGGCGACCGCCCCTCCTGTACCAGGTGGACCGCGCCTGCCTTGAACTCGTCCGTGTACTTGCCCCGCCGGCGCGTCCTCACCTTCGTCGTTTCTGCCTTCATGCAGACCAACTTTTTTGGTCGAAAGCTGTCCATCAAACCGGGTCAATCTCAGTTCACCGTCGGATGGGGTCGGCCGGACGGATACGAAGCGCCGCGCTTTGCACACAACGGCAAGATGCTGGTTCCGGTGGTGAAGGTGGTGGCCACCGTGGTGGGACGCCAGCGCACCATCCGTGAATACGGCCCCGGCGAAGAGCTCCTGAGGTCCACCGTGCAGGTGCAGGAGCCCTGTGGGCACCGGGCATGCGCCCCGGCTGCCCCACGTACCGGGCGCGCGGTCACCGGGTGTGCGCCCTCAGCGCGAAGCCGCGGAAGCATCCGCGGCGCGGTGTTGCGCGCGGAGCAGGCCCGCGGCGCGCAGGCCCAGCTGGCGGTGGACGCGTGCACCCGCAGAGACCGCCCAGAAGGAGAAGTACTGGTCCGCGGTGGCCGCATCACGGCCCTGGGGCAGCGCACGTGCCGGCGCCAGGGGCTTGGCAAAGTCAATGTAGTCCAGGGGGAGGTAGGCTTCCCCCAGGTGCGTGATGCCGTGGGACGCCGCGTTTGCCGCGATGTCCGCGAACGCCGCGGCTCCGTCGAACTCCACGATGTCCAGCCGGCGGGTGCGGCGCAGTTCCGCGGCCATGGCAGCCAGTCCCTGGTTGTACGCGGCACACAGTTCCGAGGCGCGGGCGGCCTTGGGGGTCCCAAGGTAGGCGGGAGTGCTTCCCATGTCCGGCATGTTGCCCACCAGGAAGTGAACCGCGCCCGCGTCCGCCAGGGCCTCCACCGCCCGCCGGATGTTGGCGGCTGGGGGCTGGGCCTGGAGGTCCGGCTGTCCAAAGTCCAGGTAGCTGCCAATGTCATGGCCGCCCGCCCAGATCACGTGGAGCGCCGCGGGGTCCGCCTTGCCGCGCCTGAGCACCTCCTCCACCTGCAGCCACACGCCGCGGATGGGAGCATCCGGACCAAGGCCCAGGGCGTCGCGGAGCGGTTGATTGATGTTGAAGGCGCCCGTGGTGGCGCCGCCCTGCGCCAGGTTGTCCTCCGCGGACAACGGCGTACCTGTCTCCGCTGCAAGCACCTCCACCCACGTGGGGCCGTTGGTCCAGCGGCCCCCGGAAAACGGCGGGCTTGGCGGGTAGCGGTTCTGCGTCAGGGCCCCAAAGCGCCCCTGGTCGGACAACCCGTCCCCGAACACGATCAACCTGGAATACGGAAGGCTCTTCATGCTTGCTCCCTTGCCGGCTTCGCCGCCGGAACCATGTGCACAGTTCAGCAACAGCCCTAGCAGGCACAGGCCCGCGGGCAACCTTGCGTTGTTCATCCGGTCCAACCTCCACGCGCCACGCCACGCGGGACGGGGTGAAGGTCACCGTCCCGCCACGAGGTCACGCGCGGGGATAGGGCCGCAGGCATGTTGCAACAACTGAAAACCATGAAATGATGAATTGCAGCATGTGCAATCACCTGGAGCGGCGCGTTCGCCGGGAGCGCGTGACGGGCGCGCAAGCGTGGGCATCCTGCGCATCCGGGTCCGGGATGGACGCCCGCGCGGCCCGCAGGAGCACGCCCCGCAACCACCGGTGCGCGGGCTCATGCTCCATGCGCGGGTGCCACACCAGGTTGAGGCCGTAGGAGGCCAGGCCAAGCGGTGGTTGCACGGTGCGCAGCCCCAGCCGCGGCGCCAGCACGGAGGCCGCCCGCGTGGAGACCGTGAGGATGTCATCGCAGTCCGCCACCATGAGGAAGGCCGCGCCGAAATAGGGGACCACACGCCGGACGCGGCGCGACATGCTGCGTTCCGCCAGAAGTGCATCCACGTGGCCGGGATACCCCAGGGGCGAGACCTCCACGTGGTCCAGCGCGCAGTAGTCCGCCAGGGACAGGCGCTTGCCCACGCGCGGGTTGCCCGCCCTTGCCACGCAGGTGAACCGATCCGTGAAGAGCCGCTGCACCCTGAACTCCTGGGGGAAATGGCCCGGGATGCAGATGGCCATGTCCGCCGCGCCATCACGCAGGGGGATGGCGTCATCCAGCGTGCTCGGGAGGAAGCGCAGCGTCACGCCGGGTGCTTCACGGCGGAGGACGCGGTCCACCTCCGGTCCCAGCACGAGGAGGACGTGGTCCGTGGTGTGGATGGTGAAGGTCCGCTCTAGGCGGGCGGGGACAAGCGGCGTGGCTTCCGTGAGCACGCGCCCGGCGTCTTCCACCAGGCTGCGGACCTGTGGGCGGAGTTGTTCCGCGCGGGGGGTGAGGACCATGCGCCTGCCAGCGCGCACCAGGATGGGATCCCCCAGGCGGTCCCGGATGCGGGACAAGGCGTGGCTCGTGGCCGGCGTCGACAGGCCAAGGCGCCGTGCAGCCCTGGTCACGTTGGCCTCCTGCAGGAGCGCGTCCAGGGTCATGAGGAGGGAGAGGTCACGGGGTTCCATGCCGTGGAATCTACACTCGCGGGTGTTGCAGCCACGTGGAATCCGCGGGCGTGCGGCAAGTTGGTTTCGGGCGCGGGTCTCACCCGGCGCGGTCCCTGCCCACGTGTTCCAGGGCACCGTTCACCGACGTGATGAAGCGCGTGAGCAAGCGGCGGAGCGCGGCCCGTTCACGTGGCTCCAGCGCCTTCTCACTCCCTGATCTACCTACTCCCCTACATGGCGGATTGGGGATAGACGGAACAAACGCCCTCCCGGGGCTCGCACACCGACCGACAGGCGTTCGCGCCCGGACGCGGAGGAATCGTACCAGCCGCCTCGCAAAGCCCCCACCTCGGATGATCCGCTCGATCCGCCCATGACGACCCCAGGCTAGGGCGGAGGTGGCGCGTTGGTCTCGCTGCTCGAGCGCTTGCCACAGGCGGTGAGCGCGACGATCACCGATCTCTACCCGAACGAGGCAGCGTTCCGACACGCCGAAGCGCGGGCTCCCGGTCGCGTGACGGGGCGCCGCGCGTCAGTCGACGCCACCGACGTGCCGACCGACCTCGGCGGCGTGCGGACCATCTTCAACGCCCTGCATCACTTTCGCCCCGAGGACGCGCGCCGCCTGGTCGCCGACGCTGTCGTCAGAGGTCAGCCCTTCTGCGCGTTCGAGATCGTCGAGCGGCGGCCGCAGACCATGTTGACGATCGCGCTCGTGCCCTTCGCGGTGTGGGCGAGCGCTCCCTTGCAGCCGGGCTTTGACTTGTTCCGCTTCGCGCTCGCCTATGTCGCACCCGTGATCCCGGCGCTCGTCTGGTGGGACGGCATGTGCTCCTGCCTGCGCAGCTACTCGGAAGGTGAGCTGTGCGAGCTTGTCGAGGGCCTCGAGCACGAGGGTTACCGCTTCACCATCAGCAGATCGCGAGGGATGTTCCTGCGGGTGACGAGCTTGGTGGGCGAGCCGATCCCGGACGCGTGCCCCCCCGGGATCCACCGCGCGGCGACCTGCTGCGCCTGGCTCCCCGTTGTGCCTCCGCCGCGCTGTGACCGGCAGCACGGCAGGCGCGCCGCACACGAATAGCAGCGGATCGCAGAGCGTCCCCGGTGTCCCTCGAAAGGAGGTCGTGATGCCCCCAAGCCCCTCTCGAGCCAGCCGGCTCGGTGCCGTGTGGTTCCTGTTTGCTGCCGCGCTGATGTCGGTGTCGTGTCGTTCCACGGTCAATCAGGACGCGTGCCGGGCTTACGTCGAGCACCTGAACGGGCTCGCATGCCGCGCGGCGGACGTCGACCCGGCGGCCACCTGCCCGGAGAACTACGACAGCGATGGCGCCACTTCGTGCGCCGAGTTCTTCGATTGCCTCACCGAACAAGCGCGTTGTGACGGCGACGTGTTCATCAATGATGTCGGCGCATGCACCAGCTGCGTCGTGAGGGAGTGAGCAATGCGATCTCGATACCTCTCCCGCACCGTCATGGCCGGCATCGGATCTCTGGTCGCGCTCACCGCTTGCCAGCTGCGTGAGCCCTTTCAAGCCAACGTCATCGCCGCTGGCGCCGACGGTACGAACGTCAAGGTCGGCATCTTCAACGAGGTGACCGAGCTGCCGGCGCTCGAGGATGGGACGGTGCCGCTTGCCACGCTCGATGTCGACATCGCCAGCGGGCGCGCCGTGCTGCTCGAGGCCGACAGCGTCGAGATCGAGCCGCTGCAGCTCGACGATCAAGGTGTCGGGCACACCACCATCGACCTGCTGAAGGACGGGCCCGTCGTGGGCGGGCCGATCAAGGTGTTCGCGTGGTCCGACGTCGACGGCGACGGGCGGCTTGACCTCTCGAACATCGGTGACAGCGAGACGGCGCGCACCGTCTACCGCTACATGAAGGAGAGCGGAAAGAAGGCGCAGCTGTGGTCGTACAACTACAACCCGAACGACGGCGATCCCTTCTATACCGCCACCGCGCTCACCGGACCCGCGGAGAACGTCATCGTCACCGAGGACTTCCTCGAGGATTGGATGAGCGTGCTCCCCTCCGACACCGAGGGCCTGCCGCCGGCGGCGGACTCTGACGGCGACGGCCTGGACGATCGCATCGAGGCTCGGCTCGGCACCAGCATCTACGACACCGACACGGACATCGACGGCGAGGACGACGCCACCGAGGTCGGCGATCCCGCGGCGCCTACCGACACGGACGGCGACGGGTTGATTGACGCCGTCGAGTCATCCGACGACGACTTCGACGCAGACGGACTGAGCGCTGAGGCAGACGGCGACGACTTCGACCGCTGCATTCCATCAGATGACGAGTGCGACGACGACAATGATGCCCTGTCGAACGCCGTCGAGCGCACCATCGGCACCAGCCCCGTGTCGGCCGACACCGACGGCGACACCATCGACGATGCCACCGAGGTCGGCGATCCCGCGGCGCCGTGGTCGTCGGATGCCGACGGTGTCATCGATGCGCTCGACACCGACTCGGACGGCGATGGCGTGCCGGACGCGACCGAGGGGGTGGCCGACGACGACTTCGACGGCGTGCCCGGCTACCGCGACGCCGACGAGACCTGAGCGCGGCCTGCCGATAGCCGGGGTCGCAGCCCGCGCCGTCGAGGACGCCAGCCACGCCGCTGCGCGGCGCCCACGCTTCGGAGGGCGCCGCGCGATGCGGCATCCTGGCGTCATGACCCTGGGAATAGACGGAACAAGCGCCCTCCCGGGGCTCGCACACCGACCGACGGGCGTCCGTGCCCGGACGCGGAGGAATCGTACCAGCCGCCTCGCAAAGCCCCCACCTCGGAATATCCGCTCGATCCGCCCATGACGACCCCAGGCTACACCTCGCCGAGCCCACCTCGCGGGGTGAGCCCAGGTCAGAAGTCCCAGGCCGCCTGTGGCGGCCCTCGCGCCTTGCCGAGCGGCAGCGGCGCCGACGGCAGGCCGAGGTGGTCGAGGATTGCCTTGACGGCCGAGAGCTACGGATCTGGTGTTCGCGGTGGACTCGATCCCGGCGATCTACGCGGTGACCACCGATCCGTTCATCGTCTTCACGTCGAACATCTTCGCCATCCTCGGCCTGCGCTCCTTGTACTTCCTGCTCGCCGGCATGATGGAGCGCTTCCGCTTCCTGAAGGTGGGCCTGGCCGGGATCCTCGCGTTCGTCGGCGTCAAGCTGCTCCTCGCCGGCGTCTAAAAGATCCCTATCGGCCTCTCGCTCTTGGTGATCGGCGGCATACTCGCGGTGGCCGTCGGCGCGTCGCTGGTCCGCGACCGCCTGACCCGGACGGCGGCGGCTGCGCCGACCGGGTGACGGTCCGCGGCCGCGCGAGCCTTGGCCGCACGTCGACGTCGGGCTAGGCACGCTTCGGATGCCAGCGGCATCACAGGGTGGGCGACATGACGGCGTCAGCAACGGACGACGACCATCGAGACGAGACCCTGCTGAAGGTGTGGGCGCGCCGCGCCGTCTCCGTGCCGGTGTTCTTTCTCCTCGCGGCGTTGGCGGTCGCGACGATCCCTGCCTGGGCGGTCGTGACGCCCATCGTCGACGTCCTCCGCGGCAGCGGGCGCACGCTGCCGCGGACGCGGGCGTTGGCGTTCTTCACGATCTACCTCGTCTGCGAGGTCATCGGCGTCGCCGTTGCCGGGGTCCTGTGGCTCGTCCTGCTCGGGGGCCTGCTCTCGGGCACGCGCCGCTGGATCGAAGCCAACGCCGCCCTGCAGCGCGCGTGGACCACGGCGCTGTGGCGAGGTGCCGTGCGCGTGTTCTCGTTGTCGGTCGTCGTGGAGGGCAGCGACGAGATCGGCGCGGGCCCGCTCCTCGCGTTCGTGCGCCACTCGAGCACGGCGGACACGGTGCTGACCGCGGCCCTCATCGCCAACCCGCGACGCTTGCTCCTTCGCTACGTGTTGAAGCTGGAGCTGGTGTGGGATCCCTGCCTCGACATCGTCGGCCGCAGGCTGCCCAACGCCTTCGTCGATCGGCGGGGAACCCAAAGACAGGGGGAGGTCGCCGCCATCGCCGGCCTCGCGCATGGCCTCGACGCACACAGCGGCGTCCTCATCTACCCCGAAGGGACGCGCTTCAGCGCGGACAAGCTCAAACGCAGCATCGACGGCCTCAAGCGCAAAGGCCTCGCCGAGCTTGCCGTCATCGCTGGCCGCTACACGAGCGTCCTGCCGCCGCGCCTCGGAGGCCCGCTCGCGCTCCTCGACGCCGCGCCCGCCGTGGACGTGCTGCTCGTCGAGCACACGGGCTTCGAGGGGGCGGCGAGCTTCGCCACCTTCTGGAGCGGCGCGCTTGTTCATCAGACCGTTCGCGTCCGCGCTCGTCGCATCGCCGCAGCGAGCATCCCGACGGACCGACGCGACGTCTGGCTGTTCTCGGTCTGGGAACAGGTGGACGCGTGGGTGCGCGCCCACTCGCTCACGAGCCTCGCTGGGCCGACGAGCGACCGTGGCCGTCCCTCCTGAAAAGCAAGCGACGTATCAGGGCGCGTTCGAGCTCATCCGCGGCGTGGCCACAAGCGCGGGACGAGGACCGGCGTCTTTGCTTTGTATGCCTGGTACGAGGGATCGCGACCCCACCGACCGTCGGCGCGCTCCTCGAGGAGGGGAACTCCGCTCACCTTCAAGAGCAGGACGGCGACGAAAAGCGGGGACGTCGCGACGACCCAGGCGCCACCCGAATACACGCCGACCCCGCTGACGAACAACCCGAGCCAGAGCAAGATCTCGCCGAGGTAGTTGGGGTGGCGTGACAGGGACCAAACACCGACGTCGATGAAGCGGCCACTGTTTTCCTTGCGGCGCTGAAACGCTGCCTTTTGCTGATCGGCGACCACCTCGAAGCCGAAGCCAAACAGCCACAGCGCCCAGCCCGCGAAGCTCCATGGGGATGGGCCTCCTTCTGGCTGCGCGCCCGCGATCAAGAGGACCGCTGCCGACGACGTCAGAAAGACCCACAAGCCCTGAGCCGTCCACGCGACGAAGAAGCGCGCGGGTTGCTGCTTCATCTCGTCGAACCGACCGTCCTTGCCGACGCGGTGCACGCGCCGAAGCAAGAACGTGCCGAGGCGCAGCGCCCACACGACGATGAGGATCGCGGGGACCAGGCGCGTGACAGACAACGGCTGGTCGTTCGCGATCACGGTGAGCAAAGCGAGCACGGTGACGCTGAGAAACGTGAGCGCGCCCGTCGCGTCGTAGAAGCGCTCTGTCGTCGCGATGGCAGCGGGAACGAAGGCGACCCAATTGAGGCCGAAGGCCACGAGCACGGCCCACAGGGTCACTGGGACGCCACCCAAAGCGAGCGCGTGGCCGCCGCTCAGCCAGGCGACACCCACGGCAAGTGCCACGGACGCAAGGGTGATGAGCGGAGTACGCAGCAGCGCCATGGGCTTTGGATGCCACGTCCCGCACGTGAGGTGCAGCTGATCTGCGTTTCGCAGCTCCACTCCGCGTGCACGATGTATTCGCTTTCGCACGGCAGGGAGCATCGCTACCCCCTCATCGTGAGGAACCGATGAAGAATTTCGTTCCGCTCTACCTCAGTGCTTTTGCCGTCTTCTTGATCTGCGACGCCGTCTGGCTCGGTGTCGTTGCGCGCCCGTTCTATGCGCGGGAGATCGGCCCCCTCCTCCTCGAGGACCCGGACTTCGCGGTGGCGGGCGCCTTTTACGTGCTCTACCTCGTCGGCGTGGTGGCCTTCGCGATGTTGCCGGGGCTGCAATCGGGTTCGTTGCGGACGACGTCGTGGCGGGCCGCCCTGTTTGGCCTGATCGCGTACGCCACCTACGACCTGACGAACCTCGCCACGCTGAAGGGATTCAGCGCAGTGGTGGCGATCGTCGACATGGCTTGGGGCACGATCCTGACGGCCACTGCAGCGACGGTCGGCCTGTGGATCGCCCGCCGCTGGCTGGTCCGTGCGTGAAGCGCGGCATCTGGTCCGGGTCCGGCGGGGGAAAGCCGGAACAAACGCCCTCCCGGGGCTCGCACACCGACCGGCAGGCGTCCGCGCCCGGACGCGGAGGAATCGTACCAGCCGCCTCGCAGAGCCCCCACCTCGGAATATCCGCTCGATCCGCCCATGACGACCCCAGGCTACACCTCGCCGAGCCCACCTCGCGGGGTGAGCCCAGGTCAGAAGTCCCAGGCGACCTGTGGCGGCCCCCGCGCCTTGCGGAGCGGCAGCGGCGATGACGGCAGGCCGAGGTGGTCGAGGATTGCCTTGACGGGCGAGAGCTACTCGATGAAGGCCAGCACCACGAGCCGACCGTCGCAGCGCGCGCACTTCAGCACG
>CAZONM010000065.1:0-19382 GCA_964580865.1 uncultured Myxococcales bacterium | reverse complement strand
GCGGCACCTTGAGCGCGCGCGCGCGGGCGGCGCCCACGAGGGCGCGCGCCAGCGGGTGCTCGCTCGAGGTCTCGACGGCGGCAGCGAGCGCGAGCGCGGCGTCGGCGTCGCCACCGGTGGGCGCGACCACCACGGCGACGAGGACCGGGTGGCCCACGGTGAGCGTGCCGGTCTTGTCGAACACGACGGTGTCGATGCCGGCGCCTCGCTGCAGCGCGTCGCCGCCGCGCAACACCGCGCCGCGCTTGGCCGCGACGCCGGTGGCGACCATCACCGCGGTCGGCACCGCCAGGCCCATGGCGCACGGGCACGCGACCACCAGCACGGCCACAGCGGCGTGCAACGCCTGCACCACGCCGGGGACGCCAGTGTCGCCGAGCGCCATCCACAGGGCGAAGGTGGCCGCGGCCACGGCGATCACCGAGGGGACGAAGACGGCGCTGACGCGATCGGCGAGGTGCTGGATGGGCGCGCGCCGCGACTGCGCGTCGCGCATCAGACGCACCATGGTGGCGACGACGCTGTCGTCGCCGAGCGCGCACACGCGCGCCTTGAGCACACCGGCGCCGTTGATGGTGCCGCCCACCAGGCGCGCGCCCCGCTCCTTGTGCACGGGGGCGCTCTCGCCCGTGAGCATGGCCTCGTCGACGCTGCTGGTACCCTCCTCGACGATGGCGTCGGCGGGCACGCGCTCGCCGGGCCGAATGACCAAGAGGTCGTCGCGTCGCAGGTCGTCGATCGGGAGATCGCGCTCGCCCTGGTCCGTCTCGATGCGCGCGTGCGTCGCCTCCAGCGACGCCAGCGCGGCCAACGCGCTCGTGGTCTGCTTGCGGGCGCGCGCCTCGAGGCCCTGGCCGAGCAGCACGAAGCCGAGGATGCCGAGCACGCCCTCGAAGTACACGTCGGGCGCGGCGCCGTTGTCGACGAGGACCTCGGGGAAGAGCACCGAGAACGCCGACAGCCCCAGGCCCGCCAGTGCGCCCAGCGCCACCAGCGTGTTCATGTCGGTGCTCTTGTGGCGAGCCGCCGACCACGCCCGCACGAACACGCTGCGCGCGCACACCGCCACCACGAGCACGCTGACGACGAGCACCACCACGCCGAGGGCGCGCGCATCCACGCGGTACAGCCACGGCAGCGCCGCGCGCGTGGGTGGGTCGAGGGCGCGCGCGAACGCGGCCATCAGCGGGTCGGCCTGCGCATGCCCGGCGTGCGCGGTCATCAGCGGCATGGTGGCGATCATGGCGGCCGCCATGCCGCACAGGAGCAGGGCCGCGCGCACCAGCAGGGAGCGCGCCTCGCGCGCGTGCGCCAGGTCGTCGGCGCGCTGGGCGGCGAGCAAGTCGCGCCGAGGCAGGTCGGCCGTGTAGCCCGACGAGCGCACGGCCGCGACCAGCGCCTCGGGCGTGGTCGCCGCGGGCGCGAAGCTCACGGTCGCGCTGCGCGTCATCAGGCTGACGGTGGCGTCGGCGACGCCGGGGCTCCCCTTGAGCGCGCCCTCGACGTGCGCCACGCACGCGGCGCAGGTCATGCCGCCCACGGGCAGCGTCACCGACGCGAGGGCGGGCTCGTCGCCCGGCATGGTCAGGCTCCCGCGCCCTCGACGGCGGCCTTGTACCCAACGCGCGCCACGGCGTTTGCCAGCGCCTGGGCGTTGGTCGCCTCGGGGTCGAACGTCCCCGAGGCGCGCCCCACGTCGACCGCGTCGAGCGTGACGCCGTCGACGGACTCGAGCGCGGCCTTGACCCGGCGCACGCAGTTGCCGCAGTGCATGCCCTCGATCGTGAGGGTGAACGGCGCCTCGCTCATGCAAACCTCCTCCGGGCAAGGTAGGTACCAGGGGCGCTCGGGTCAAACCCGGGATCAGGAGCCCTCATGGCCAAGCTCGTCCTCGAGAGACACCCCCGCCTGACGCGGCCCAAAGGCCCGGTGCTGGTGGTGGTCATGGACGGCGTGGGCCTCGGCTGCGGCGACGCCTACGACGCGGTCGCGCGGGCCAACATGCCCACGCTGACGGCGCTGCTGGCGAACCGCGCGCGCTGTCTGCGCCTCAAGGCCCACGGCACCGCGGTGGGCCTGCCGTCCGACGACGACATGGGCAACTCCGAGGTGGGTCACAACGCGCTCGGCTCGGGCCGCGTGGTCATGCAGGGCGCGGGGCTGGTGGACCGGGCGCTGGCCGACGGCTCCATCTTCGAGGGACGGGGCTTTCGCGCGCTGCGCGACGCGTTCACGGCGGGCGGCACGCTCCACGTCATTGGCCTGCTCTCGGACGGCGGCGTGCACTCGCGCCTCGACCAGATCGTCGGCCTGGTGGAGGGCGCGGCCGCGCGCGGCGCCACGCGCATTCGCCTGCACGTGCTCGCCGACGGTCGCGACGTCCCCGACGGCAGCTTCACCGCGTACGTCGCGCAGCTCGAGGAGCGGCTGGCGGCGCTCGGCGCCCGCGGGGTCGACGCCAAGATCGCGTCGGGGGGCGGTCGCATGCAGGTCACGATGGATCGCTACGAGAGCGACTGGCGCATCGTCGAGCGCGGCTGGAAGGCGCACGTGCACGGCGATGCGCGCCGCTTCTCGTCCGCCACCGCGGCGGCGGCGGCGTTTCGCGCCGAGTCGCCCGGCATCTCCGATCAGCAGCTGCCGCCCTTCGTGGTGGAGGTGCAGGGCAAGCCCGTGGGCGCCATCGTCGACGGCGACGCGGTCGTGTTCGCCAACTTCCGCGGCGACCGCGCGCTCGAGATCTCGCGCGCCTTCGAGGACGACGCGTTCGACAAGTTCGATCGCGGCCGTCGCCCGAAGGTCGTGTATGCCGGCATGATGGAGTACGACGGGGACCTGCACGTGCCCAAGCTCTACCTGGTGGCGCCGCCGCAGATCGCGCGCACCAGCGGCGAGTACCTCGCGGCCATGGGGGTGCGCACCTTCGCGTGCAGCGAGACGCAGAAGTACGGGCACGTCACGTACTTCTGGAACGGCAACCGGAGCGGCCGCTTCGACGAAGCGCTCGAGACCTACCTCGAGATCCCGTCGAACGCGCCGCCCTTCGAGGCGCGGCCCGAGATGAAGGCGGCCGAGATCGCCAGCGCCACCTGCGAGGCGATCGCCCGCGGGCGCTACGACCTCGTGCGCGTCAATTTCGCCAACGGCGACATGGTGGGCCACACGGGCGACCTGGCGGCCACCATCAGGGCGTGCGAGGCGGTCGACGCCGCGCTCGCCCGCTTGCTGCGCGCCGTCGAGGCGAGCGGCGGCGTCGCCGTCGTCACCGCCGACCACGGCAACGCCGACGACATGGCCCAGCGCGACAAGAAGGGCGCGCCGCTCACGGACGCGAGCGGCAAGGTGCTGCCGCGGACCTCGCACACCTTGGCGCCGGTGCCGCTGTGCATCACGGGACCGGGGCTCGCCTCGTCGGTGACGTTGCGAGCCGACCTGGCCGTGCCTGGGCTGGCCAACGTCGCCGCCACCGTCATGAACCTGCTCGGCTTCGCGGCGCCGGCCGACTACGAGCCGACGCTCTTGGCGGAGTGACCGTGAGCGCGGGCAGCGCCGTCGACGAGCCCGTGTCGGCGCTCGCCGTGCTGCGCGCCGCGAGCATCACGCGGCCTCAGCGCGCGGGCCGCCTCGCGCGCGTCGCGTGGGGCGTGGCGCTCGTGCCCGCCGTGACGCGCGCGCTGTGGCGCGACGGGCCGCTGCGACGACGGTACCTGCTGGTGCTCGGCGCGCAGCTCGTGGTCGTGATCGCCGTCGGGCTCGCGTGGCTCGCGTACCAAGGCGACCTGTCGCGCCTCGCGTGGACCTGGCGCCGCGTGGCGCGCTTCGCGCTCTCGCTCTACGCCACCTTGGTGGTGACGCAGTGGTGCGTCATCGCGCTGTCGCGCCAGTTCCACGACGAGCTCTCCATGCGCTTGGCGCGCGCGGTGGGCGTCGAGCCCGACGAGGACATGGAGCGGCCGCGCCTGACCATCGACCCGCACTGGGTGTTCGAGTCGTTCCAGCGCCGCGTCCAAGCCGCCATCGTGCTCGTCACCACGGCGCTGCCGCCGCTGTTGCTCGTGGGCGCCATCGTGGTCGGACCAGCGCGCTGGCTCGACCGTCACGACGACGGCGCGCTGCGCTTCGCCGCCGTGGCCGCCCAGTGGACGCTGGCGCAGTTGCCGAACGCGCTCGTGCTGGCCGCGTCGGCCTACTGGTTCGCCGTGCTCGCGGTGGGTCGCTCGGGTCACGCGTGGCGCGACGCGTCCGCGCCGCCGTGGTCGCCGCTGCGCTGGGTCGAGGCAGGCAGCGCACGGCGCCCGGCGCTCTACGGCCCGCTGCGCCTGTGGGCGCGCGCGGTGGCGCGCGTCATGGGCGTGATGTACCGCCCCGCGGCCATCGTGGAGCGCGCCCCGTGGGAGACCCTCGGGCTCGCGCTCGTACAGCTCTCCACCAACGTGCCGGGGCTGCGCCTGCTCTTGCGCCCGCTCCTGCCGGTGGTCGCCACCGTCGTCATCGAGGCGTCGAGGCCTGCTCCTCGCGCGTGAGGCGGAACGCCGCTTCGCCGATGGCGCCCTCCTCGTCCGCGCGGATCACCAACACCTTCTTGGCGGCCCGCCCCGGCGAGATGTTCGCCTCGTCGACGCCTAGGGAGCCCTCGCCGCCGTTCTTCTTCTTGTCGAGCGAGAAGCCGAAGGCGTTCAGGTGCGAGACGATGCGCTCTCGGATGATGCTCGAGTTCTCGCCCACGCCGCCGGTGAAGACGATGGCGTGCACGTCGCCGCGGAGCTTGGCCAGGAACGCGCCAATCTGCTCGGTGATGTCTTCCGTGTACTTCTCGAGCGCGAGCTTGGCGTGCGGGTCGCCCTTGGCCTCGGCCGCGAGCAGCTCGCGCACGTCGTTCGACAGCCCGCCGGAGAGCCCGAGCAGCCCCGAGCGGTTGTTCAGGTCTCTCTCGATCTGCTCGATGGTGAGGCCCTGCTTGAGCAGGTGAAACACCACGCCCACGTCGACGTCGCCGGGACGGGTGCCCATGGTGATGCCCGCCAGCGGCGTCATGCCCATGGACGTGTCGCGCGACTTGCCGTTCTGCACGGCGGTGATGCTGGCGCCGTTGCCGAGGTGGCAGACGATCAGGTTCGTTTGACCCACGGGTCGCCCGAGCAGCTTGGCGGCGCGCAGCGTGGCGTTCTCCACCGAGATGCCGTGAAAGCCGTAACGGCGCACGCCCTCCTCGCGCCACTCCTTCGGCAGCGCGTACGACGACGCCTCCTCGGGGAGCGTGGCGTGGAAGGCCGTGTCGAACACGGCGATCTGCGGCACGGCGCCGAGCACCTTGTGCACCGCGGCGATGCCGGCGAGGGCCGGCGGGTTGTGCAGCGGGGCCAGCTTCGCGTACTCGGCGATGGCGCGCTCGACGTCGTCGTCGATGCGCACGGGCTCCTTGAAGCGCGGCCCGCCGTGCACGACGCGGTGACCCACGGCCGAGAGCTCCTCGAGCGTCATGGCCCCACGGTTCGGATCCGTGAGCGCCTCGACGATGAGGCGCAGGCCCTCCTCGTGGTCCTTGATGGGGCGCGCGAGCTCGAAGCTCGCGCCGCCGACCTTGAGCGTGAGCTTGCTCTCGCCCTCACCGATGCGCTCGACCTTGCCCGTGAGGAGCGCCTTGCCGCCCTCCTGGCACACCTGGAACTTGATGGAGCTCGAGCCGGAGTTGAGCACCAGCGCCTTGCGCCCCGTGACGAGCCCGCCATCGCGCTGGCGCACGGCCACGACGGATGACGGGCCTCCTCGGCGCTGGGTGGCGCCTGACGGCTGCTCGGGCTTGCCCTGGCCTTGCTGGTAGCCATCGTGCGGGTGGGTCTGCGCGTGCGCGGCCGTGGAGCGATGTCCCGAGCCCGCGACGCCCGCGGCAGATCCCGTCACCTCGCGCGCGGTCTTCGGGTGCCGGATGGGCTTCGGTGGGTCCCGCTGCGCGCGTTTGACCATGGTGCGCAATCTAGCGCGCGTGCCGAGACTTTGGCCGTGGCGCGGGTGCCGCCGCTCGCGCCGTGGGCGCTCCGACCCGCGGGCGCTCGCGTCGGGGACGTTCCGCGGACACCCGAGCTGCTCGACCGGCTGGCGCGCCCGCCTTCACGGATCCTGTTCGCGCGGTCCGCGGGCGCCACGCATGCCGCGGAGGTCAGTGGCGTTGATCGAGCCCGGCGCAGGGACTTGCCGCGAGGCCGAGGAGCACCGCAGGCCGGTACCTCGTGGTACGGGCCGAGGGCCCCACGAAGGGATCGTGGCAAGGACCAAGCACGGTGACCATCAACGCACCTGACCTCCGCTGTAGGTCGCGAGCCGGTACGTCGAGTCCATCTGCCACCAGCAACCACGCGGCCCCCACGCGCCGGCGGGTCTGTGCTTCGACGCCATCGTCGCGTTCGAGGCCGCGCAGCAGCTCGTGGCGGCTGGTGAGACCGTCCGCGTGGTGGCGCTCTTCGACGCCATGGTGCCGCGCGCCGTGCAGGTCGCAATACCGGCTCGCGTGCGCGCCATCGTCGACCTGACCCGATGCGATCCCGCGCTGCTGGCCGCGCAGGTGCGTCGCCAGGGCGCCACGCTGGTTCGCGCGGTGCCACGGCTTGCCCGCGCGGCGCACGCCGCGAACCCGGCGGCGTCCAAGGAGCCCGTGGACCTGTTCGGAAGGCGTGCGCTCGGCGCGCGGCTCCGGGCGTACGACATCCCGGCCGGTCCCCTCGAGATCATCCGGGAGCCGGCCGTGCGCCAGCTCGCGACGCTCGTGGCCGAGGTCGTCAGGGGTTGAGCGCACGCAGCCACAGGTCGTGCTGCTCGCCCCCACCATGACCTGCCGCTGCACTCGAGCGAGCGAGCGCGCGTCGCGGGCGCCGTCGGCGCAGACGCCGCGGTCGGTGACAGGACGCACCACACTGCTGCAGTGGTCGGGCGCGGGGTCGGCGGGTCGCCGTCGCGCCGCCCTCCGACCGCCGGCGACCGTGCCACCTGCACACGACCGCACCGCTGGCGCTCCTCCTGCGCCAGCGGCGCCATGCCCGGCTGGCGGATGAGGCGGACCGCGGCGATTGGCTGGCGGATCTCGACGTGGACGACGCCGCGCCCCGGCCGCGCGCCGTGGCAGACTGCGCCATGCCTACCGTCGCCGGCATCACCACCAACCTCGACCTGCGCCGCAAGCTCCACGGCGGCGAGAGGAAGACGCTGCGCAAGTGGGCGGTGGCCAACGGCGGCAAGCCCTTCGCAACCCGCGAGCTCGCGCTCGCCTGGCTCAAGGCGCAGCCCGGCGAGAAGGACCCGAACACCGCGCCCGCGCCGGGGAGCTGGTTCGGGTTCACGTTCGAGTACTGACGACGCGCCCGCGTTGCTGACGCGGACCTCTCGCGAGCTACGATCTACAGCCCGCCCGTGAGATCCGTGCCGCTCCCGGGTCCCCACGTGTCGGGCGAGCGCCACAGCCGCGAGCGCAAGAGCTCGCGCTCGTAGATGAACTCCTTGGGCAGGCGGTCGAAGAAGCGATCGAAGAGCTCCTCGTGCGCGTGTGCCTCCACGTTGCCGCTCTCGCGGGTCACCGTCATGACCTCGGCGAACTTGTCGCGGTCGAAGGCGAGGCCGTCCCACGTCATGTCCTCGTGGCGCGGCATCCAGCCAAGCGGGCTCTCGATGGCGTAGCCCTGGCCGGTGACGCGCTCGAGGATCCACTCGAGCACGCGCATATTCTCGCCGTAGCCGGGCCAGAGGAACTTGCCGTCCTTGCCCTTGCGGAACCAGTTCACGCGGAAGATGCGCGGCGGGTTCGGCAGGCGCCGACCCATGTTGAGCCAGTGGGTGAAGTAGTCGGCCATGTTGTAGCCGCAGAACGGCAGCATGGCGAAGGGATCGCGCCGCATGGCGGCCTGCCCCACCGCGGCGGCCGTGGCCTCGGAGCCCATGGTGGCGGCGAGGTACACGCCGTGGGTCCAGTTGAAGGCCTGATAGACGAGCGGCTGATCCTTCGACATGCGCCCGCCGAAGATGAAGGCGCTGATGGGCACGCCCGCCGGGTCCTCCCACTTCGGATCGATCGACGGGCACTGCGACGCCGGGGCTGTGAAGCGCGAGTTCGGGTGCGCCGCCTTCTCCTTGCTGTCGGGCGACCAGTCGTTGCCCTTCCAGTCGATGCAGTGGCGCGGCGCCTCCTTGGTCATGCCCTCCCACCACACGTCGCCGTCGTCGGTGAGGGCGACGTTGGTGAAGATGCAGTTCTCGTTCAGCGTGGCCATGGCGTTCGGGTTGGTGTCGGGCCCGGTGCCGGGCGCCACGCCGAAGAAGCCCGCCTCGGGGTTGATGGCGTAGAGGCGGCCGTCCTTGCCGGGCTTGATCCACGCGATGTCGTCGCCGACGGTGTGGATGCTCCAGCCATCGAAGCCCTGCGGCGGCACCAGCATGGCGAAGTTGGTCTTGCCGCACGCCGACGGGAAGGCCGCGCCCACGTAGGTGCGCTCGCCCTTGGGGTTCTGGCAGCCGAGGATGAGCATGTGCTCGGCGAGCCAGCCCTCGTCCCTGCCCATGACCGACGCGATGCGCAGCGCGAAGCACTTCTTGCCGAGGAGCGCGTTGCCACCGTAGCCCGAGCCGAAGCTCCAGATCTCTCGCGTCTCGGGGAAGTGGGCGATGGTGATCTTCTCGGGGTTGCAGGGCCAGGTGCCCCACTTCTGCGCCACGTCCTTCTCGCCGGGTGCCAGCGGCTTGCCGATGGAGTGCACGCACGGCACGAACTCGCCCGTGTCCCCGAGCACGTCGAGCGCGCCTTGCCCCATACGCGTCATGATGCGCATGTTGACGACGGCGTACGGGCTGTCGGTGATCTGCACGCCCAGGTGCGCGATGGGAGAGCCGAGCGGGCCCATGGAGAAGGGCACGACGTACATGGTGCGGCCGCGCATGCAGCCGTCGAAGAGCTTCTCGAGCTGCGCCTTCATATCGGCAGGCGCCATCCAGTTGTTCGTGGGGCCGGCGTCGTTCTTCGCCGTGGAGCAGATGAAGGTGCGGTCCTCGACGCGGGCCACGTCCCGCGGATCGGAGCGCGCGAGGAAGCTGTTCTTGCGCTTGGCGGGGTTGAGCCTGATGAAGGTGCCGCCCTTCACCAGCTCGTCACACAGGCGGTCATACTCCACCTGGCTGCCGTCGCAGATGTAGACCGACTCGGGCTTGGCCAGCTTCTGGATCGACTCGATGAAGGCGAGCAGGCGCGCGTGCTTGGTGGTGCCGGACATGGTGGGTCTCCCTGGCCCGCGTCTTACCCATCCGGGGCGTTTGCGAAAGCGCGTCGGATGGCCCCCGGACGCCCCCCACCCGGCCTGTGCGCGGACTGTCTCGCGTGACGGGACCGACAGGTCCGCGACGCGGCGCGGCGCGCCATCCTTGCTAACCTGCCGGGGATGTCCGAGTGGCAGGGCCGGCGGATCGGTCCCTACCTGGTCAAGGAGCGCCTCGGCCGGGGCGGCATGGGCGTGGTCTATCGCGCCGTCGACACCACCCTCGATCGCGAGGTCGCCATCAAGATGATGGTGCCTGCTGGCGATGACAGCGTGGTCGCGGAGCAGACGGCGCGTTTCACCCTCGAGGCCAAGGCGGCGGCGCGCATCCACAGTCGCCACGTCGCGCAGGTGATCCAGTACGGCAAGACCGACAGCGGCGAGCTGTTCATCGTCATGGAGCTGCTCGACGGGCGGCCGCTCGACAAGCTGCTGCTCCAGGGCAAGGTGTCGCCCGCGCGCGCCGTGCGCATCGCGCGCCACATCGCGAAGGGCATGCAGGCGGCGCACGACCTCGGCATCGTGCACCGCGACCTCAAGCCTGCCAACGTCATGCTATGCACCATCGACGGCGAGGAGGACATCGCCAAGGTGCTCGACTTCGGCGTGGCCAAGTTGACGCACGACCCCACGGGCGGTGGGCTCACGCAGCAGGGCGCGCTGCTCGGTACGCTGCCGTTCATGGCGCCCGAGCAGGTGAATGGCCAGAACGTCGACGGGCGCACCGACGTGTACTCCCTCGGCGTCATCCTGTTTCGCATGCTGGCGGGCGCGCCGCTCTTCGACGTCGAGTCGCTGTCGGACCTGGTGCGCCACCAGCTGACCACGCCGGCGCCGCGCATCGCCGAGCGCGCCGTGGGGCCGGTCGACATCCCCGACGCGCTCGAGGCCGCGGTGCTGAAGTGCCTCGAGAAGGAGCCGGCCAAGCGCTTCTCGTCGATGCGCGAGCTCGACATCGCGCTGGCCGCCGCCATGGGCGACGAGACCTCGGTGAGCGGCCCCCGCCGTCGCAACGTCGAGGAGACGCTGCCCACGGGCTTCAAGGTGGGAATGCTCGCGAGCCACGACGCGCCCACCGAGCTGGCACACGCGAGCGCGCCGCTGGGCCCCCCCACGCTCGCAGGCGCGCCCACGGTGCTCTCGGCGCCCGTCACCACCTCGGGGCCAACCGCAAACGAGCGCCGAGGGCGCCGGTCGGTGGTGGTGCCGGTGGCGGCCAGCGCGATCGTGGTGGTGGCGATCGCGGTGGGCGCCGTCCTCGTGCTGTCGGGCGGTGGCGAGCCCGCCGTGGTCGCGATGCCGCCGCCCGACGTACCCACGCCGCCGTCGCCAGTGCCCGCGCCCGCGGTCGCCGTGGCGCTGCCCGCCGCTCCCGTGACACCGCCGACGACCTCGGAGCCGCACGCCGTCGTCATGGCGCCGCCGGCCGAGGAGCCACCCGCGACGCCGCAGGGCGGGGTGGTGACCCGCCCGAAGGCCAAGCCGAAGGCAAAGGCGAAGCCCAAGCCGGCCGAGGCGCAGCCTGCCCCCGAACCCTCTGGCTTCGTGCGCGTGCACACCAAGGAGGGCGGGTGATCGCGCTCGCGCTCCTGGCGCTCGCCGGCGCCGACGGCAGCGACGTCGCCGCCACCGCGCGCGCGCGTGAAGAGGCAGCCTTCGCGGCCGTGGGCGAGAAGCGCTGGTGCGAGGCCCTCGACCTCTTCCTCGAGGCCGACACGCTGGCCCCCTCGCCCGATCTGGTGTTCAACGCCGCGCAGGCGGCCGAGCTCGGCGCCGATCGCGCGCGCGCCATGCAGCTCTACACGCAGCTCCTCGGCACTACCACCAGCGCCGCACGGAAGGCCGAGGCCAAGAACCGCATCGCGGTGTTGACCAAGCTCGTCGACAAGAGCGGTCCCGGCGACCCATGCCCGGCGCCCGTCGTCGCGGCGCCAGCGCCGAGCGAGGCGGTCACGGCGGTCGCGGCGCCGGCAGCGACGGTCGCTCCGCCGCCCGCCGCTGCCCCGCCGGCAAACCCAGGGCCGCCGTGGCCGTGGATCACCGCGGGCGTGGGCGGCGCCGCGTTCGTCGCCGGGGCCGCGCTCGCCGTGCTCGGCCTGCAGCCGTGGTTCGCACACGAGACCGCGCGCACGGCGCTCAGCGCCGCGGAGCTGCGGGGCGACACCAAGGATGTCGACGTGCTGTACGGCGACCAGCAGACCGCCCGCGCCGACTGGGTGGGCTGGGGCCAAGCCACGCTGGCGTCGGGCCTCGCGTGCGCCGGTGCCGGCCTGGTGGCGGCTGGCGGTGGCGCGGTCTGGGCCCTCACCGCAGGAGGTGCAGAGTGAAGCCGCTCCTCGTCCTACCGCTGCTCGCGTTGGCGGCGGCGTGCACGCTTCCACCCGATGCGCCCTATGGGCGACCTTGCGTCAGCGGCGCCGACTGCGACGACGGCTACGGCTGCAATGGCACCATGTGCGTGCTGGCATCGCAGCTCGGCGAGGGCGAGGGCGAGGGCGAGGGCGAGCCGCCCTGCACGGGCGACGTCGACTGCGACGACGGGCAGTTCTGCAACGGCGAGGAGACCTGCGACACCGGCACCAGCACCTGCGTCGCGGGCACGAGCCCGTGCGACGGCAACTGCCTCGAGGCAGCCGACGCCTGCGGCACGTGCACCGACGACGCCGAGTGCGCCGATGGGCTGTACTGCTCGGGCACGGAACGCTGCGAGACCGGCGCGTGCGTCACCGTCGGCGCGGCGTGCTTCGGGCTCACGCCGGTGTGCATCGAGGAGACCGACTCCTGCACCCAGTGCACCAGCGACCTGCACTGTGACGACGGCCAGTTCTGCAACGGGGTCGCGTCATGCCAGACGGGCTCGTGCGTGCCGGGCGGAGAGGTGTGCACCGCCGGCACCATCTGCGTCGAGGCCGACAACTCGTGCGTCGCCTGCATCGTCGACGGCGACTGCGACGACGGCGTGTTCTGCAACGGCGCCGAGACCTGTGGCACTGGCGTGTGCACCGCCGGCACCGCTCCCTGCAACGGTGCGCGCCCCATCTGTCTGGAGGTCGACGAGCTATGCGCCGCGTGCGACGACGTTGCCGACTGTGACGACGGCGTGTTCTGCAACGGCGCCGAGAGCTGCGTGGCTGGCGATTGCGCGGCGGGCGTCAACCCGTGCGGCGCCTCCACGTGCCAGGAGAGCGACGATACTTGCGTGGGCTGCACCAGCGACGATGGATGCAACGACGGGCAGTTCTGCAATGGCGACGAGAAGTGCGGCAATGGCGGAGTATGCGAGCCCGGCAACCCGCCGTGCGCCGGAGGCTGCAACGAACAGGCCAACGTGTGCGTCGAGTGCTTCCTCAACGGCGACTGCGACGACGGGCAGTTCTGCAACGGGGAGGAGACCTGCAACGCCGGCACCTGCGTCGCCGGCGACGATCCGTGCCCCGGCACGTGGACGCCCGACTGCGTCGAGGACGGGGACACGTGCGCGTGCCACGTGGGCACCGTGTGCAACGACGACGGCGATCCCTGCAATGGCCAGCACATCTGCGACGCAGAGCTCCGGTGCAAGGCCAACAACCTCGACCCGTGTGAGGCGATTGGCCTCTTGTGCGCGCCGGGCGGCCTGTGTGTGCAGTGCCTCTCCGACGCCGACTGCAGCACCGGCGTCTGCGACCCGTTGACGTCGACGTGCGTGGTGTGCATCGACGATACAGATTGCGGTACCGGGACGTGCGTCCACCCCGTCAGTGCGCTGCCCCCCTCGGAGGGCGAGGGCGAGCCCTACTGTTGCCTGCCACACCAGTTCTGTTTCTAGGCGCCCGCGACTTGGTGCATCGCGCGTCCTCGCGGCCGATCCATCGTCGCGGGCTTGGACGCGACCTCGACCCGTGGCGACGGCCGCGGGGTCTGCGGGACGTTGCGCCATCGGCGCTGCTTGGCCGCGATCATCGATCGCGAGACCTGCTCGCGGGCCCTCCAGCGGAGATCCGTTGCCTTGATCGAGGCCGGCGAAGGGACTTTCCGGGATGTCGAGGAGCAGCGCAGGACCCTCCGCTACGGGACGGATCGAGCGCGCGACGCAGGGATCGCGGCAACGTCCGAGCGCCGCGGTGCAGGCGCACCTGAGCGCAGGGGTTCGAGGCGCGATCCCCATCCCGAGCGCAGCCGGCGTCGCAAGGGCGTGTCCCTGAGCTCGGAAAGGCCCCCTCGGGGTCTGGGCGCGACGTCGCCAAACCGCTCGCCCGACATCGGGGGAGCCCCCAAGGCGCTCACCCACGGGATTGCGCGGTAATCTCGCGGCCGATCGACGCTTGGGATGCGACGTCATGAGCTCGACGCCGCGCTGGGGGCCGGCTGTGAGGCTGGCTTGCCGCGCAGCGTAGGCCGTCCGTCCAAGGCGGGCGATCGCCTCGTTGTGAACGCGGTCCTCGGGATCGCCAAGACGGGTTCGGCGTGGCGCGACCTGCATCCGCGCTTCGGCCCCTCGAGGACCATCGACAACCGGTTTCGGAGCTCGGCCCGCCAGGGGCTCTGGAACAGCGTCTTCCTGGCGCTTCGCGTCGACGTCGATCCCGATGGGTCGACCGCCGACGCCACCATCGTTCGAAGCCACCAGCGCGCTGCTAGCGGAAGAGGGGGATCGACAAGAACGCCATTGGCCGCGCTCGCGGAGGCCTACCATCCAAGCTCCACGCCCTCGTGGACACGCTCGGTCTGCCGCTCCACGTCGAGGTCACGGCAGGTCAGGCGCACGAGGCCACGGTCACCGGAACGCTGATCGAGCACGCGCAGGGGACCATGTTCCTCGCCGGCAAGGCCCCCTCCCTCGGGGGTACGCAACGACGCCAAGGTCCTCCCCCGGATGAGATGAAGTGGCGGGCGCCTCCCTGTGCAAGGGTCGCAAGACCCGGAGCACGCTGCCCTGGGTCGGGCACAGACCACCGACCCGGCGGTGCCCGCCACTTCATCTCATCTGGGGGAGCGGAGAGCGCCACGGCGCGCCTCGGGGAGGGGGCGTGCGGGATGCTGGTCAACGCCTCTGCGGCTCGAGCGCCACGGCGCGCCTCGGGGAGGGGGCCTCGCCGGAGTTTTAGCGCCGCACGGCCGTGGCGATGGCCGCGCCGGCGCCCGCCACCACACCCGCCCCGAGCACGCCGCCGGCGCCGGCCCCGAGCCCGATGGCGAGGAAGGGATCGTTCGGGTCGGGGGCCATGGCCCAGCCGAGCAGGCCGCCGAGCACGGTGCCGCCCACAAGGCCTGCGATGGCCGAGCCCGCCGTCCACTCGGCGGCGCGGTCGGGGCCCGGGATCTTGTCGGGGGTCTGACCCATGCCGCACACCGGCAGGCCGCATCCGGTGGCGCCGAGCAGCGTGCCGCCGATGAGCGAGAGGCCCATGCAATAGCCCGAGGCCGCGCACTGCAAGAGCGACGACCACTCCTCGGGCTTGCTCCTCGGATCGGCCAAGAGCACGGCCGCGCCGCCGCCGAGCGCCGCCATGAACGGCGTCGCCACCGCCACGCCGATGCCGATGACCGCGGCGGTGATCATCACGGGCACCGTAGGCGCCGCGAACACGCCGAACCCGATGACGGCCGCGGTGATGACGGTGCTGGCGCCTACGCACGCGCCGCCGGCGGCGCCGCCGGCGGCGGCGGCCGAGACCATGAGGGGGTCGACCTTCGCGGCCGGCGGGGCCTTGCGCCGATCGGGGGGCGGCGTGCGGCGCTTCTTCTTCGGCGGCGGCTTCTTCTTGGTCGCGGCGAGGACCTCGCCCGGCTCCGCCGCTTCGACCGCGCTGGCGCCGGTGGCGCTGGTGGCCGCCGCCGGGGCGGCGCCGAGTCCGAGGCCGAGGGCCAGGAGCACGCAGGCAAGGACGCGCATGAGCAAAGCTAGCGTGCGACGGGCGCGCGATCGTGTTTCTTCACCCGTCGCGCAATGCCGTGGTGGGCGGAAACGCACAGCTGCTCACTGTTGTGCCTGCGCGGGGGCGCTGTCTCGGGCCATTTGGCGCGACCGCGCGCGGCACCAATCTTGCGCCCGGCCCCCGCGGGGTCGAGAGACCCGCGAACCCGGAGGACGCGATGGCAACCGAGACCTGGCTGGTGGCGCACGACTTCTCACCCTGCGGCGACGCGGCGGCCAAGGAGGGCGCGCGCGTGGTCGAGCGCCTGGGCGGCAAGATGGTGCTCCTGCACGTGCACCCGCTGCCGCAGCTGCGCCCCGAGGAGGCGTGGGGCGAAGAGACCAACCGCCTGCAAGACGAGCTGCGCACGCGCCTGCAGGGCGTGGCCCGCGCCCTGCGCGAGCGCTTCCCGAAGATCGACATCGACGTCGACGTGGTGCCGGCGCGCGACCCCGCGCGCGGCATCGTGGAGGAGGCGGCGCGCCTCGGCGTCAACCACGTGGTGGTGGGCACCCACGGCAGGAAGGGCCTCGAGCACCTGGTGCTCGGCAGCGTGGCCGAGAAGGTGGCCAAGGAGGCCAACGTGCCCGTGACCATCGTGCGGCAGACGGCGTAGCTTGCCCGAATGAAGGTCCAAGGCGCGGCGGAGGCGGTGGCGCTGGTTGCCAGCGGCCAGCGCGTGTTTGTCCATGGCGCGGCGGCCACGCCGCTGCGCTTGCTCGACGCGCTGGTGGCGCGCGCCGACGCGCTCGCCAACGTGGAGCTCATCCACCTGCACACCGCGGGGCCGGCCGCCTACGCCGACGCGCGCTACGCGGCGAGCTTCCGCGTGGCCAGCCTGTTCGTGGGCGAGAACCTGCGCGGGCGCTTGGACGGCGCGCGCGTCGACTACCTGCCGTGCTTCCTCTCGGAGATGCCGTCGCTCTTTCGCTCGGGCGTGCGCCCCGTCGACGTGGCGCTCGTGCAGGTGTCGCCGCCCGACGCGCACGGCTTCTGCTCGCTCGGCACCTCGGTGGACACGGCCAAGGCCGCGGTGGACGTGGCCAAGGTGGTGGTGGCCGAGGTGAACCCGCGCATGCCGCGCACCCACGGCGACGGCTTCGTGCACCAAAGCCGCATCGCGCGCTTCCTCGAGGTCGACGCCGCGCTGCCCGAGCCCGAGCCCCATGAGCTCGACGGCGTGGAGCGCGCCATCGGCAAGAACGTGGCGGCGCTCATCGAGGACGGCAGCACGCTGCAGATGGGCATCGGCGCCATCCCCGACGCGGTCTTGGCGGCGCTCGGCGGCCACCGCCACCTCGGCGTGCACACGGAGATGTTCTCCGACGGCCTGTTGCCGCTCATCGAGCGCGGGATCGTCGACAACACCAAGAAGGCCATCCATCCGGGCAAGACGGTGTCGTCGTTCCTGTTCGGCAGCCGCGCGCTCTACGATTACGTCGACGACAACCAGGCGGTGGTGCTGCTCGACTGCGGCTACGTCAACCGGCCCAACGTGATCGCGCGGAACCCGAAGGTCGTCGCCATCAACTCGGCGGTGGAGATCGACCTCACGGGCCAGGTGTGCGCCGACTCCATCGGCACGCGCGTCATCTCCGGCGTGGGCGGGCAGATGGACTTCCTGCGCGGCGCCGCCATGTCCGAGGGCGGCAAGCCCATCCTCGCGCTGCCGAGCCGCACGCGCACCGGTCGCGCGCGCATCGTGCCGCGCCTGCAAGACGGCGCCGGCGTGGTGACGACGCGCGCGCACGTGCATTGGGTGGTCACCGAGCACGGCGCCGCGAACCTGTTCGGGCGCACGCTGCACGAGCGCGCGGCGGCGTTGGTGGCGCTCGCGCACCCGGAGGATCGCGAGGGGCTCGCGAAGGCGTGGCGCGAGGAGAAGCACTGACGGGGCGCGGTCAGGGCGTCGCGGTCGCCGCCGGCCCCGGCAGCACAAACACCGCGTCGTCGATCGCCCCATCCACGTCGAACACCTCGTACCGCTCCACCACGTGCATGGCCCCCACGTCGAAGCGCACGTCCTGCACGCGCTCGAGCGCGCGGCCTTGCGCGTCGAGCTGCAGGATGGCGTCGCCGGCGACCTTGGTGTCGACCACCACGTCGAAGGCGATGCGCGTCGCGGGCGTGAGCGAGCGCGCGCGCTCGGCCTTGACCCACGCGTGCGCGCCGCCGGCGCCGTGGTCGGGCGCCTCGCCGCCCACGAGCAGCGCCGCGTTGTGCAAGAGGCCCATGCGCGTGAAGCCGTAGGCGAGGGCGTCGCGCAGCTCGGGCTCGGCGGCCACGCTCGGCGCGCTCCCCACGGCCATGCGCGCGCCGTCGCTCACGAAGCGCGCCTGCAGCCGCTTGCCCTCGAAGGTGCCAGCGACGTCGAGGCGCGCGCGGTTGCCCTCCTTGAGCCACAGCTCGGCCTCGAGCGTGCTCTTGACCGCCCCCGTCGACGTCAGCGTGCCCTTGAGGTGCACGGTCTTGGCGCGCACCAGGCGGCTCTCGAGGTCGAGGAACAACAGCTCCCCCGGGTCGGGCGGCGGCGGGCGCGGGCGCTCCTTGGGGGCGCTGGCGCAGGCGCACGCGCACGCGAGGGCGGCGATGACCGCGCGCATCATGCGGCCGGCCGCGTGGCGGCGCCCTGGGGGAGCACCGCCAGCGCGGTCGTTCTGAGCGCGGCGCCGAGCGCGCTGTCGGCGAGATCGCCCAGCACGGCCCAGCGGATGAGCTGCAGCTCCATGGCGCCGAGCAGCGCCCAGGCGAGCGCGTGGGCGTCGCTCGTCGCCACGGCGCCCTTGTCGCGCATGCGCGTGAGCCGCGCCTCGAGCAGCGACGCGAGCTGGACGTGCAGCGTGCGCACGACCTCCTTCGACGCGGGGCTGGTCGTGGCCTCGGTGAAGAAGAGGCGCGCCAAGTTCTTATGCGGCACGAGGAGCTCCACCAGCATCTCCGTACCCACGCCCAGACCGCTCTCGACGTCGCGCGCGCGCGCGGCGGCTGCGAGCGCTGCCTGCGACAGCGACTCCACCAATCCGCGGATCAGCTCGTCGAGCACGGCCTCCTTGGAGTCGAAGCGCGCGTAGAAGGCGGTGGTCGACACCTTGGCGGCCGTCATCAGCTCGCGCAGCGACGTGGCGCCGTAGCCTTGCTCGGCGAAGACACGCTCCGCCGCCTGCAAGATGCCGTCGGCGGTGGGCTTCTTCCTCTTGCGCTTGGCGCGCGCGGGCTTGGCGGTGGCCACGACGGACCATTCGCACGGTGCTGATCAGCCCACAACCGGTGTGTGAGATGTCCTACCGCGCAGCGTCGTCCCGCGAGCCCATGCGGCGCGCCGCTGGCACGCGTGATGCGAAGGGGCGGCGCAGCTTGCCCGCTCACTTCCGGGCGGAGAGCGCGAACCACAGGGGAGGACCTATGTCGATCGTACGTTGGGATCCGATGAAGGAGCTCGAGGACATGCAGCGCCGAGTCCAGAGCTACTTCCAGACGCCGGGCTTCGGCTCGTTCTCGAACGAGCTGCTGTCGTCGCCGCAATGGCTGCCGGCCTGCGACATCGCCGAGACGCCGGAGGCGTACTCGATCCACGCCGAGCTGCCGGACGTGAGGAAGGAGGACATCAAGGTCACCGTGCACGACGGCGTGCTGACGCTCATGGGCGAGCGCAAGATGGAGAAGGAGGAGAAGAACAAGCGCTATCACCGCGTGGAGCGGAGCTACGGGCGCTTCCAACGCTCGTTCACGCTCCCCACGGCCGTCGACGAGGGCAAGGTGAACGCCACCTACCGGGATGGCGTGCTCAACCTGCTGGTGCCCAAGTCGACGACGGGCAGCGCCCAGCCGAAGGAGATCAGGATCGGCTGATCTGCTAGCGTTCGGGGGTGCGGCTCGGTCGACCCAACCCCCCGATCCACGTCGACAAAGGGGCCGCCCGCGGCGAGGCCGTGGTCGGCCACCCGGCGCTGAGCGAGGCGGCGCCGGTGACGACGGTGGTGCGTCCCGCCGTCGTCGTCGACGTGATCGGGGGGCCGGTCGCTTTTCACGCGTCGCCGCCTGGCGGGGGCACGGCGGCGGCGCGCGCGCTCGCGCGGCACGCGGCGGAGCTCGGCGTGGCGCTCACGGGCGACGTGGCGGGCGCGATTCAGGCGGCCGAGCTCACGGTCGGCCAGGGCGCCGACACGCGCGTGTGCGCCGCCGACATGGAGCGCGC
>CAZONM010000064.1:0-19424 GCA_964580865.1 uncultured Myxococcales bacterium | reverse complement strand
GTGCCTCGACGACGGGGGCCGCGGCCTCGGCGGCAGGCGACGCACGGCGCACGACGGAGCGCGGGCGCGCCGCGTCGGCGGCCTTGGCCGCCGGCTTGTCGGCCTGCAGCGCGCGCATGGCGTCCGCCTCCTCCACTGTCGAGGAGTGCGTCTTCACGGCCATGCCGGCCTTGTTGAGCTTGTCGACGAGCTCTTGGTTGTTGAGACCGAGCTTCTTCGCCAGCTCGTGTACGCGCAGCTTCCCCATCCGGACACTCTCCAACGTCGACAAGGTACGACCGAGAGCTTCTAGGCACGCTCGCGAGGATGCGCAAGTCGCCCCGGTGAAAAGTCTTGCCGCGACCGGCTCGCCGTCAGGCGCTCGGCCAACCGCGCGCTCGACGGGTCGGCGGCGAGCGCCCGCTCGACCTCCGAGACGAGCGTGCTCGGGGCGCCCACGATGGGCGCCTGGAAGGCGCGCGCGAAGCCCCCGCGCTCCACCGCGCGCGCGATGCAGGCTGCATCGGGGCACGTCCACGCGCCACGCCCGCCAGACCGGCGCGCGGTGTCGGGCACCATGGCGCCGTCAGGGGCCCGGCGGAAGCGCACCAGCGCGGCGCTGGGCGCCACCTGGCGACACGCCACGCAGCTGCGGTGCGGCGCCGTGTGCCCGAGTGCACAGCGGCGGCGGCCGCCACCGTGCTTGCGCTTGCGCATGGCTTTCCCCGCCTCAGGCCTCGGCGGTGTCGGCGGCCCCGGCCGTGGCGCCGGCGGCTGCGGCGTTGAGCTCATCGTACGCTTGCGCGTCGCGCGTCTCAGGCTCGGACAGCGGCTTCTCGTTTTGCTTCGCGAGCCCCTTGGTGAGGACGCCAACCGCCTCGCCGGCGGCGAATTTGAGCTGGCGCGCCTTGCCGGGCGAGAAGCCCGCCACGCTCACCAGCCGCTCGACGTCGTCCTCGAAGTACAGATCCTCGGGCGCGGTGTAGAGCGCCTCCTTGAGGCGCGACAGCACGTAGTCCTTGACGCCCTCGACGTCGGCCAGGCGCGCCTCGTCGCTGCGACCCGCGAGCCGCGCGTCGTGGGCCGCGCGCTCGATGGCGAGCAGCACGCGCGCGTCCTCGCGCGCGGCGTCCCGCAGCGCCTGTTTCTCGCCGGCCTCGGCCTTGACCACCGCCTGCGCGGCGGTCTTGATGCGCGGCACCGCGTCCGCCGAGAAGCCCGGCAGGCCCGCCAGGTACTCCTCGTCCGCCTCGACCACGTCTTGCGCACGGCGGAAGCCGTGGTTGTAGAGCGTCTGCACCACGATGTCGGACACGCCCTCGATGCGCGACAGGCTGGCCCACGCCACCTGCTTCTCCTCGGCGACCTTGGTCTCCGAGGTGATGTCGATCTTCCAGCCCGTGAGCTGCGCCGCCAGGCGCACGTTCTGGCCGCGGCGACCGATGGCGAGGGAGAGCTGATCGTCGGGGACGACGATCTGCATGGTGTGATTCTCCTCGTCCACGAGCACGCGCGTCACCTCGGCCGGCGACAGCGCGTTACACACGAAGCGCGCCTCGTCCTCGTCCCACGGCACGATGTCGATCTTCTCGCCGCGCAGCTCCTGCACCACCGCCTGCACGCGCGAGCCCTTCATGCCTACGCACGCGCCCACAGGGTCGACGTCGGAGTCGTGGCTGCGCACGGCGATCTTGGTGCGCACGCCCGCCTCGCGCGCCGCCGCCTCGACGGTGACGATGCCCTCGGCGATCTCGGGTACCTCCTGTTCGAACAGCTTCACCACCAGGTTCGGGTGCGTGCGCGACAGCACGATCTGCGGACCGCGCGCGATCTCGAGCACGTCGAGCACGTAGGCGACCGTACGGTCACCGGAGCGGATGTTCTCGCGCGGCGTCTGCTCGCGCATGGGCAGCACGGCCTCGGCGCGGCCCAGGTCGACGATGACGTTGCCGCGCTCGAAGCGGCGCACGATGCCGGTGACCAGCTCGCCCTTCCGATCCTTGTACTCGCCGAAGATGGTGCTGCGCTCGGCCTCGCGCACGCGCTGGATGATCACCTGCTTGGCGGTCTGCGCGGCGATGCGGCCGAAGTCGGCGTCGTCCACCACGAAGCCCACCTCTTCGCCGATGACGTCGTCGGTGAGGCTGGGGTCCTTCTTCTTGGCGTCCTCGAGGGTGATCTCGATGGAGTGGTTGGAGACATCGTTGACCACGCGCTTGAACTCGTAGACGGTGACGACGCCGAGCTCTTCGTCGTAGCGGGCCTCGAGATCGGCCGTGAGGCCGTACTTCTTGCGCGCCGCCGTCAGCATCGCCGCTTGGAGCGCATCGATCAGCACCTGCTTGTCGATGTTCTTCTCCTTGCCCACCTGCTCGAGCACCTGCTTCAAATCGAGCTTCTCCGCCACGTCCATGGTCGCGCTCCTGTTCGAGAGGGATTTCGATTGCGAGATCGAGGTCATCGGTGCTTGCCCTTCTTGCCGCGCTGCTTCGGTCCCCCGGGCGGCGCCGGCGTTTCGAATTGGAAGACCACGTTGGCCGCGGCGATGTCGCCGTAGGGCACGGTGAGGGGCTGCTCGCGCGCCTCGAGGCGCAGCGTGCACGCGTCGTCGCCCGCCTGCAGGAGCGTGCCGGTGAACGCGCGCAGCCCCTCGATGGGGCGCAGCGCCCGCACCTTCACGCGCTCGCCCACGGCGCCCAGGAAGTGGCTCTTCTTGGTGAGCGGGCGATCGAGGCCAGGGCTCCCCACCTCGAGGTCGTAGGGCTTGCCGAACAGGCCCTGCTCCTGGTCTTCGACGTCGAGGAGGTCGGACAGGAGGCGGCTGGCGCGCTCGAGCTCGACCATGGACACGCCACCGGCGCCCTTGGCCTTCTTCTCGACAAACAGGCGCAGGGAGTCGCGGTGCTGCGCGCGCACCAGGAAGAGCTGCACGAGCTCGAGGCCCTGCACGCGCAGCGCAGGCTCCACCACCGCCCGCACCACCTCGGCCTTGCCGGTGAACGGCTGCAGGAAAGGCTCGAGCTCGATGCGGTGGGTCTCGGGTTGGGTCTCGCTCATGGGCGCTGGGTCGGTTCGCAGGGTGGGTTCGCCGGGTTCGATCGAACGGTGGATGCCTCCGGGCCTCCCCGGCCACGGCCATCCGTGGTCTCGAGGGGACCCAGCGCCAACGGTCGCAATGACGGTGGGCTGGTGGGGCCGCGGCGCAGCCTCCCACTTGCTCCTACCAGCGCCAATTGGCTCGTGCAACGGCCGAAAACTGGCGATCCGGATCCGCTGGCCGCATGGTGGCGCCAGGCGGCGCCGGTCGGCGCCAGCCGGCCCCCGGAGGCTCCCATGGCCAACCCCTCGCTCCTGCCCTCGCTCCTCCCCACCAGCGCGCTCACGCTCACCGACGAGGAGCGCGCCGCCTTCGCCTTGCTCGACGACGACGCCGACATCGACGCGCTCTGCGACGCGCTGTTCCCCGACGAGCTCACCGAGGCCTGACGGTCGCGCCTTGCACGAGCGAAGACGGGGGTCGGGCCGCAGGCGCGCGCACCGGTGGCAGCGGAAGCCGCGCCGTCCGACGGGAAGCCGACGCGCGCATGCGGGGAGGCGCCCGCGACCCGGGCAACGGGAGCAGGACGGCACATGCCCTCGCGCCGCTGGGCGCTGGCGCTCGTGTCTGTGCCCGAAGGTGCGCCGGCGCGACGATCGAGGTTGTCGGCGGGGCGCCTCAGAATCCGTTCGCCCGTAGCGCGGGCACGGGCGCGGGCATGGGCGCGGGCGCGGGCACGTCAACGTCACCTGTCCGCTGGTACCACTTGGTCACGTCGTCTCCGTCGCGAGCGTGCGCCCGCCGGTCCGAGGGCAAGGCGCCGGCGAGGAGGGAAGCGAGCATGGCCTACCCCATGTGACGCGAGCACCGGAGCCGGCAACGCAGACATCGGCCGGCGGGCGCGCGCGACGCCGGAGGCAAATTGACCAAGTGGTACGAGGAGCCCGTCTCCGTAACCGCAGACGGCTCTCGGACACGCGGACGTGCGTCTGCGCGATGCTCTACTGGTTCCGCTGAGCGGGTTTTGCGCGGGCCACCGAAATCGGGATCACGTGTGCCGCGATGAACGCGCGCGTGAGCAGAGGCGGGTCCTCGACGAGGTACAGCCTCCGAAAGTGGACCGTCGAGCCGGTGTACGGAGAGATCGAGCACGGCCGGGGCTTCCGGCAGTTCCTCCTGCGTGGGCTCGCCGGGGTGAGCGGCGAGTGGCGCTTGCTCTGCACCGCTCACAACCAGCTGAAGCTCGCAGCGGCCCGATGATCCGCCGGCCGCGGCCCGCGGCCCGACGGAACCGCTGGCCGACGGAACCGACGTCCGCCGGCCGACCTCACCGACCTGAGATTACCGAGACGGGCTCCTAGCGCCCCGGGTGCGCCGGGGTCAACGCGCGCAGCAGCTGCTCGGTGCTCACCGGCTTCTTGACCACGCCGTCGACGAGGGCGGCCTCACCCTCGCTGAGCGAGTCCCCCGTGAAGAACAGCAGGCGCGCGTCGGGCGCCTGCGCGCGAACCTGCTGCACGAGCGCGCCCTCGGCGCCCGCGGCCAGCGAGCGATCGAGCAGGATCACGTCGAAGCGTTCGTGCGCCAGCGCGGCCCGCATGCGCTCGCGCGTCTCGACTGAGACCACGCGGTTGCCCTTGAGCTCCAGCAGCCGCGCCGTGGCGCGCCGCACGAGCGGGTCGTCGTCGACGATGAGCACGGCGGTGGGTCGGCGCTCCACGGGCGGCGGCGCCGGCGAAGCCTGGGCCGCGACGGTCGACGTGGGCAACCACAAGGTGGCGGTGGTCCCCGCGCCCGCCTGCGACGCGAGCTCGAGCTTGCCGCCGAGCTCGCGCGCCACCGCCATGCTCGTGGCGAGGCCGAGCCCCGTGCCGGCGCCCACCGGCTTGGTGGTGAAGAACGGTTCGCATGCGCGCTGCAGCGTCTCCTTGTCCATGCCCACGCCGTTGTCGGTGATGCGCAGGGAAACGTGCGCGCGCCCTTCGATTGGCGCGGCGCCCGCCTCGATGACGATACGCCGCGGCTCGCGTGCGCTCGACAGCAGCGCGTCGCGCGCGTTGAACAAGAGGTTCAACAGCACCTGCTCGACGTCTGTGGCGTCGCCGTGCACCGCCGGCAAGCCCGCGGGTACGCGGCACTCCACCTGGATGCCGCCCCCGAGGGTGCGCGCGCACACGGCCAAGCAACGCTCCGTGACCACGGCGACGTCGCAGGCGCTGGGCGCGCGCGGCGCGCGCTTGCCCGCGTACGTCATGAGCTGCTGCACCAGCTCGGCCGCGCGCGTGGCTGCTCCCATGGCGTCGTCGACGATGGGGACGGTGGTCGCTGGCACGGCGCCACGCACCAGCTCCAAGCTCGGCAGGATGACCGTGAGGAGGTTGTTGAAGTTGTGCGCGACGCCGGCGGTGAGCGTGCCCACGGCGTTGAGCCGGTGCACATGGCGCAGCTCGTCCTCCAGGCGACGCTGCGCCGTGACGTCGAGGAGGCCGCCGACCGCGAGGCGGGGCGAGCCCCCGGTGTCGAACGTCATGCGCGCGATCACCATGACCCAGCGCTCCTCGCCGTCGGGGCGCACGATGCGGTGGATGCGCTGCAACGGCTCGCCGGCAAGGAGCCTGGGCCCGTCGGCGGCCACCGTGGCGCGATCGTCGGGGTGCACGATGCCGTTCGTGTACGCCGACAGGTCGGCAGGCGTGGCGTAGCCCGTGAGCGCCGTCATGCGCTCGTCCCAAATGACGCGGTTGCGGTCGACCTCCCAGATCCACAGACCCATGCCCGTGGCGTCGAGCGCCTGCTTGAGCAGCGCCTCGCGCTCCGCCACGTCCCGCTCGCGGCGCTTCATGACGGTGACATCGGTGGTCGAGAGGCAGCCCGAGCGCGTGCCGTCGCGCTCCTCGATGGCGATGACGTCGGTCTGGTACTGGGCCACCGTGTGGTCCGGGCCCTGCCCGTCGATGTCGTAGCGGCCAGGTTCGCCGGTGGCGAGCGTGCGCTCGATGACCGGCGCCGCGACGGCGAAGGAGCTCGCCGGCATGAAGTCGGCGAGCGGGCGCCCGATCACCTGCTCGAGCGTCAGCGGCGCGACGACCCGGTTCATGTAGGTGATGCGCAGGGAGCGGTCGAAGCGGATGAGCATGTTCGGCGCCACGGCCAGGAGCGGCTCGAGCTGCAGCGCGCCACGCAGAAGCCGCGCGCGCTCGTCCTCGAGCTCGGCCACGCGACGGCGCAGGCGCTCGAGGTCGGCGTTGGGTGCGGCTGCGTCGCTCACGACCGCGTCGGTAGCACGGGGCGGGCCGCGCCGCGACCCACGGGCCATTCGACCCAAACGTGAGCCGGTAGTACCGTCGCCGCGTGCTCTTGCCCGTGCTCCTCCTGGTAGCCGCGACCGCCGCGGCCGACGACCTGGACGCCCCGGCCCCGTCGTCGCAGCCGCCCGCGGGATCGTTCTCGCTCGACGCGGTCGGCGCCGAACAGGTGGTCATGGTGACCACGCGCGACTGGCGCAGCGAAGCCGCGCGGCTGACGCGTCACGAGAAGGTCGGCGGCGTGTGGATGCAGGTCGGCGCCGCCATCGAGGTCGTCGTGGGCGAGAACGGCCTTGGCTGGGGGCTCGGCCTGCACCCGCTCGGGGTCGGCGAGCCGCGCAAGATCGAGGGCGACGGGCGCGCCCCCGCCGGCGTCTATCGCCTGCTCTCCGCATTTGGGCCGATGGCGCCGCCCGTGAAGACGCGCTTGCCCTGGCTCACCGTCGGCGCCGAGCTCGTGTGCGTCGACGACCCTCGCGGCGGCGCCTACAACCGCCTCGTCGACGAGAGCGCCTCCGCCGCACCGCCCGGGGTGGGGGCCGACGGCGGTGTGTCGCCCGCGCCCGCGCGCACCTATCGCAGCGCCGAGGGCCTGCGCCGCGACGACGGCTTGTACGACCTAGGCGTCTTCATCGACCAGAACGGCTTCGGCGACACGGCGTCATTGGTGATCCCCGGGCGCGGTAGTTGTACGTTCTTGCATGTGTGGAAACGAAAAGGCCGCGGAACGCAAGGGTGCACGGCCATGGCGCGCCCCGACCTCGAGAAGCTCGTCGAGTGGCTCGACCCCGCCAAGCGGCCGGTGCTGGTGCAGCTGCCGCTCCCCGAGCTCGTGAAGCACCGCATCCCCTGGCGCCTGCCGTAGGCACGCCGGGCATCCGCCCGTTTACGTAGAGCTGTCGCCCGACGCGGCCCACGCGAATCCGTGGCCGAATCGTCGCGTTTTCCATCGTTCCCACGGAGGCGCCATGCTTCACCTCGCTCTCCTCCTCTCCCTGCCTGCGGGCCTCGCGCTGTCCGTCGCGCCCGACGCCCTCGGCGTCGCCCGCGCCGAGGAGTCCTCCCCCGAGGGCCCCGGCAGCCTCGCGGTCGACGCCGGCGGCCGCCTGTGGGTCCTCGACGCGGTCCACGCGCGTGTCGCCGTCATCGACAAAGACGGAACGCTCGTGGCCAGCGTGCCGCTGCCCTCCGACACCATCGAGGACCTCGCGCTCTTGCCCTCGGGCGACTTGGTGGTGCTCGACCGCCTCGTGGCGCGACGCGTGTACGTGGTCGCGCCCGGCGGCGCGGTGCTCGCCGACGCCCCCGTGGAGGGCGCGGGCATCGACGACGGTGGCCTCGTGACCGCGCTCATCGCCGATGGCGCCGGTGTCTGGCTCGAGGTGCAGCACGGCGAGCACGTTCGCGTGCTCGACGCGTCGCTCGCCCCTGACCCGCGACGCACCACGCGCCCCGGCCTCCCCATGGGAGACCTGCTGGTGCGGCTGCGCAAGGTGGGTGACGCCGCGCAGGTGCTCTTCCTCGACGGGCACGGCGCGCTGCGCGGCGACGCCGTGGTGCGCTTCTCGTCGCTGCTGGAGCTATCGGGGCTGGTGGTCGAGCACGGGGCGGAACGATCGGTGCTGTGGGTGGCCGGCCACGAGCTGGTGGAGCAGCCAGGCGCGGCGCCCACGCGCGACCGCATCGTGATCGCGCGCCTCGAGCGCGACCGCCACGGCCGCGTGCGCGAGGTCGCACGCCGCGAGGTGCGCGCCGCGCCCGAGTTCGTGCCGCTCAAACAGCTCGTGCCGGCGGGAGCCGGTCACGTGGCGCACCTGTACGTCGACACGCGCCCCGGGCGCGCCGACGCGGCGGTGGAGGTGACGTCATGGTGAGCGCGCTCCTCGTGATCTTGTCGCTCGGCGCCGCGCCGCCCGAGATGACGCGCGACCAGATCGTGCAGCGCGGGCGCACGGGCGTGGGCTACTCCTACTGGTGGGGCGGCGGCTGCTGGCAATCCGACGGCGGCGGCAACCACGGCACGTGCTCGGGCAACTGCCCCAACTGCACCCACGGCGGCACCTATGGCGCCGACTGCAGCGGCTTCGTGTTCAAGGCGTGGAAGGTCGACGGCGACCCGCTGTCGACGTGCGACCACGGCCCGTACACGGCCGAGTCGTACCGCAACGCCGGGCCGTGGTGGTCGCGCGTCACGCGCGCCAACGCGCAGCCGGCCGACGTGCTGGCGTCGTCGACGCACGTGGTGCTCATCGACCACGGCGACCCGTGGGGCACGCCCACCATCCTCGAGGCCCGCGGCTGCAACTACGGCATCCAGCGCAACACGCGGTCGCTCGGGTCCGAGTACCTGGCGTCGCAGCGCAGCAACCTGGGCACCCCCGCGCCGCCCGCTTGGCGCGCCACCTACGTCGACCAGTCGTTCCCCTACGCGAGCCAGCCGGCCATCGAGCTCCTCGAGGGCGAGGTGCTCGACGGCTTCTTCGATTTGCGAAATGACGGAGCGGAGACGTGGAGCGACGCCACGCGCCTGGCGCCCACGCCCCGCGACCAGGCCTCGGTCCTGGCCGACGACACCTGGATGTCGCCCACCCGCATCGTCTCCTCAGGGGTGGTGGCGCCGGGTGCCGTGGGCCACTTCCCCGTGCGGATCCGTGCCAACGCGCCGGGCGAGCACCTGCAGACGTTCGGCGTCGTGCAGGAGGGTGTCAGCTGGTTCTCGCAGTCCGGGGGCCCGCCCGACACCCAGCTGGCCATCCTGGTGTACGTCACGCCGCGCGACCACGCCGGCACGCGCACGGCGATCGGCTTCGCGCTGGCGGCCGACGGCGCCGTGGAGATCGAGCGCGGCGCGGTGGTGCAGGGCTTCGTGGAGGTGAGGAACGACGGGCACGTGCTGTGGGACGACGCCGTGCGCCTCGCGCCCACGCCGCGCGATCAGCCCTCGCCGGTGGCGGCCGACTCGTGGCTCTCGCCCACGCGCGTGGCGACGCCCGACGCGCTCACCCCCGAGGGCGCCACCGCACGGTTCACCTTCGAGCTCGCGGGGCGCGCGCTCGGCGAGGTCACGCAGACCTTTGCGCTCGTCCACGAGGGGGTCACGTGGTTCGCCGACGCCGGCTTCGGCCCCGCCGACGACTTCGTGACGCTCCGCGTGCGCGTGGTGGAGCCCCGCGACGACGAGCCGGTGGACCAGACCGACCCCGGCGACGGCGACGACGACCACGACGACACGGCCGGCGATCACGACGACGACGAGCCCGTGCGGCTGCGGCCCCGCGTCGCGCCCATGAGCTGCGGCGCAGCGCCGGCGTCGCCGGCCCTGGCCCTCGCGCTCCTCGCCGCGCTGCGACGTCGACGCCGCCCCTGACCCGGCACGCCGGGGGTCGTGGTAGATCGCCGGCCATGGCACAGGTCATCCCCGAGAGCTGGCAGGTCCCGCAGCGCTTCCGTCAACGCGTGGGCACCACGGCCGGGCGCCAGCGCGCCATGGTCGAGGGCGGCCACCTGCTGCTCATCCTGCACGACGTCCCCAAGGCCGGCGAGGACCAGCGGAGCGCGCGCATCTTCTGGCGCGCCCCCGATGGCACCTACAAGGCCAAGGAGAGCCGCGGCGATGGCCTGCCGTCGCTCAAGCGCCACGTCGAGGGCTTCAAGGTCGCCGTGCAAGAGCTCGACGACCGCGTGGACCGCGCGCAGCAAGCCGAGGCCATCTACCAGGTGCTGCGCGCGGCGGCGCCCGTCGCGCGCACGGCGCGCAACCTGCACAAGGCGCTGCAGGAGGCGCGCGAGGGCGTCGACGACAAGGAGATCATCTCGCTGCGCGACGCGGCCGGCGAGATCGAGCGCAGCGCCGAGCTGGTCGTGAGCGACGCCAAGAACGCGCTCGACTACCTCGAGGCCAAGGCCGCCGAGGAGCAGGCCGCGTTCGCCAAGAAGACCGCCGAGGCCCAGCACCGGCTCAACCTGTTGGCGGCGCTGTTCTTCCCCATCACCGCCATCGGCTCGGTGCTCGGCATCGAGCTGACCAAGGGCCTCGAGGCGCAGGGCGCGTGGCTGTTCTGGTCGATCGTGGCCGCGGCCTTGGTCGTCGGTGTCCTCGTGCGCGGCAGCGTCAACAAGAGCTGAGATCCCCGAAGGCACGCGCCTTGTCGAGCGTCTCTCGCCACTCGGCCTCGGGCTCGCTGCCGACCACGATGCCACCGCCGACGTGCAGCGCGCCCGTCCCCTGATCGGGGCGCAGCCAGGTCCGGATCAACAGCGATGAGCGCAGATCGCCGTGCTCGTCGACCACTACCAGTGCGCCGGTGTAGAGACCGCGCGGGCCCTCCTCGAGCGCGTGGATGCACTCGATGGCGCTCGACTTCGGCGCGCCCGTTATCGACCCGCCCGGCAACGCCGCCAGGAGCACATCGGAGCGCCGCACGCCCGGCGCCAGACGCGCCGTCACCGTGCTCTCCAGGTGATGCACGTTCGTCACGCTCAACACGTCGAGCAAGCGCTCCACGGTGACGCCGCCCGCCTCGGCAACGCGGCCGAGATCGTTGCGCAACAGGTCGACGATCATCACGTGCTCGGCCGCGTCCTTCGCCGAGGCGCACAGCTCCTCGATGAGCCGCGCGTCGTCCGCCGGCGACACGCCGCGCGGGCGGGTGCCCTTGATGGGATAGGCGCGCGCGACCCGCGCGCGCTCGTCGACGCTGACGAAGCGCTCCGGTGACAGGCTGACGACGCTGCCCCAGCCCTCGACGTCGAGCCAGGCGGCGCAGCGGGGCGCGGCCTCGAGCGCGTGCGCGAAGAACCCCAGGGCCTGCTGGCGCGTGGCCGGCGCGACCTCGAGGCAGTGTGCCAGGTTCGCCTGATAGATGACGCCGTCGAGCAGGTGCTCGCGCGCGGCGGCAACGCGCGCCTGGTGGCGCAGGGCGGCGGTCGCCCGCAAGCGCAGGCTCGGCCGATAGGGAGCAGCAGGGAGCGGCGCCGCGGTCGGGCGTGCGCGCCACACCGCCACGTCGGGGCCGAGGGCCTCGTCGCGCGCGTGGCGCGGGGCGCGCGGATCGAGCGCCACCCCCGCCTCGTAGCCGACGAGCGCCACGCACAAGCAGCCCGGCGGCGGGCGATCGTCGAGCAGCCGCAGGAGCGCGCGCACGCGCGCGTCGTCGTCGCCGTCGCCGACCAACTCCAAACGCCCGGCCTCCTCTAGGAGACGCACCCACGACACGCCGGGCGGCGCGAGCGCGGGGCCGAGGAACGCGAGGCCGGTCACGGCCGATCCCATAGCGCCCGCACGACCGTTGTCGAATGGCCTCGAAGAGGCTAGGCGCCCCCTATGTCATCGACGTCGACGAGCATCAAGAAGCGCGATCCGCTCGTGCGGTTCGCGGGCCGGGTCCTCTACCTCACCGAAGACCTCGAACTCCTGGAGCGGCAGCTCGCGGGCGAGGTCATCGCCTTCGACCCCGCGCGCAAGCTCATCGACAACATCTCCACCGACGAGCTCACGCCGGGCTGGGTGTGCTTCTGGTACGACGAGACGCTCGGCGACTACTGCCTGGTCGGCCTGCGCGGCGGCAAGGTCGGCAAGGACTCCATCAAGAACGCCAAGCCGGCCGTGATCGTGAGCGGCCTCTCGAAGGGCTGCGGCTCGTCGCGCGAGACGGCGCCCTACTCCGAGAAGGTGGCGGGCGTGCAGCTCGTCGTCGCCAAGACCATCGAGAAGATCTACGGCCAGAACTGCCGCAACATCGGCCTGCTCACCACCACCGACGAGTCGGTGCTGGCGCGCATCGAGCGCGGCGAGCCCATCCCGCTCGCCGAGTTCACCGAGGGGCTCAACGAGATCGAGCGCGGCATCGTCGAGTACGGCGGGCTGTTCACCTACAACAAGGCGCGCCTCGCCGGTGAGGTGTCGCCGCCGCCCGTCACCACGGCGGCGCGGCCCATGACCCTGGTGGAGAAGATCATCGCCAGCCGCGCCATCGCCGACGCCAAGACCGGCGCGCTCGGCGTCGCCGCGGTCAAGCCCGGCGACGCGCTCTTCTGCCGCACCGACGTGCGTTTCAGCCACGACTACACCACCGCCATGTGCGACTCGCTGTTCGTCGCGGGCTACGGCAAGGAGGCCACGCTGCGCGATCCGTCGAGCGTGTTCGCCATGCGCGACCACCTGACGTTCCGAAACCAGATCATGTCCGACGCGGATCGCACGAAGGGCCTGCACGTCCTCGTCGACAACCTGGGCGCGGAGCAGGAGCGCTTCGTCAAGAAGCACGGTATCCGCTACTTCGGCCTGGCACCCGACGGCACGGGCTCCGAGGCCATCTGCCACAACGCCGTCATGGAGGAGCTCGGCGGCCCCGGCGACATCGTGGTCGGCACCGACAGCCACACGTGCACGGCCGGCGCGCTCGGCGCGTTCGCGTTCGGCGTGGGCAGCACCGACATGGCGAACGCGTGGTTCACGGCCGACATCCAGGTGAAGGTGCCCGCCAGCGTCAAGTACGTGCTCACCGGCAGGCCCGCCAAGGGCGTCACGGCGAAGGACGTGATGCTGTTCATCATGGCGCAGCAGTACGCCAAGGACGGCCACTGCATCGGCAAGGTGCTCGAGATGTCGGGCCCCGGGCTCGCGCACATGAACATGGACGAGCGCGCCACGCTCACCAACCTGGCCGTCGAGTGCGGGGCCACCACGGGCATCATCGAGGCCGATGAGGTGACCAAGCAGTACCTGATGAAGTTCCGCGGCTGGTCGCAGGAGCGCGCGTCGCGCGGCTACCTCCGTGCCGACGACAGCGCGGGGTACGACGCCACGTTCACCATCGACCTGGCGCAGGTGCCGCCCATGGTGGCCACGCCCGGCGACCCGCGCAACGGCGTCGCGGTCGACGCGCTCAGGAAGAGCGGTGGCCCCGTCAAGATCGACATCGCCTACGGAGGCTCGTGCACCGGCGGCAAGATGACGGACATGGACATGTACGCCGAGGTCCTCGCGCAGGGCCTCGCGCGCGGCATGCGCGTGAAGGACGGCGTGCACCTGTTCATCCAGTTCGGCAGCCAGCGCATCAAGCGCTACGCCGTCGAGAAGGGCTACCCCGAGGTGTTCGCCAAGGCCGGCGCGCAGGTCATCGAGCCGTCGTGCGGCGCGTGCATCAACGCCGGGCCCGGCGTGTCGACGAGCAAGGAGCACGTGACGGTGAGCGCCATCAACCGCAACTTCCCCGGGCGCTCCGGCCCTGGCCAGGTGTACCTCGCCTCCCCCCGCGTGGTGGCGGCAAGCGCCCTGTCCGGTACCATCGTGACACCGGAGGAGCTGTTCGGTTGACCACGCGCTCGGCGATCCCTGTGTCCTCGTGCGCGCTGGCGCTCGCGCTGAGCGCCTGCCCGAACGAGCAACCCATCTTCGACGACGACATCGGCGTGCAGGCGATCCCCGCGCCCGTGGGCGCGCACGCGGGCACCTTCGCGCTCAAGACGCGCAACCAGACGCTGGTGCACGTGCCCGTGCTCGGCGACTACGACGGCGGCGGCGACAACTTCAGGCTGGTGACGCGCGCCTGGGACGCCGACGCCGGCGTCTATCGCCAAGAGAGCCTCTTGTGCGGCGGCTACAACTTCGAGGTGGCGGGCGTGGTCACCGAGGCGCCGCAGTCGACCTACCGCGCGGTGCCGACGAGCCCCCTCGAGGAGGTGGTCATTAACCACGAGGTGGGCAGCTACGCCGCCACCGGGCACTTGCAGCTCTGGGCGCTGCGCGACCTGCCCGACCCCTACACCACGCCCCTGCCCACCACCAAGGAGGAGGCGGCCGTGGCCCCGTGGGACCAGCGCATCTACGACATGGACGGCGACGCGAACCCCGCCATGACCCTCTTCGTCAGCGGCGCCGTCGAGGGCCAGGTCTATGCGTTCCAGCGCAAGACCGTCACCCTCGAGGGCGTCATCCTCGGCCCCGACCACGCCGTAGGCCTCGCCTTCAACACCAACGAGGCGCTCACGGTGGCGGCCGACAACCCGTTGGTCGATCGCCAGAGCGAAGGCTCGTCGGAGCCGCACCCCGATCCCAAGCGCTCGTTCTTCGAGGAGGTGCGCATCGACGACGGCGCCGACTGCGACGACGTCATGCGCGCCGCCGACGACGGCACCCTGCCGGAGCTACCGCCGTTCTGACGGACGGCGTCGAGCCCGCGCGCCTTCCGTCAACGGCTGGCCAGCACCGAGCTCCTGCAGGCGCTGCGCACGCGCTCGGCCATCTGGTCCACCTTCTTGAGCGCAGTGTCGCGCACCATGCCGCTCGGCACCGCGTAGCCCACGTCGACGAAGCTGATGTAGGTCACGAGCGACACCGCCGGGTCGGCGGTGGGCTGCACCTGCCAGCTCCCGCGGATGGCCTTGAGATCGCCGGCGATGGACCGCCACTCCACCCGGCGCGCCACGCGATCGATGTCGCGGCGCAGCGTGTAGCGCACCTTGGCCAGCACCGCGTCGACGGTGAAGCGCGCGTCGATGGAGCCCGGGCGTTCGGCGAGCACCTCGAGCTGCTCGATGTCGGGGAAGATCTGACGAAAGCGGCGCACGTCCCAGAGGGTGTCGAGCACCACGTCGGGTGGCGCCGCCACCTGGAAGACCGCGCGCAGCCCCTTGGTGTCGTCGGCGGCCGTCAGTTGTTCGACGACGGGCGCCGCCGTGGTCGCGGCGCCGGGATCCGCGGAGGCAAGGAGCAGCGCCAACGCCAGCACGCCGCCAGTCTAGCCGTTCCCGTCGTGGCCGTCGCCCTCGGGATCCGCGCCATCCTCGGCGACCGGGACGGTGGCCTCGACCTCGAGGTCGAAGTGCCGCTCGAACACGCGATCCACGTCGAGCCCCTCGCTGTCCGCGATGCGCTGAAGGTCCCAGCGCCACACCCGCTCCACCACGCACGACGACGCGCGCACGGGCACCACGTCGAGGATCTCCTTGTCCTCCAGCTCCAAGCGCACGGTGGCGCTCCGCTCGCCGCACGCCTCGAGCTCACTGGCGAGCCGGGCCTGGAGCGCCTCGAGCTCGCCGACGATGGCCGTGGCCGTGCCGACGCCGCAGGTGGTGACCGAGCCAAGCCTGCCGAATCCGCAGCAGCACCCGCAGCAGCCACAGCCGCAGCCCGACATGCCAAAGCCCCCGCCGTCGGGCTCACGCGGCCGGTAGTCGGGCACATGCACCAACGACGTGACGCGCGAGACCGCGTTCACCGCCTTCGCGGCCGCGCGTACCACGTCGTCGGGGAGCTCGGCCGCCACGGGGCCGAAGGCCGTGCGCGCCAACGAGAGCCGGCGCGTGGCGGGCGCGGCGCGCAGCGGCAGCGCCAGCGGCTGTGACCACAAGAAGCCGGTGAGGAACGCGTCGCCGTGCGCGCCCACGGGGAGCACGCTCTGCACGCGCACGCCGACGCCCGAGTGCAGCACCTCGGGCACCTCGCCCGTCGACGACAGCGCACCATCGAGCGGGTCCCGGCCCCCAACCTCCACCGCCACCTGATCGACGCGCGTGGGCGCCACCAGGTGCGGCCACAGCACCGCGTCGCTCTCGTCGCCGCCACCGATGTCGACCATGATCCCGCCGGTGCCCTCCACGGCCTCGGCGCGCGGGTCCTCGTCGGGGATCACGCGCACCCACGTGGAGGGCGCGGCGCTCTCCACGTCGGCGGGGAGCGTGACCACGTGCGTGAGCACGTCGAGGGACGCCATACGGCTGCCCCACACCGCGTCGGTCACGGCGTTCGCCTGCATCAGGTCCGACACCACGACGATGCGCGGCGTCTCGTCGGGCGCCACGTCGCGCGCCAAGCGGGTGGCGAACGCCAGCGCGCCCAGCACGTCGCTGCCGTTCTCCGGCGCGAGGTCGGGCACGAAGCGCTCGCGCGGCGACGACCAGGGGTCCACCACCAGCCACGGGCGCCGCGCGAACGCCACGGCGCTGTAGCGCGCGTCGTCGGGGAGCGCGTCGAGCACGCCTTCCATGGCGGCGCGGGCCTTGGCGATGCCCTCCACGCCGGCACTCATCGACGCGTCGAGCACGAAGATCACTCGGAGCCCAGGCGCCGGATCCGCCAGCGGGCGCGGCACGTCGAGCTCGATGCGCACCGTGTCCACCGGGGCCGACGGCTCCACCACGTCCGCGCCGTCCACCTTGCCCCACTCGTCGTGGGGCGGCGGCCCCAGGCGCGCGATGGGCTCGAGGCGCGCAACCGCGGCGCGCCCGCGCAACGTGGCGTGGTCGAGCGCGAGCACGTCGATGACCGCCTCCCCTTCGCCGTGGCGCACCACCTTGGCCGCGCCGCCGTCGACGAACACCTTGCGCACCGCGACGCCCGTGACCGAAAGCGGCAGATCGCGCACGCCGTCGCGCGGCACGCGGAAGCGCCACGCGCCATCCACGGCCTCGCTCTCGATGAGCCACGTGGACTCGACCACCATCTCGTCGTCGCCGCAGGTGGTCGCGACCTGCACCACCACCTCGTCGCCGTCGTTACCGCAGCACCCCGACGACACGTCGGCCAACACCGCCGTGCGCGCCTTGCCGCCGCGCGCCTCTTCGGCAGGCACGCCGACCTGCAGGGCCGCCGTGAAGTCGGCGAAGCGCTCCGCGGCGACGTCGTCGTCATCGAGGCGCCCCTCGATGATCCTGCCATCGGCATGCACGCGGACGCCCACCGCGGTCCCCACGATGCCGGCGACGTCCGCCTGGTAGTGCCCCGCCTGGCGGGGCGCGCGCGGCACCGTGTCGCGCACCGTCACCACGCCGGCGCCGTCGCTCACCTCGAGGGTCAGGCGGCGCGCGCGGCGCTCGAGGGTGGCGAGCTCTCCGTTTGGCGCGCAGGTGGAACCGGCGGCGTGGGTGACGAGCGCGAGGGCCAGGGTGGGCAGCATGCCCACCAGACCGCATCGGGCGCCTAGGGGTTCCCGGCGCGGGCCCGGGGGTGATGCTCGCCGTAGAGCTGGCGCAGCCGCGCGCGGTTCACATGGGTGTAGATCTCGGTGGTCGACAGGTCGGCATGGCCGAGCATGGCCTGAACGGCGCGCAGGTCGGCACCGCGCTCCACCAGGTGGGTGGCGAAGCTGTGGCGCAGCTTGTGGGGCGAGATGGGCTTGGTCACACCGGCGGCGCGCGCGTAGGCCTTGAGCGCCTTCCAGAACCCCTGGCGCGTCATGGCCTCGCCCCCGGCGCGCAGGAAGAGCGCCTCGGCGCCGCGCCCGACGGCGGGCCCAAGGAAGCTCGCGCGCGCGCCGTCGAGGTAGGCGCGCAGCGCGTCCAGCGCCGCCTGGCCCACGGGGATCACGCGCTCCTTGTTGCCCTTGCCGCGCACGAGCAGGTAGCCGCGCTCGAGGTCGAGGGCGTCGAGCGGCAGCTCCACCAGCTCGGTGACGCGCAGCCCGGTGGCGTACAAGAGCTCGAGCATGGCGCGATCGCGCATGCCGCGCGGCGCGCCGGCGTCGGGGGCCGCCAAGAGCCGCTCCACCTCGGCGAGATCGAGGAAGGTCGGCAGGGTGCGCGCGGCGCGCGGCAGCTCGATGTCGACCGCGGGGTCGTCCTTGAGCACGCGCTCCTTGACCAGGAAGCGGCACAGCTGCCGGATTGCCACCAGGTGGCGTGCCTGGCTGCGCACGCCCAGGCGTCCTTTCGACAGCTCGATGAGGTGCTTGAGGATGTGCGTGGAGCGCACCGCGGCCACCTCGGTGACGCCCTGCTTGTCGAGCGAGCGCGCGAAGTCGCCCAGGTCGCGCCCGTAGGCTTCGATGGTGTTGTCGGCGAGGCCGCGCTCCACGCGCGCCCACGACAGGAACGAGTCGACGGCCGAGTCCACCTGCATGACGGCAGGGAGCCTACGCCCTTTACTGCGCCGTGTAGAAGGCCTGGCGCTCCTCGATGAAGGCGCGCACGCCGTCGACCACGCCGTCGGCGATGCTCTCTTGATAGGCCGCCGACGCCAGGCGCTGCTCCTCGGTCTTGTTCGAGAGAAACGACGTCTCCACCAGGATCGACGGCATGCGCGTGCCCATGAGCACGTAGAAGAGCGCGTGCTTGAGGCCCAGGTCGGGTACGTCGTTCCAGCGCTTCTTGAGGTTCCCCACGATGGAGCGTTGCACCTGCCGACCGAGGCGCACGCTGTCGTCGACGTTGGACTTCATGGCCAGGTCGGCCAGGATGAACTCCAGGTCCGAGATCGACCCTTCGCCCGCCTCGGCGTTCTCGCGAGCGGCGAGCTTCATGGCGTAGCGGTCGTGCGTGATGTTGAGCGTGTAGGTCTCCACCCCACGCACGCGCTTGAGCGGGCTCGCGTTGCAGTGGATCGAGATGAACAGGTCGGCGCCGGCTGTGTTGGCGGTGTTGGTGCGATCCTGCAGCGCCAGCGTGGCGTCGCCGTCGCGCGTCATCACCACCTCCACGTCGGGGATCTCGGCGAGGAGCTTCTCGCGCACGCGCTGCGCGATCTGCAGCGTCACGTCCTTCTCCTTCACGCCCGACGGCCCGATGGCCCCGGTGTCGTTGCCGCCGTGGCCGGCGTCGATCACGACGCGGTGCACGGCGAGCCCGAGCTGCTGCGAGATCGACACGCCGCCCGGGGTGCCGCTCTCGATGCGCTTCTTCACCTCCGCCGCGCTCGGCGGTGGGTCCTTGCCCACCATGCCGGCCACGACGTCCACCGCGGGCGGCGCCATGGGCACCACCAGGCGCACCTCGAAGGGCCGCCGAATCACGTGCAAGGCGGGCTCGCGCTCGCCCTCGAGCTCCACCACCAGGCGCACGACCTCGGTGTCGTACTGGCCCGCACGCACACGGCTGATGACGCCGTCGTGCACCTCGATGGGTTGGATGTTGCGCTGCCCGAGCTTGGCGGGCGCGAGATCGTAGAACACGCGGCGCGCGCCGCCGTCGGCTTGGGGCACCTCGCCTCGGGTGACGCCGACGTCGCCAGAGACCCGCAGGGTCACCACCGATTCGCCCTGCGCCTTCTCGTGCTTGATGACCATGACCTTGCGCGTGGGCGTGCCCGCCGGCGGCGTCTCGGGCAGCACCTCCACGGGCGTGAGGCGCGGCGCGGGCGCGCTGGGTGGAGCGGTCGCGGCGTTCGC
>CAZONM010000063.1:0-19612 GCA_964580865.1 uncultured Myxococcales bacterium | reverse complement strand
GGGCGCGGCGGCGGCCCCCGGCGCGGCCGCGCCGCTCGGGCGCGGGCCCAAGACCCGCCCCTCGAGCAGGTCCACGTCGAGCACGCGGCGCCCCTGCGCCTTCACCTCGAGCTCGGTGGCGATCTTCATCAGCTCGCGCACGTTGAAGGGCCAGTCGTGCAACAGCAGCGCGTTCACCAGCGCCGCCGACAGGGTGACGCCGTCGGGTAGCGCGCGCGACAAGAGCAGCAGCACGTCTTCCTTGCGCGCGCGCAGGGGCGGCAGCGAGATGGTGATCTCGGCCAAGCGCGAGAACAGGTCGCCGCGGAACGCGCCCTCTTCCACCTCCTTGGCGATGTGGCGGTTGGTGGCGGCCACCACGCGCACGTCGACGGGGACGCCGGTGGTGGCGCCCACCGCGAACACGTGGCCCTCGTCGAGCACGCGCAAGAGCTTCGGCTGCAAGGTGAGCGGCAGCTCGCCCACCTCGTCGAGAAACAACGTGCCGCCGTCGGCCTGGCGGAAGAAGCCGGCGTGGTCCTTCTGCGCGCCCGTGAAGGAGCCGGCCTTGTGACCGAACAGTTGGCTCTCGGCCAGGTTCTCGGGGATGGCGGCGCAATTGACGGCCACGAACGGCCCGCGCCGGCCGCTCTCCTCGTGCAGCGCGCGTGCGGCCACCTCTTTCCCCGCGCCGGTCTCGCCGAGCAGCATGACGCTGGCCTTGGTGGGGCCCACCACGCGGATCAGGCCGCGCAGCTGCACGATGGACGGCGCGCGCCCGAGGATGCCCGAGACCTCGGCGTCGTGCAGGTTGTCGGGCAGGTGGCGCGCCACCATGAAGCTGTCGCCCATGCGCACGACGTCACCGTCGTAGAGCGCGCACGCGCCCTCGATGAGCGTGCCGTTCACGAACGAGCCGCGCTGGCTCAGGTTCTCCAAGCGCAGCTGCCGCTTCTCCACCACCAGCACCGCGTGCTGGCGTGACACGCGCGCGTCGCCGTCGAGCTTGACGTCGTCGGCGCCGTGCACGGACCGCCCCACGGCGCAGCGCGCCTCGACGGGGAAGTCGCTCACCAGCACGCGGTCGCCGCTGAAGACCACGCGCATGGTGGGCGTGGTCGCGATGGGCGCGGCGACGGTGGCGGGCTCGGCGGTCGGATCGTCTTCGAGCACGGTGCTCCTCTCGAGCTGTCCGGGACAGGCCGGCGGAACGTCCGGGACACCGCCGGTCGCCGCGCGAACGGCGGACAGGTCTAGCAAAAGCCGCGGCGCGGCGCGCTCGGGGTCCGCGCCCGCCGGCGGAACGCCTTGGATCGCGTCTTGCTGTGTCCGAGGCCACGGAGGTCGGAAACCATGCGTCACGTCCTTTGCTCGGCTCTGCTCGCGGCCCCCCTGGCGCTCCTCGGCTGCGCCCCGTCGGCCGACCTCGGCGCCGGCGCCCCCGGTGCCACGCGGGCCGGCCTGTCGGTGCAGGCGCAAGCGGCGGGCGGCGGCAATCAGGTGCTCGACATGGCGTCGATCAACGTCAGCGTGGCCGGCGTGGCCGCCCACGCGGCCGGCGGCGGCTGGGTGATGGTCAGCGACCAGCCGGCCTTGGTGGACCTGCTGCGCCTGCAAGACCACGCCGAGGAGCTGGGCTTCGCCAGCTTGCCCGCGGGCCGCATTACGCAGATCCGCCTCTACGTGGCCGACGACGGCGTGTCGAACGCCGTCGACCACGGCGGCGTCACGAGCCCCCTCACCATCCCCTCGGGCCTGCAGACGGGCGTCAAGCTCAAGGGCCCCTTCGACCTCGGCGAGTGCGAGCTCGGCACCGCGGTCGCCATCATCGACCTCGAGCGCTCGATCCTGATCCACGGGCGCGGCGACCACGACGATCTCGTCCTGCGCCCCACCGTGCACCGCACCGACTACGCCAGCGTGCCCGCCGACCAGTGCGACGGCGAGGTGGGCGGCGACGACGGCGCGGGCGGCGATGATGCCGGCGGCGACGACGGCGCGGGCGGCGATGATGCCGGCGGCGACGACGGCGCCGAGTGCCCCCCGGGCACCGAGGGCTGCACGCCCACCACTGGCGGCGGTGACGACGACGGCACCGACGACGGCACGGGCGACGGTACGGGCACGGGCACCGGCGACGGCACGGGCACGGGCACGGGCGACGGTACGGGCACGGGCACCGGCGACGGCACGGGCACGGGCACGGGCGACGACGGCACGGGCACCGGCGACGGCACGGGCACCGGCGACGGCACGGGCACGAGCGACGGCACGGGCACTGGCGCCGACGAGGGCGACGAGTGCGCGCCCTACCTCACGGAGGCCGGCTGGATCTACCCCTGCAGCTAGCTTCCCTCACGCCACGGCCGCCCCAGCGACGCGCGCGACGCGCCGCTGGGGCGCAAGCGTTCTTGGGGGGCGCGCGCTACAGTCGAGCAGATGCGCACGATGCTGGTGCTGAGCGCGACGCTCATGGTGGCCGCGTGTCCGCCCGCGGGTGGCCCGTCCGAGGGCGAGGGCGAAGGCGAGGGCGAGGGCGAGGGCGAGGGCGAGGGCGAGGGCGAGGGCGAGGGCGAGGGCGAGCGCGTCGCGGTCGTCATCAACGAGGTGCGCTGCGCCGACGACACCGTGGAGCTCGTGAACACGGGCGCCACCGCGGCGTCGCTGTCGGGCCTCGTCGTGGTGGATGCCGGTGAGGTGCCCGCCGACGAGGACGCGCTGGACGGCGCGCTCGCGGCCGGCGCCTTCGTCGACGTACCACTGTCGTTCGGCGTGTCGTGCGGCGGCGCGGTGCTCGAGCTCGTCGACGCCGCGGGCGTCGTCGTCGACCGGTTGGTGGCGCCGGCGCATGCGGCGGACCAGGGGATCGGGCGGCTGCCCGACGGCGGGGGTGCGCCGGCCTTGACCACGCCCACGCCGGCGGCGCCGAACCGCCCGTGGGTCGACGTGTCCGCCACGGTGTTCACCGTGGCAACCGCGCCCGTGGTGATCCGCTTGACCGTGGCGCCGGCGGCCCAAGCGGCGCTCGAGGCCGAGCCCTACGAGTACGTGCCCGCCAGCATGCAGGCCACGGTGGACGAGGATGGTGCCGTCGTCGACGACGCGCCGCTGGTCGTGGGGCTGCGCATCAAGGGCAAGATCGGCAGCTTCCGCGGCTGTCCGTTCTCGTGCGGCGACAAGAGCGGCTTCAAGATCGACGTGAACCGGCAGGTCCCCGGCCAGCAGTGGCGGCGCATCGAGAAGCTCAACCTCAACAACCAGGTGCAAGATCCGTCGCGCACCCACGAGTGGCTGGCCTACGAGGTGTTCCGCGAGGTGGGCGTGCCGGCGCCGCGCACGGGCTACGCGCGCGTCTTCATCAACGACGAGGACTTCGGGCTCTACCTCGTGGTGGAGGACCGCGACGATCCGTTCTTGTCGAACCACTGGCCCGAGGGCACGCGCGCCCTGTACGAGGGCGAGTACGGCCAAGATCTCCTGCCCGGCTCCGCCGACGGCTTCGACATCGACGCGGGCGACGAGGGCGTGGTGCCGCTCGCCGAGCTCATCGACGACGTCGCCGCCGCCGCGCCGTCCGACAGCTACGCCGCGCTGGCCGACGTGCTCGACTGGGACGAGGTGCTCGCCGCCATGGCGACGGAGATCGTGATCGGCCACTGGGACGGCTACGCGCCCACGCGCAACAACTACTTCCTGCACGTCGACACGGCCGGGCGCTTCCGCCTCTTGCCGTGGGGCACCGATCAGACCTTCGCCTATCCGTGGCCGCTCTACGACGGCGCCGGCCTCTTGCTGCAGCGCTGCCGCGCCGACGCCGCGTGCATGCAGGCGTGGACCGCGGCGCTCGGCGCCGTGGCCGACGCGGTGGTGGCGCGCGACTTCCACGACGAGCTGCCGGCGCTGGCCGCGCGCCTGCAGCCGCTGGCCGACGCCGATCCGCGCGCGCCGCCAAGCGACCTGACCGCCGCCGCTGCGAGCGCCCTGGCCTTCCTCGACGGGCGCGTGCAGGAGGTGGTCGACGAGCGCGAATGTCAGGCCGACCCCGGCGCCGACCTCGACGGCGACGGCTTCGCGTGCGCCCTCGACTGCGACGAGCTCGAGCCGACGCGCTTCGTGGGCGGCGACGACGGCTGTGCCGGCGGCGCGCCCGACGGCATCGACAACGACTGCAACGGCCGCGTCGACGACGGCGCCGCCTGCCCGGACTGCGTCGACCGCGCGCTGGGCGCGAGCACGTACTCGTTCTGCCAGGCGCCGCGCACCTTCGCCGCCGCCGAGGCCAATTGCGCCGGGCGCGGCGGCACCCTGGCCGTGGTCGACAGCGCCGCCGAGTGGGACGAGGTGTGGCCCGCCGTGGTCGAGCGCCTGGGCGCCATCGATGTGTGGATCGGCCTCGACGACGGCGCCGCCGAGGGCACCTTCGTGTGGGCCGACGGCAGCGCGCTCACCGACGCGTCGTGGGCGCCGGGGGAGCCCAACGACTGGGGCGGCGGCGAGGACTGCGCCGAGGCGCGCCCCGATGGCCTGTGGAACGATCTGTTCTGCGACGCCGAGCTGCCGAGCGTCTGCGAGCGCTGACGGCGCGCGCGGAATGCGGCGCCGTGCTCGCCCGTTCTGGGGCCGTGCGCACCCGCCTGCTCTTGCTCCTCGCCGTCTTGGTGCCCTGCGTCGCATGCGATCAGGCAACCAAGATCCTCGCCGTCACGCACCTGAAGGGCGCACCCGCGCTCGCGCTCGACGCCCCGCCGCTCGTGGCGCGCCTGGTGTACGCCGAGAACCCGGGCGCGTTCTTGGGGCTCGGGCGCGCGCTGCCCGAGGGCGCGCGCCTGGCGCTCCTCGCGGTGGGCGTGGCGCTCATGCTGACCGTGATGATCGCCGTGCTGCTGCGCCGCCCGCTGGCGCGCGTCACCGCGTTGGGGCTCGCGCTCCTGGTGGCGGGCGGCGCAGGCAACCTGGTGGATCGCGTGGCGCGCCCCGGCGGTCGCGTGGTCGACTTCGCGCAGCTCGGCGTGCGCTTGGGCTCCGTCGACGTGCGCACGGGCGTGTTCAACGTGGCCGACGTGGCCATCGTGGCAGGCGCGCTCACCATGGCGGCGGCGGCGCTGCGCGGCCGTCGACGTCAGCGCCACTCGTGACGCAGCAGCCCCAAGCGCACCATGTCGTGCCACGCGCCCTCGTGGAAGTACTCGTCGCGCAGCACGCCCTCCTCCACGAAGCCCACGCGGCGCCAGGTGCGCAGCGAGCGCTCGTTGGTGCGAAACACCATCAACCACACCTTGTGCAGCTCGAGCTCGTGAAAGGCGACGTCGAGCAGCGCGGCGATGGCGGCGGAGCCGTAGCCGTGCCCGTGATCCTGGGTCTTCGCGATGATCGCCGCCGCGCGCGCCACGCGTGAGCGCCAGAAGATCTGGTGCAGGCCCACTTGACCGAGGTAGCGGCCGTCGTGTGCAGCGGTCACAGTGAACACCCGATCGTCGGCGCTTGTGCGCACCTTGCGCACCCACGCGAGCTCATCGTCGCGCGTGAGCGGCGCGCCCGAGAAGGTCGCAAGGTTGCCCACGACGCCGCGGTCGTTGACCCAGGTGAGGATGTCGTCGACGTCGATCTCGTCCACGGGCCGCAGCGTCACGGGCGATGGGCCGGTCGTGCTCGTCATGGTGCTGATCATCGTGCTCCTCGTAGGCTGGTGTGCGCAGTGTGGGCCGATCTGACACGCGTCGCTGGCTGACAGCGCTGACATGAGTGTCTCATGCGCGTCGGTAAAGTCGGTGCGCGATCGGACCGATGCTAGCGTGACAACAACAGATCGCGGTGCAGCAGCGACGTCGTCGACGACGCAGCACCGAGGGCGGGACAGCCAACCGCGCCACGAGGAAGGAAGGCGGCACATGCGCAGGGATCAGATTCCAACACTGCTCGCAGGTACGGCCATGGCAGCGGCGCTCGCGACCGGCTGCATCCAAGAGCGCTCGTACAACATCAGTCCTCAGATCGAACCCAACCGGCCCACGCTCAACGACTACGCCTCGGTGCGCGGCGCCATCGACGGCCACATTCGCGGTGACATCGGCCCGGTCACCGGCTTGAACAACGACGCCACCGAGATGATGGCGTTCGACGACGGCGACTACGCGAGCATCGAGACCGTGGTGGAGCTGCCCGGCCGCGCCACCATGACGCTCTTGTCCATCGTGGGCCCCGATACGGTCCTGCGCGCTGGCTTCAGCGGCAACTTCTCGCTCGAGTCGTACGCGAGCGACGCCACCAACGTGACCATGCTCGGCTGCGTGGGCCAGGAGGTCGACGTCTACGACGAGTACGACATGCCGGCCGACGAGGTGAACGTGGAGGTGGTCGCGGGCGATCAACCCGACGAGCTCGACGTGGCGGTCACGGGGCTGTGGCACGACCACGACGGCTCCACGGGCGAGCGCCTCGACAGCTACCGCGAGGCGAGCACGCGCTTCACGCTGCTCCGCTGAGCTCCTTCGTGATCTGCGCATGAGCGAACGGCGGCCACGCGGCCGCCGTTCGCTTTTCTCGTCGTCGTGGGCGTGCCGTCAGTTGCTCGGGCGCAGGTGGCGATCGAAGAAGGCGGTGATGGTGCGATAGACGTGCAGCCGGGCCTCGCGGCCGGCGATGCCGTGCGCCTTGCCGGGGTAGATCATCAGGTCGAAGAGCTTGCCCTCGCGCTGCAGCGCCTCGGTGAGCTGCAGCGTGTTCTCGAAGAGCACGTTGTCGTCGGCGGTGCCGTGCATGAGCAGGAGCGGGCGGTTGAGCAGCTTGGCGCGCGCCGTCAGATCGGTCTGCGCGTAGGCCGGCGCTTTCCCGCCCTCGGGCATGCCGAGGTAGCGCTCGGTGTAGTGCGTGTCGTAGAGCGCGAAGTCGACCACGGGCGCCACCGCGGCGTGCGCGGCGAAGGGCGAGTTGCCGTCGAGCGCCAGGCGCGAGGCCAAGAAGCCGCCATACGACCAGCCGAACAAGCCGATGCGCTTGGTGTCGACCCACGGCACCGTGGCGAGCTGCCTGACGGCGGCCACCGTGTCTGCCACCTCCACCACGCCCATGGCGCGATGGTGCGCGCGGCCGAAGGCGCGGTCGCGCCCTGACGAGCCACGCACGTCGAGGAGCAGCACGCCGTAGCCGCGCTGGTTCCAGAAGGTGAACACCGGGTAGCTCCGCTGCCAGAAGCGCCCGGCGTCGGCGCCCGTGGGCCCGCCGTAGACGTAGGCGATGACCGGGTACTTCACGCCGGGCTTGGCATGCGTCGGCGGGAGCAGCACGGCGTTCAGCGCGGCGCCGTCGTCGGCCTTGACGTCGAGCCACTGGGGCGTCGAGCGCGTGAGCGCCAGCAGCTCGGCGGCTGGGTTGTCGTCGATGACCTGCACGCGCGCGCCCGTGGCGTCGCGCACGTCGACCTTCGGGGGCACGCCGAAGTCGGACCAGGTGTGGACGAAGAACGCGCCGGTCTCGTCGAAGACGGCGCGGTGAAGGCCCGGCTCGCGCGTGAGCTGCACGGCCGCGCCGCCCCCGAGCGGCTGCGCGAACAGGTGGCGCTGCCGTCCTCGATCGCGCCGCGCGGCGAAGAACACCAGGCCGCGGCCCTCGTCGACGGCGTCGATGGCGTCGACGCGCTCGGGCTCGTTCGACAACGGCGTGACGGCGCCGGTCTTTCTATCGACGATCACGATCTGCCGCCGGCCGCTGCGCTCGGTCGACCACAGGAAGCGCGCGCCGTCCTTGAGCGGGAACAGATCGTCGTGCAGCTCGACCCACTGCGGGTCGTTCTCCTCGAGGATCAGGCGCAGCTTGCCCTGCGCGTTGCCCTCGAAGAGCTGCAGCACGGTCTGGTCGCGGCTCTGCCATTGGAGCCACGGCGCGCCGTCCTTGAAGAAGCCGGCGCGCGGCAGGTAGCCGTCGGCCGTGGGCACCTGCAGCTTCACCTGCTTGCCGCTGGTAACGTCGACGAGCCAGGGCGTCACCACGGCGTTGTGCTCGCCGGCGGCGGGGTAGCGCTGCTCTTCGAGCTCCGTGCGATCGGCGAAGATGCGCGCGCATCGCTTGATCCCCACCGTGCTCTCGTCGACCTCGAATACGAGCAAGCGCTTGCCGTCGGGCGACCACCACATGCCCACGGTGCGATCCATCTCCTCGGCGGCGATGAACTCGGCGAGGCCGAAGGTGCGCGTGGCGTTGGCGCCCTTGGTGAGCGCGCGCGCCTTGCGCGTGGCGATGTCCACGAGCACCACCTCGCCCTTCTTGACCGTGGCCACCAGCGTGCCCTGCTCGTTGCACACGGGGTCCATCTCGGGCACGGCCTCGTCGGTGGTGAGGCGCACGACCTCGGGCTTCGCGCCCGTGAGGCGCGCCAGGTAGAGGTCGCCCGAGAACGGGAAGATCAGCGCCGGCGTCGTGCTGCCGCACCACAGGTACGAGGTGATGCCGCGCTCGCTGATGCGCTTGCGCTCGAGGGCCATGCGCTCGGCCTCGGTGAGCTTCTGCTCCTTGCCGCCGAGCAAGTCGGCGGTGGCCACCAAGAGGCGCGGCGCGCCGCTCGGCAGGTCGGCGCCCCACAGGTCGAGCACCTCGCTGTCGGCGGCGTTGGGGCGCAGGAACGCCAGGAGCTTGCCGTCGGGCGCGATGGTGACGCCGCGCGGGGGCACGCCGGCGAGCGGAGGGTCGGCGAAGACGCGCTCGAGCGTGAGCGCGCCTGGCGCCACGGCGGGCACGGGGGCGGGGGCGGTCGCGAGGGCCACGAGGAGCGTGAGCTGCAGCATGGCGCGCGAGTAGCGCAGCCCCCACGTGCGCGCCAGGCGTTGAGCCCGCACCGCGAAACGCGCTAATGCGCGCCATGCGCATCATCGTCGTCACGTGCACGCTCGCCGTCCTCGCCACGCTCAGCACCGCCGCGCGCGCCGATCGCCAGGTCTTCCTCGGGTGGCACGAGAGCGGGGCCTTCTCGTACCAGACCGTGCAGACCGCCGCGGGCACTTCGGTGCGCGTGTGCCGCGAGGACGTGAATGACGTGCCCGCCGGGTGGCCCGAGGGCGTGTCCATCGGACCGGGCTCGACGTGCGGCGACCTGCCCGCGCAGGTGGGCGGCAAGGCGGCGCTCGACTACGCCAAGGCCGATCTCAAGGGCGCCAAGGTCGACAAGAAGAGCCCCTTCGGCCTCGAGGTCAAGCTCGAGCCCGGCGACGGCAAGACCGTGGTGGCGGTGCTCGATGGCCCCGTGGGCAAGGAGGGCAGCAAGCGCGAGGCCGTGGCCGAGGTGCCGAGCGCCGACGCGCTGGCCATCGCCGAGGCGCTGTGGCGCGTGGATGGCAAGCAGCTGGCGGTGTCGGTGGAGCAGGCCAAGGCCAAGAAGGGCGACAAGGACGCGCCGCGCTGGGTCTTCGTCGTCGACGTGAGCAAGCTCCTGGTGGGCGGCGCGGCGGGCCGCAAGGTGGCCGAGCGCGCGCACGCCGCCGGCCTGGCGCTCTACAAGAAGCGCGATTGGTCGGGGGCGGGCAAGCGGCTCGAGGACGCCATCACGGCCGACCCGAGCTGGGCGCCGGCGCGCTACCTGCGCGCGGCCGCCGAGGCGCAGAGCGGCGTGGGCCGGAGCGCCATGATCGAGAACCTGACCTGGCTCAAGGAGCGCAGCGACAAGGACGCCGGCGCGAAGAAGCTGCTGGCGCAGGCCTCGAGCGACGCGGCGTTCGACGCGTGGATCGGCGAGCCCGAGGTGCGCGAGCTGCTTGGGCTGCCCGCGGTGTCGTCGATGGACGTGCCCGCACGCTTGCTCGAGCGCAAGGCGACGTGGACGCTGCAGGGCGCCACGTGCACGCGCCCGTGGCTGACCTTGGTGTTCAAGGCCGCGGGCAAGGGCGGCAAGGAGGGCGGCACGGCGGCGCTCACCGCGGCCGAGAGCTGCAAGGGCAAGAAGGCGCAGAAGGCGGGTCAGCTCACGTGGAAGCAGAGCGGCGCCGGCACCTGGGAGCTCGAGCTCAGGAAGCCCGTCGACGGCGTGGCGTTCCCGGCCAAGGCCACCATCGTGCTCGATCAGAGCTACCAGCAAGCGAAGCTGGTGGCGCCCGACGGCGCCGAGCTCGGCACCTTCGAGCCGGGCGCCGCGCGCCTCGACGACGCCACGCTGTGACCCGCGGCGACGACCAGCGCGTGCGCGACGTCCATCGCTCGATCCTGGTGCGCGACGGGCTCAGGCCCTTCTTCCTCGACGAGCGCGGGCTGCACCTGCTCGACCAGCGCATGCTGCCCCACGAGGAGCGCTGGCACACCTTCACCGACGTGGAGGACGTGGCCGTGGCCATCGAGACGCTGGCGGTGCGCGGCGCGCCCGCCATCGGCGGCGCGGCGGCCCTCGGCATGGTGCTGGCGGCGCGCCGTGGGCTCGACCTTCACGAGGCCGATCGCCGGCTGCGCGCCACGCGGCCCACGGCCAAGAACCTGTTCGCCGCCCTCGATGAGGTGAAGGCCGCGTGGAGCGCCGTGTCCGCGCCGGACCGCCTGGCCGCGGTGGTCGACGCGGCCGAGCGCCACGTGCTCGCCGACGAGGCGGCGTGCGCGGCCATGGGCGCGCACGGCGCCGCGCTCATCGCCGACGGCGACGTGATCATCACCATCTGCCACAGCGGCGCCTTGGCCACGTGCGGCCAGGGCACGGGGCTCGGCGTCATCAAGAGCGCGCACGCGCAGGGCAAGCGCGTGTGCGTGGTGGCGCTCGAGACGCGGCCCTTGTTGCAGGGAGCGCGCCTGACGGCGTGGGAGTGCCTGAAGGAGGGCATCCCGGTCACGCTCATCACCGACGGCATGTCGGCGTTCGCCATCGAGCGCCTGGGGGTGACGCGCGCCGTGGTCGGCGCCGATCGCATCGCGCAGGACGGCGCCACGGCCAACAAGATCGGGACGCGCACCTTGGCCACGGCGTGCGCGGCGGCGCGCGTGCCGTTTCATGTGGCCGCGCCCTTCTCCACGTTCGACGTCACCCTCGCGCGCGGCGCCGACATCCCCATCGAGGAGCGCGCGGCCGACGAGGTGCGCTCGGCCCGCGGCACGCCCATCGCGCCCCCCGACGTGCCGGTGTGGAACCCGTCGTTCGACGTGACGCCGCCCGCGCTCATCACCTCGTTCATCACCGAGCGCGGCGTGCTCACGCCGCCGTTCTGACCCTCGCGCCGCGGCCTTTTCAGCGCCCCCGCTTCGCGCTCTGCTCGGCGCATGATCACCCTCGCGCTCTTCCTGGCGGCCACCGATCCCACCGTCACGCTCGAGATCGCCAAGGGCGGCGACGTGGTCTGGCAGGGCACCTGCTCGGCCGAGGCGTTCCCCAGCGCCGGTGACGCCGCGCCCACCAGCGTGCCCGACGTGGTGCAGCCGTTCTCGCTGCCGAGCGGCGCGTGGGACGTGGTGGTGGCCTGCCCGAGCGGCGAGGGCGTGGTGAAGAAGACCGTGCCGCTCATGATCAAGGACGCGGACGTCTCGGCGAAGGTGTCGTTGGCGCCCGGCTTTTTGTTGGTCAACGTGCTGCGCTTCGACACGCCGGTGTCGGCGGAGGTCACGGTGCTCGACGAGCGCGGGCGCGAGGTGGCGCGCGGCAAGGAGCGCGCCGTCATGCCCATCGAGCCGGGCCGCGTGCGGGTGGTGGCGCGCCTCGATGACGCCGGCCGGCCGGTGCTCGGCAACGCCGCCGCCACCGTGGCGACCAAGAAGCGCTCCGACGTCACCGTCGACACCACCGACGGCGAGCTGGTGGTGCAGGTGACCGACAATGGCAGGAAGGCCGGCGGCGTGGCGGCGCTGCGCCACCCGGGCCAGAAGACGCGCCTCATCGAGCTGCGCGCGGGCGAGAAGGGCCAAGCGCCGCCGGGCACCTACGACCTCGTCACGCAGCTCGAGGACGCCCACGACTTCGGCGAGGTGCTCACGCGCGGCGTCACCATCAACCCCGGCAAGACCACCACGCGCACGGTGGCGCACAAGACCGGGCTCGCGCGGCCCCGCGTCCTCGTCGACGGCCGGGCGGTGACCGACAAGGTGGAGCTCGACCTGTACGCGCCCGGCGCCAGCGCGCCGTTCAACACCGTGGCCGCGGGCGAGGCGCTCAAGCTGCAGCCGGGCAAGGTGCGCCTGGTGGCGCGCCTGCTCGAGCGCACGCTCGACGACGGCACCGCGCTGTCGGGCGAGGCCACCGCCACGGTGCCGGCCGGCGGCGTGGCCGCGCCCACCATCGAGCTCGGCGCCGCGCGCCTCGACGTCACCACCACGATCGGCAAGGCGCCGCGGTCGCTCGACGTGGCGCTCACGGTGGTGGGCGCCGAGGCGCCAGCCGCGAGCACGCGCACGGGCGCCGACGGCAAGGGCGCCTTCACGGTGTCGGCGGGCAAGTACCAGGTGCGCGCCGCGCTCAAGGCCCAGCAGGGCGAGGTGGTGACGCAGAAGCAGGTGGTGCTGCGCACCGGCGCCCGCCTCGGGCTCGCCCTCGACCTCGACATCGGCACGGCCGTGGTGCAGGTCTTCGAGGGCGGCGTGGCGGTGCCCGCCGAGGTACGCTTCTACACCGAGCTGAAGGGCGGCAAGCCCGCGGGCGAGCCGTTCCTCGCCGTGCCCGCCGGTGCCGACGCGCTCTTGCCGCCGGGCATCTACGCGCTGGGGGTCAAGCGCAGCGGGACGGAGCGCCTGTTCTCGGAGCTGCGCGTGGCTGCCGGGCGCACCGTCGAGCGCACCGTCGATCTGAGCGCGCAGTGACGGGGGCGCGCGCGCGAGGGTGCTAGTGCCGCAAGCCCGAAGCTCGTAGGGGGGGGGGGTGCGCCGAGGATTCTCGTCGAGGGCCAGGAGCCCCGCAGCCGCGTAGCCGCGCTACGCGGCGAGGACGCGACGCCGCCATCGACGAGTAGACCAAGCACAACCCCCTACGAGCTTCGGGCTTGCGGCACTAGCCTTCACCAGGTGCGCGTGCTCGCTCTGCTCCTCGTGCTGGCGTCGCACGTCTCGTGCGCCGTGCAGGCGGTCTATGCCTGCGCGCTCGACAACGACTGCGCCGCGGGCCGCTGCAACGAGGGCGTGTGCGTGGCGGGCGAGGGCGAGGGCGAGGGCGAAGGCGAGGGCGAGGGCGAGGGCGAGGGTGAGGGCGAGGGTGAGGGCGAGGGCGAGGGTGAGGGTGAGGGCGAGGGTGAGGGCGAAGGTGAGGGCGAAGGCGAGGGCGAGGGCGAGGGTGAGGGCGAAGGCGAGGGTGAAGGCGAGGGTGAAGGCGAGGGTGAAGGCGAGGGTGACGTCTGTGGCGACGACGTCCACGGGCCCGCCGAGGCGTGCGAAGACGGCAACACCGCCGACCGCGACGGCTGCTCGAGCCTCTGCACCCGGTGGTGGGACGTGGCCGCGCCGTCGCGCGTGCCCATCGCGCTGACAAACCCCGGCGGCGTCACCATCGCCAACGTGCCGGTGCTCGTGCGCGTGCCCACCACCACCCTTGGCAGCGCCGTGCTCGGCGACACCGCCTGCTTCGTCGCTGACGACGACGAGACCGTGCTCGACTTCGAGCTCGACGACGCGGGAAACGGCGAGCACAGCGTGTTCGTGCGCGTCCCGACCGTGCCGGGGGCGCCCGCCGAGCGCGTGGTGTGGCTCTACCTGGGGCTGCCGGCGGGGCAGGCGTGCGGCACCGACCGCACCCGGGTATGGGCCGGGCGCTACGCGGCCGTGTACCACCTCGGTCCCGCGCTGCAGGACTCCACCAGCAACGGCAGCCACCTGACCGACGTCGGCACCAGCGACGTGCAGGGCGTGGTGGGCCGCGCGCGAAACGGCGAGGCCACCGACTGGCTCGAGGACGCCGAGCCCGCGAGCGCGCTGTACTGCCGCGGCGACATGACCATCGAGGCCTTCGTGCGCGCGGAGTCGTTGACCTCGATCGCCTTCCCCAACACGCTGGTGTACTTCGGCGGCACCTCGGTGGAGACCGCGACCAACAACACGCTCTACTACCTGGGGCTCACCAGCGCGGGGGCGCCCTCGCACTACTTCGAGCACGGGATCGGCCAAGACAGCCCGACCTACATCGCGGCGAGCACCGTCGCGGTCGGCTCGTGGCACCACGTGGCCGTCACCCGCGACGTCGACGACGACGAGCTTCGTTGGTACATCGACGGCGTCCCGGCGGGCACGTCGGCGATCATGAGCGGTGACCCCGAGTGGGGCGCGAGCTCGTGGCTCACCATCGCCGGCAACTCCTTCGACGACGCCCGCGGCCTCGACGGCGCCATCGACGAGGTGCGCATCAGCACCGACGTCAAGCTGCCGCAATGGATCGCGCTGCAGGTGGCCGCCATGACCACCGGCACCGTGGTGCGCGTCGACCCCGTGGAGCTGCAGTGAGCGCGCGCGCGCGCGGCCTCCGTCGCGGCGTGGCCCTGGCCGCGCTGGCGCTCGCCGCGGCCCTGGTGCTCGCCCTGGCGGCGACGGCGCCGACGCTGACCCTGCACATGATGACGCCGTCGGCGCCGTTCGACGCCAACGCCTCGCCGCCGCCCCCCGACTACCGGGATGACCGCGCGTGGCTGGCCCTGCCCACCACCGCCGACGACGCCGACGTCGCGCTGCCCGAGCTGCCCGCCACGCGCGCGCCCGCGGCGGACGTGTTCTACCTGCACCCCACCTCGAGCGTGGCGCCGGTGTGGAACGCCCGCGCCGACGACCCGGTTGTGCGCACGGCCAGCGTCCGCGGCGGCACGCTCATCCAGGCGAGCGCCTTCAACGGCAGCGGCGCCGTCTTCGCGCCCTCCTACCGTCAGGCGAGCGGCGTCGCCTTCACCGCGCCCTCGCCCGACGGCGAGCGGGCCATCGACGTGGCGTTCGCCGACGTGGACGCGGCGTTCACCGACTTCGAACGTCGCACGGGCGGCGCGCGCCCGTTCATCCTGGTGGGCCACAGCCAGGGCGCGGCGCTGGGCGCGCGCCTGCTGCGCGAGCGCATCGTCCACGGCCCCGCGCGCGCGCGCCTGGTGGCCGCGTACCTGCCGGGCGCGCTGGTGTCGTCGCGCGACGTGGGCGGGCTGCCTGCATGCGCCGCGCGCGAGGCCACGGGGTGCGTGATCACCTACAACGCGCGCGGGCCCACGTGGCAGCCGAGCGCCTTCGACCTCGACGCCAGCGTCACGCCCGAGCCCCACCTGTGCGTCAACCCCGTGCTCGGCCGCGCCGGCGACGACGCCACCGCCAGCGGGCAGCACGGCGGCGCCGTGTTCTTCGACGTGGCGCGGCCCGCGCTGGTGCCCGGCTTCGCCGCCGCCCGCTGTCACGACGGCGTCCTCGTCGTGACCGAGCTGCAACCCCTGCCGTGGCGTGGCGCGCCCAGCGCCGTCCTGCGCTGGGTCATGGGTCGGCAGAACCATCACCCCGTCGAGGTGCAGCTCTTCTACGCCGACCTGCGCGCCGACGCCGCGCGCCGGGTGGCGGCGTTCGTCGCCGCGCCCGCACCCCACTGACAACGCGTCGGCGGCAGGGCAGGCTGGCGCCGTGGACGGCTACGTCGACGCCAACACCTCGGGCCTGCGCTGGCTGTCGCGCCTGCGCTGGTGGGCGCTGGCCGGCACGCTCGGCGGCGTCGCGCTGGCCTGGCTGCTCGAGTGGCGCTTCGTCCACGTGCCCGCCGTGGTCGCGGGCGTGGTGGTCATGGGCCTGGTCAACCTGGCGCTCATGGCCCGCGCCACGCGCGCGCGCGAGGTGAGCTGGCGCGAGCTCGGCCTGCACGCCGCCGTCGACCTGGTGTTCCTCTCGTGGCTGTTGGTGTGGACGGGCGGCCTGCGCAACCCCGTGAGCGTGGCCTTCAGCTTCCACGTGGTGCTCGGCGCGCTGCTCAACGGCCGGCGCGGCGCCATCTCGGCCACGGCGCTGTCGTTGGCGTGCATCGCGTTCCTGTGGTTGCTCGACGAGCGCCAGCTCTTGCCCGCCCCCGCGCTCGTGAGCGTGCCGCGCACGCTCATCGTGATCTCGCTCGGCCTGCTGGTGGTGGGCCTCGGCTACCTGGCGCTGGTGGTGGCCGAGCGCCACGCCGTCGAGCGGCGCGAGGCCGCGCGCAGCGTCACGCTCTTGCTCGACTCGCTGGCGGCGCTCAAGGTGGGCCTCGACCTGGTGGGCCCCGACGGCAAGAGCCAGCTCGCCAACGAGACCGCGCGCGACCTGCAGCGACACCCCCAGGCGCAAGAGGCGGCGCGCGCCCTCGAGACCAACGAGGAGGCGGGCCCGGTGTCGCGCCGCTTCGCCGTGCCCGTGCGCGAGACGGGCGACCGCCGCGAGCGCGTCTTCGACCTGGTGGCACTGCCGCAGAGCCGCGCCATCGGGGCGCGCGCGCTGCTCTACGTCGACCGCACCGACGAGCTCGTGGTCGAGCAGCGCCACGTGATGCTCGAGCGCTTGGCCACGCTCGGCCGCGCGCTGCAGGGCGTGGCGCACGAGCTCAACACGCCGCTCACCACCATGCAGACGCTGGGCAAGGACCTGCGCGCGGTGCTGGCCGACGTCGCCCTCGACGAGCGCCAGCGCAAGGACGTCGACGAGAGCCTGCAGTTGCTCATCGACGAGAGCCGGCGCTGTCGCACGCTCACGCAGGCGCTGTTGTCGTCGGCCAACGATGGCCGACGTCAGGGCGCGGTGGCGCAGCGCGCCAGCGACGTGGTGCGCCGCGCCGTGCGCCTGGTGGGCGCCGCCGAGGTCGACGACGTGGCGCTCGATCCCTCGCTCGACGTGGAGGTGCCGGCGGACGCCGACCGCGTGCTGCAGGTGGTGATGAACCTGGTGCAGAACGCGCTGCGCGCCACCGCCGATCGCAAGGCGGATGGCGGCGGCCCGCGCGTGGTGGTGACGGCGCGGCGGGCGCACGGCGCCTTGGTGGTGCAGATCGCCGACCGCGGGCCCGGGCTGCCCGCCGAGGTGCGCGCGCGCCTGTTCGAGCCCTTCGTCACCACGCGGCCCATGGGCGAGGGCACGGGGCTCGGTCTGTACACGAGCCAGCTCATCGCGCGCGAGCTCGGCGGCACCTTGGCGCTCGACGACGCGCCCGGCGGCGGCACCATCGCCACGCTCACGCTGCCCGCGCCCGAGCTCCCCGACAGGCCATTGGCAAGCCGACGGGTCGAAGGTAGATCGCCCGTGGGGGAGGGGTAAGCATGCGGGTCCTCCTCGTCGACGACGATCCCGGTCTGCGCTTGGCGCTGTCCAAGGCGCTGGTGCGCAAGGGCGTCGACGTGGTCGATCTGCCGAACGGCGAGGCGGCGCTGGAGCCGCTGCGCACCGGCTCCTCCACCGTGGGCCCCGTCGACGTGTGCGTGCTCGATCTGCGCATGCCGGGCATGAGCGGCCTCGAGGTGCTGCGGCGCACCCAGGCCCGGCGCGTGCCCGTGCTGGTCCTGACCGGCCACGGCACCGTGCCCGACGCGGTCGAGGCCATGCGCCTGGGCGCCGTCAACTTCATGCAGAAGCCGCTCGACGCCGACGAGCTGTTGCCGGCGCTGCAGCAAGCAGTGCGCGCCGAGCAGCCCGCCATCGCCACCACGATCCTCGGGGCGTCGGCGCCCATGCTGTCGTTCCTCGAGCGCCTCGATCGCACCGCCCAGACCGACGAGCCCGTGACGCTGGTGGGCGAGAACGGCACCGGCAAGGAGCTGTGCGCGCGCCGCCTGCACGACCAAAGCGCGCGGCGCAAGGGCCCGTTCGTCGCCTTCAACGCCGCCAGCGTGCCCGACGAGTGGATCGAGGGCGAGCTGTTCGGCCAGCGCCGCGGCGCCAACGCCGGCGCCACCGAGACGCGCGACGGCGTGTTGACGCGCGCCGGCGACGGCACCCTGTTCATCGACGACGTGGGCGAGCTCGGCGTGGAGCTGCAGGCCAAGCTCCTGCGCGCGCTCGAGGAGCGGCGCGTGCGGCCCGTGGGGGCCGACGCCGACAAGCCGTTTCGCGCGCGCGTGGTCGCGGCCTCGCGCGAGGACCTCAAGGCCGCGGTCGACGCCGGCCGCTTCCGCGCGGACCTCTACTACCACCTGGCCACCCTCAGCCTGGTGCTGCCGCCGCTGCGCGACCGCGGCGACGACGTGATCCTGCTGGCGCGCACCTACCTGAGCCGCTCGAGCGATCGCTCGCTCGTGCTCACCGCCGACGGCGAGGAGCGGCTGCGGCGCTATCGGTTCCCGGGCAACGTGCGCGAGCTGGTCAACCTCATGAAGCGGGCGGCGCTGTTCTCCGAGCGGCTCGAGGTCGACGGCGCGCTGCTCGGCGAGCTGCTGCAGCAGTCGCCGTTCTCCGACAGCCAGCGCCCGGGCGCCGACAGCGACGCGCCGCGGGCCGGTGAGCGCGTCACGCTGGAAGAGCTCGAGAAGACCCACATCAAGCGCCTGTTGTCCGAGCTGAACAACGTGAGCGAGGTGGCGCGCATCGTGGGCATCGATCGCCGCACGCTGCAGCGCAAGATGGCCGCATGGGGCCTGCGCGATCAGAGCGCGCCGTAAGACACCCGGGCGGGTGCACCGAGGGAGTACACGAGCGCCCTGCTCGCACCACGCGCACACCGGGGTCACGCCACCGCGGTGTCTCAGCGCGGGCGGCGTGCGCGCGGCGACGCTACGCTCGCCCCGTGTCGACGCTTCGCGCTCCTGCGATCGCGGTGGTGGCCGCCGGCGCTTGGCTGTGGCTGCCGAGCGCGCACCACGTGGCACACCCCGCCGGCGCCGACCGCGCGGCGGGGCCGGTGCCCGCGGCAGGCGAGCGCGGCGCGCCGGTCATCGAGCGGCACGAGCTGGTGGCGGCGTCGGGCCAGCCCGGCCGGCGTTGGATTCGCGCCGTGCGCGACCTGCTCGAGGATCGCCTCGACGTCGACGCGTTGGCCCCCGACACGCCCGTGACGGTGTGGGTCAGCGGCGACGAGCTGGTGGCCTTCCGCCTCCTGCGCCCGGCCACGGGCAGCGAGCCCTGGGATGACGCGGGCGGCGCGGTGTTCGCTGCTCGCGTGGTGAGAGACGGCGCCGCCCGCTGGTACCTCGACGACGGCACCAGCCTCGATGGGCCGGTGCTGGCGCGCCCCGTGCGCTACCAGGCCGTGTCGTCGAAGCTCGGCGTGCGCGACCACCCCATCCGTCGCCGCCTGAAGTGGCATGCGGGCACCGACTACGCCGCGCCCATCGGCACGCCGGTGCGCGCGGTGGCCGACGGCCGCGTGGTGAAGGCCGCGCGCAACTGGGTCGCCGGCACGTACGTCGTCATCCGCCACGACGACGGCACCGAGTCGAAGTACCTGCACCTGCACGAGCGCGCGGCGCCGGTGGTCGACGGCGCGCGCGTGCGGCAGGGTGAGATCATCGGCCTGGTAGGCAAGAGCGGGCGCGTCACCGGCCCGCACCTGCACTTCGAGCTGCGCGATCCCCACGGCCGTCCGCTCGACCCCACCCGCGCTTGGTGGCCGGCCGCCGCCGTCGCCGGTGACGACGTGCGACGCCTCGTGCAGGCGCAGCAGTGGCTACTCGAGACCTTCCTGACCGGCGCCGCGCGCGACTGGCACACGTTGGTGGCGCGCACGGGCGCCGGCGTGCACGACGAGCCGAGCGGCCCCGCGTCGACGCGGTGGCCGCTGCCGCCGGCCGTGGCGCAG
>CAZONM010000062.1:0-19776 GCA_964580865.1 uncultured Myxococcales bacterium | reverse complement strand
CCGCGCGACTGCGCGAGCGCCGGCGCCGCGCCGAGCGCGGCCAGGGTGACGACGAGGGTTGGGGTGGAGGCGCGGATCATGCGGGGCCGCCGGTGAGCTCAGGGCGTTGGCGTTGGGGGCTTGCTCGCGGCACCACACACGATGGCGATGGCGCGGCACACGGAGTCGACGAAGGTGGTGCGCTCGGCGTCGGGGAGGGCGGCGAGGAACTGGCACAGCATGGTGCACATGTGCTCGTCGGCCTGCCGGTAGGTGGCGCGGCCCTTCTCGGTGAGGCCGACCAGCACGACCCGCCGATCGTGGTCGTCGCGCAGGCGCTCGACGAAGCCGTCGCGCTCGAGGCGGTCGACGATGCCGGTGGCGGCAGGCAGCGCCGTGTCGATGCGCTGGGCCAGCGCCGACATGGACAGGGGCGCCTCGTCGAGGCCCAGGGCGACGATGGCGTGGACCTGGGCCGAGGTCAGCTCGGGCGCGATGCGACCGATCGGATCCCGCAGCGAGCGCAGGCGGATGAGCGCTCGCAGCTCGGCGCGGAGGCGCGCCGCAAGCTCCCGAACTTGCTCGGGGACCGGCACGCAGCACGCCAGCTCGACCGCCTTGGGATCGCCGACAGTTGTCATTGACAATAGTTCATGTCATGAACCAATATCGCCGTCAACCTGATCAACCGATCCATCGGTCGGCATTCCTTGGACCCTCGCATGACGCGTCTTCCCCTGTCGATGCTCACCCTCGCTCTCGCCGCCGTCGGCTGCGCCCGCCCGCAGGTGGCCGTGGAGGTGCTGCCGCCGCGCACCTCGGTGACCTGCGCGGCGCCCGACGCCCGCGCCGCGGCGTTTGGGCGCGGGTTGTTCGACGTGAGCGCCACCGAGGACTTCCACGGCAGCTACCTCGCCGACCTGCGCGTCACGGCCGCCGGTGTCGACGTGCGCATCGACGGCTTCAACGTGGCGTACGACCTGCCCGACGGCGCGTCGCTCGACGCCTCGGGCTACGAGGGCGCGTCGCAGAACGGCGACATCGTGCTCACCGGCGACGATGACGACGTGCGCGTGGGCGTGGTGGAGAACGTCGAGCTCGTGCCGCGCGCGCTGGCGGCCGAGCTCGCCGCCGACGGCGGCCTCGCCATCGACAAGATCACCTACCGTACGCTCGGCGTCACCCTGACGCCGCTCATCGCCACCGGCGACGCCGACGCGGTGTCCTCGACGTTCGCGCTCGATCTCTGCGAGGGTTGCCTGGTGGAGCCGCCCGACGCCTGCACCGAGCTCGGCACCTATCAGCCGAACCCCGTGGTGTGCCGCGTGGCGCAAGACGTGCCGTTGTTCATGTGCGCGGCCGGAGGGGCGTGATGAAGAATTCGCGCGTCACCTTGATCGTCACGCTGGCGCTCGGCGTCGGCCTCGCGATCGCCGTCGGCGTGCGCATCGCGCAGGCCAAGAAGCGCACCGAGGTGGCCAAGGCCGCGCTCGAGCAAGAGGCCGTGGTGGCCGTGCGCACCGCCGCGGCGCAGAAGAAGGACCTGCCGCAGGTCGTGCAGATCACGGGCAGCGTCAAGGCGCAAAACGAGGTGTACGTGCTGCCCAAGATGCCCGGGCGCGTGACGCGCGTGGCCGCCGAGGTCGGGCAGGTCGTCAAGGCGGGCGAGGTGCTCGGCGCCACCGAGGCCGGCGACCTGGCGCTGCGCTCGAAGCAGGCGGAGGCGCAGGTGCAGGCCGCCACGGCCGGGCTGGCACAGGCGCAGCTGCAGGAGGCCAACGCCGCGCGCAGCTTCGCGCGCGCGCAGGCGCTCAAGGACAAGGGCGCCATGACCCAGAGCGACTTCGAGCAGGCGGAGTCGGGCGTCGCCATGGCGCGCGTGGGCGTGCAGGCCGCGAGCGCGCAGGTGGCGCTCGCCGAGTCGAACCTCGCCCTCGCCTACAAGGCGCTCGGCGACACGCGCATCACGGCGCCCTTCGCCGGCGTCATCACCAAGAAGATGGTCACGCTCGGCGGCATGGCGAGCCCCACGGCGCCCGCCTTCGCGCTGCAGGACCAGACGTCGCTCAAGCTCGAGGGAACGGTGCCCGCCAGCGTGGTGTCGCGCATCGCGCCCGGCATGCCGGTCAAGGTCACCGTCGACGAGCTGCCGGGCGCGACCTTCGAGGCCAGCGTGACCAGCTTGGCGCCGTCGCTGGAGCAGGACACGCGCCGCGGCGCCATCGAGATCGCGCTCGCCAAGCCCGCGGGCGTGTTGCCGAACATGTTCGCGCGCGCCGAGATCGCGTTCGGCTCCACCGCGAACGTGGTGGTGGTGCCCGCGTCGGCGGTGCAGACCGTGGGCGGCGAGCCGGCCGTGTACCTCTACCGCGACGAGCGCGCCGTGCTGGTGCGTCCGCGCTTGGGCATCAAGCACCACGACGACATCGTCGTCGACGAGGGCATCGCCGCCGGCGATCAGATCATCGTCTCGGGCCCCGCCGGTCTCAAGGACGGCGTGCGCGTGACGTTGTCGCCCGGCTCGTGATCCTCCTGGCTGTCTCGCGAGGGCGCGCATGAAGATCTCCGACGTCTCCATCGATCGCCCGGTGTTCACCACCATGGCGGCGCTCGCCACGCTGGTGCTGGGCGGCCTGGCGGTGTCGCGCCTGGGCGTCGACCTCTTCCCCGACGTCACCATGCCGGTGGTCGCCATCACCACCGTGTACCCGGGGTCCGGCCCCACCGAGGTGGAGCAGCAGGTCACCAAGCGCGTCGAGGACGCGGTCAGCACCATCAACGGCGTGGAGCTCGTGCGCTCGTTCTCGCGCGACTCGGTGTCGGTGGTGATCGTGCAGTTCAAGCTCTCGACCGACCAGCTCGAGTCGTCGAGCGACGTGCGCGATCGCCTGGCCATCATCCGGCCCACCCTGCCCGACGGCGTCAAGGATCCGCTGGTGCAGAAGTTCGACCCGTCCGCCGCGCCCATCCTCACCTACGCCGTGCGCGGCAAGCGCGACGCGATTGAGCTCACGCGCCTGGTGGAGGACCGGGTGCGCCCGGCGCTCGAGTCCATCGACGGCGTCGGCTCGGTGGTCATCCGTGGCGGGGTCGAGCGCGAGATCCAGATCGACCTCGAGCAGGGGAAGGTGCAGGCGCTCGGCCTGTCGGTGAACACGGTGGCGCAGCTGCTGCGCGCCGAGAGCGTCGACCTGCCCGGCGGGCGCCTCACCGTGGGTGGGCGCGAGTTCTCGCTCAAGGCCGCGGGCCGCTTCGCGTCGCCGCGCGACATCGAGAACGTGGTGCTCACGTCGCGGCCCGACGGCACGCAGATCCGCGTGCGCGACGTCGGCACCGTCGTCGACGGCAGCGCCGAGGTGCGCACGCTCGCGCGCCTCAACGGCGAGCCGGCGGTGCTGGTGGACGTCATGAAGCAGGCCGGCGCCAACACCGTGGCCGTGTCCGACGCGGTGGTCGCGCGCGTCGATGCGCTGATGCAGGACGGGGCCGCGGTGACCGGCGTCGGCGCGGCCGCCAAAGGCGACGGCGCGACCGGCACGGCGCCCGCGCCGAGCGCCGCCGCGGCAGCGAGTCAGGGCGATCACATCGATCTGACGCTCGTGACGCAGCAGGCGAAGTTCATCAAGAACAACATCTCGCGTTTGCGCGGCCACCTGATCGTCGGCGGTCTGCTCGCGGTCCTCGTGATCTTCTTCTTCATGCTCGACGTGCGCAGCACGCTCATCTCCGCGGTGTCGCTGCCCACCTCGGTCATCGCCACGTTCTTCGTCATCTGGCAGCTCGGCTTCTCGTTCAACATCATGACGATGCTGGCGCTGACGCTGGCCATCGGCTTGCTCATCGACGACAGCGTGGTGGTGCGCGAGAACATCTTCCGCCACCTCGAGAGGGGCCAGAACCCGATCGAGGCGGCGCGCAAGGGCACCTCCGAGATCGCGCTCGCCGTGCTCGCCACCACGCTCACCATCTGCGCCGTGTTCGTGCCGGTGGCCTTCATGCAGGGCATGGTGGGCCTGTTCTTCAAGCAGTTCGGGCTCACGCTCACCGCCGCCGTGCTCATGTCGCTGGTGGTGAGCTTCACGCTCGACCCCATGATGTCGGCGCGCATCGCGCAGACCATCGATCCGCACCGCCACGAGAAGATGCGCACCCACTGGTTCTACGGGCCGCCCACGCGCTTCTTCGAGTGGATGGACGAGGAGTACCGCGCGATCCTCAAGGTGGCGCTGGTGTGGCGCAAGACCACGATGGCCGGCGCCGTGGCGCTGTTCATCGGCTCCATCGCGCTGGTGCCGTTCATGGGCGCCGAGTTCATGTCGCCGGGCGATCAAGGCAAGTTCAACGTGCAGTTCGAGGCGCCCGCGGGCATCTCGCTGGCGGAGACCGACAAGCTCGCGCGCACCGCCGAGGAGGCGATGCGCAAGGTGCCCGAGGTCACCGACGTCATCACCACCGTCGGCGTCGACCGCGACGCCTCCAAGTTCACGCTGCAGGTCATCACCACGCCCAAGGCCGAGCGTACCGTCACCGCCGATGAGATCATGGACGACGCGCGCGCGGCCATCGCCGGCCTGCCTGGCGTCACCACCAAGCTCGCGGTGCCCGGCATCATCGAGGGCGGCGCCATTCAGCAGCCGCAGCCGGTGCAGCTGCTGCTCATGGGCCCCGACCTCGCCGAGCTCAACCGCGTGGGCCACAAGGTCTTCACGCTGGTGAAGGGCGTGCCCGGCACCGCCGACGTGGGCATCGACACGCGCCCCGGCAGCCCCGAGCAGCGCTTCGTCGTCGACCGCACCCGCGCCGCCGATCGGGGCGTCATGTTCGCCGCGGCGGCGCAGGCGCTGCGCTTCGCCGTCGAGGGCGACGTGGTGGGCACCATGCCCGACGAGGGCGACGACATCGAGGTGCGCGTGCGCCTGCGCGAGGAGGACAGGAACAACCTGGCGCGCCTGCGCGAGATCGTGGTGCCCTCGCGCATGGGGCAGCTGGTGCGGCTCGACGAGCTGGTCGACGTCATCGAGACCGACTCGCCCGCGAGCATCACGCACAACGCGCGCCAGCGCGCCATCACCGTCTCGTCGAACCTGCGCGGTCGCTCGCTCGGCGACGTCATCGCCGACATCGAGAGCGCGCTGGCGAAGAACCCGCTGCCGCCCGGCTACACCTTCAAGTTCGAGGGCCAGGCCAAGGACATGCAAGACACCTTCTCGAACATGCTGTTGGCGCTCGGCCTGGGCGTCATCTTCATCTACCTGATCCTCGCGTCGCAGTTCGAGAGCCTGGTGCACCCCTTCACCATCATGCTGGCGCTGCCGCTCGCCATCATCGGCGCCCTCGCCGCGCTCTTCTTGGTCAACGTGCCCATCGGCATGCCGGCGATGATCGGCATCATCTTGTTGATGGGCCTCGTCACCAAGAACGGCATCTTGCTCGTCGACTACACGAACCAGGTGCGCCACCGCACGGGCAAGGCGCCCGTCGAGGCGCTGCTCGAGGCGGCGCCCGTGCGGCTGCGGCCCATCTTGATGACCTCGGCCGCCATCGTGCTCGGCGAGCTGCCCACGGCCATCTCGAATGCCGAGGGCTCCGAGTTCAACGTGCCCATGGCGGTGGCCGTCATCGGCGGCGTCATCACCTCGACGTTCTTGACCCTCTTGGTGGTGCCCGTGGCCTACACGTGGATCGATCGGCTCAGCATCAAGAAGTACCACCAGAGCGAGGCGGCGCCGCCCGCCACGCCTGCGAGCTTCTCGACGCCGGCAGAGTAGGTGCGCGGCGAGTGGCTCGCGCTCGGCAGGTCTGCGCGTGCGCCTACACCGGCGCGCCCAGGTGCGCGGCCAGGCGCAAGAGGTCGCCGAACACGCCGCCCGCCGTGACCTCGGGCCCCGCACCGGGGCCCTGCACCACGAGCGGCTGCGCGGCGTAGCGCGCGGTGCGAAACGCGATCACGTTGTCGGTGCCCTGCAGGCGCGCGAACGGGTGCGTCTCCGGGAGCGCGCGCAGCGAGACCGTGGGCGCGCCCTCCTCGGGGATCACGCCCACGTAGCGCAGCACCTCGTGCTTGGCGCGCGCGGCCTCCTGCAGCTCGCGCACGCGCGCGTCGACGGGGCGGAGCGCGGCCACGAGGTCGTCGAGCGACGCGCCGAAGGGAGCGCCCGGCGCCAGGTCTTCCACCACGACGTCCTCGAGGCGCACGGCGCGCCCGAGCTCGCGCGCCAGCACCACCAGCTTGCGCGCGAAGTCCTGGCCCGAGAGATCTTCGCGCGGGTCGGGCTCCGTGTAGCCGAGGCGGCGCGCCTCGCGCAGCAGCGTGGAGAACGGCGTGTCGGGCGTGAGCGTGTTGAACATCCAGCTCAGCGTGCCCGACAAGACACCTTCGACGGCGCGCACGCGATCGCCCGTGTGCAAGAGGTCCTTGAGCGTGGTGATGATGGGCAGGCCCGCGCCCACGGTGGCCTCGCCGAGGTAGCGCGCGCCGGTGGCGCGGCTCGCCTCGCGGATCGCGTCCCAGCGCGCGAGGGGGCCCGAGCCCGCGCGCTTGTTGGGCGTGATGACGTGGATGCCCAGGCGCAGCCAGCTCGCGTAGCGATCGGCCACGGCGTCGCTGGCGGTGCAGTCGATGATGACCGCGTGGGGCAGGTGCTCGGCGCGCACGAAGCGCGCGACCGCGTCGAGGTCGACGGGCGCGCCGCGCTCGAGGTCGGCCAGGCGCGCGTCGTCGGCCAGCACCATGCGCGTGCTCGACGCCACGGCGCGCACGCGCAGGTCCACGTGGCCTCGCCGCTTGAGCTCGTCGCGCTGCGCGGCGAGCTGCGCGAGCAGCGCCTTGCCGATGAGCCCCGGGCCCACCACGCCGATGGAGAGCGTGGTGTCGGAGAGCGTGAAGCGCGCATGCACCGCGCGCAGCGCGCGCGTGCTGTCCTTCATGTCGATGACGGCCGTGATGTTGCGCTCCGACGAGCCCTGCGCCACGGCGCGCACGTTGACGCCGGCGTCGCCGAGGGCGCCAAAGAAGCGGCCCGACACGCCGGCGCGCTCGGCCATGGCGTCGCCCACGGCGGCCACCACGGCGCAGCCGCGCTGCACGGTCACGCCCGACACGTGCCCTTGCGCGCGCTCGGCCACGAAGGCGCGCTCGATGGTGGTACGCGTCAGCTCAGCCTGCGCGTCGGGCACGGCGATGCAGATGGAGTGTTCGCTCGAGGCCTGCGAGATCACGATCACCGACACGCCCACGGTGCGCAGCGCGCCGAACAGGCGCTCGGCGATGCCGGGCACGCCCACCATGCCCGTGCCCTCGAGGTTCACCAGCGCCACATCGTCGATGGTGGTGAAGCCCTTGACCGCCGGCGCGTCCACCGCGCGCTCCCCCTGCGCGCGGTGGATCACGGTGCCCTTCACCTCCGGGCGGAAGGTGTTCTTGATCCAGATGGGGATGCCCCGCTCCACGGCGGGCTGCATGGTGCGCGGGTGCACGACCTTGGCGCCGAAGTACGCGAGCTCCATGGCCTCCTCGTACGACATCTCGTCGAGCAGCACGGCCTCGGGCACGCGGCGCGGGTCGGCCGACAACACGCCGTCGACGTCGGTCCAGATGACGACCTCGCGCGCGTCGAACAACGCGCCGAAGATGGCGGCCGAGAAGTCGCTGCCGTTTCTCTTGAGCGTGGTGGGCGTGCCCTCGGGCATCGACGCCACGTACCCCGTGATCACGCACGGCGAGGCGCGGTCGTCGCCCAGCCACGCGTCGAGGTTGCCGCGCGACGCGCTCCAGTCGACGTCGGGGCCGAGGTCGCTCGGGCGCACGATCAGCACCTTGCGCGCATCGAGCCAGCGCCACCCGAGCGCGGCGCCCACGATGCGCGCGCACCAGACCTCGCCGTGCCCGGCCACCACCTCCTCGAGCGCCTCGGGGTGGCTGCCGAGCACGTGCAATGCGCGCAGCAGGTCGGCGACGTCGGCGGCCTCGCGCGCGATGTCCTGCATGACGGCGGTGGCGCCCGGCTCCGACAAGAGGGACCGCGCGACGTCGCGGTGGCGGGCCACCACCGCTTCCAGGTCGGCGCGCCAGCCGTCGTCGCGCCGGGCGGCGCGCGCGCACAGGGCGAACAGCGCGTTGGTGACGCCGGAGAACGCCGACACCACCACGGCGGTGCCCGGGCCGCGCTCACGCACCAGGGTGACGACGTGTAAAATGCGCTCCGCGTCGGCCACGCTGGTGCCGCCGAACTTGTGCACGATCCACTGCGCCACGATCCACCTCGCGGCCTCGTGTACCAGCTTCGCGCTCGGGCCGCGCTACCGTCTGCGAGGTCCCGGGAGGCAATCCAAGACGCGCCCCGCGAGCTCGGCGAACCGGCGCTGCTGCGCCTCGTCGCCACACACGGCTGCCGGCCGGCCCTCGTCGCACAGGGCGCGTACCGCCGGGTCGAGCGGCAGCTCGGCCAAGAGCGGAACGCCATAGTCCGCCGCCAGCATGCGTCCGCCGCCCTGGCCGAACGGGTGGTGCACGACGCCGTCGCCGGTGGTGAACGCGCCCAGGTTCTCCACCACGCCGGCCACGGGCACGCCGACCTCGCGCAGCATGCGCAGCGCGCGCCGCACGTCGTCGGTGGCCACGGGCTGCGGCGTGGTCACGACCACCGCCTGCGACACGCCCACGTCCTGCGCCAGCGTGAGCTGGACGTCGCCGGTGCCGGGGGGCGCGTCCACCACGAGCACGTCGAGCGCGCCCCACGCGGTGTCGGCGATCATCTGCCGGAGCGCGCTCACCGCCACCGACGAGCGCCACACGAGCGGTGTGTCGCTCTCGGGCGTGGTCAAGCCCACGCTCATCACGCGCACACCGTAGTTCTCGGCGGGGATCATGGCGGCGCCCTCACCATCACCCCAGCGCACGCGCTCGTCGTGCAGGCCCAAGAGGCGCGGCACGCTCGGCCCATAGACGTCGGCGTCGAGGACGCCCACCGCGAGGCCGCGGCGCGCCAGCGCGCACGCGAGGTTCACGGCGATCGTGCTCTTGCCCACGCCGCCCTTGCCGCTCGTGACCAGCACCGTCGCCCTTGCCACCGCGAGCATGCTCATGGCGCGGCGCCCGTCGCGCCAGCGGGGGCCGGCACCGGCACCGCGGCGCGCTCGGGCAGCTCCGCGCGCCACGTCGACGACAAGAGCGCTGCGAGCTGCGAACGCTCGTCGGCGTTGAGGGTGGCGCCCCACTTCTCCATCTTGGCGAGCGTCTTGTCCCACTGCGCAGCGGTGAGCCGCTGCTGCGTCACGTAGTCGGCCGTGTGGCAGACGCCGCAGCGCGTGCGCAGGAGCGCGGCAGCGGCCGTGCTGTCGGGCAGCTCGCCGGCGACCACGCGCGCGTCGTCGAGGGGAGCCGGCGCAGCGACGACGGGTGCGGGCGCGGGCGGCGCCGTGGTGCTCGGCGCTGGCGCGCGCTCGCACGCGAGGAGCACGCCGACGCCGGCGACGACGAGGGCGAGCCGGCTCTTGGCGATCGCAGGGTTCACGCCGTCACCTCGACGCCGAGCCAGTCGACGGCGTTGTACAGGTAGCCGCTCGGGTTCCAGCGCGGCTCGGCCGGCTGCACGGCGCCCGCGCCGTCGGTGGCGCGGGCGCCCACGCGGTGACGCCCAGGCGGCGCGTCCCAGGCGGCGCGGAACACGCGGAAGCCGTACGGCGTCGACGGACCGTCGAGCGCGGCGGCGCGCCAGCTGGCGCCACCGTCGAACGACACGTCGACGGACGAAACGCCCTGGCCGCCCGACCACGCGACGCCCACGATCTCGGTCGGCCCCTTGGCGATGGGCGGCCCGTCGCCGTGCGAGCCGATGATCGACTTCACGTTCATCGTCGTCATCGGCCCCATCTGCTCGGGCGGCACCACGGCGCCGGGCGCGACCTCCTGCATGGGGAAGCGGTAGGCGGTCTTGTAGAAGAACGCGTCCGGCTCCATGGCCGACACTTCGAGGTCGGTGAGCCACTTCATCCAGTCGTCGCCGACCCAGCCCGGCACCACCAGGCGCGCGGGCGCGCCGTGCAAGGGCGGCAACGGCACGCCGTTCATCTCGAGCGCGATGAGCGTGTCGCGGTGCGCCGCCTTGTCGAGGTCGATGGCGCGCAGGAACTTCGGCGTCGCCGGCAGCACCGGCGCGTCGGCGCCCGCCAAGTGGAGCCAGCGCGCGTCCTTGGCGGGCTTGGCCTTGGCGAGCACGTCGCGCAACCGCACGCCGCGCCACTCGGCGTTGCCCACGGCGCCGCGCTGCCACTGCACACCGGGTACGCGCGGGCGCACGAGGGCGCGGCCGTTGCCCGAGCACTGCAACACCGCCTCGACGGTGGTCTGCGGCATGCGGCGCAGCTCGTCGAGCGAGAGGGACAGCTCGCTGCCCACCAGGCCGTGCACGCGCAGCCGCCACGCGGCGGCGTCGACGGTGGGCGCGTCGTGGTGCGAGCGCAGGTAGAAGCGGTCGAGCGGTGTGATGCGCGTGGTCAACGCGCTCCTCGACGACTCGTAGTTGGTGGGCCGCTCGGTGAGGCGGAGCAGCCCGGCGTCGGCGGCGCGCGCGCCGGTGGCGTGCAGGCCGCCGAGCGCGGCCAGACCGGCGCCGGCGCCGCGCAGGAACGATCGACGAGAGACCATCACAGACACCCCTTGAAGCTGCCGGCCTTGGGCTTGGGCGTCACCGTCAGCTCCTCGACGTCGACGGTGACGACGCCCGTCTTGCGATCGACGCCGGCGACCTTGCCGATGACGTCGACGCTGCCGCCGCCGAACGCGCCCTCGAGCTGCCACTGCGCCACGCGCTTGCCGGTGAGGCGGTAGATCACGCGCTCGGCCACGTCATAGACGACGATGCCCGCCTTGGCCTCGGCGTAGCTGCACGAGGTGAGCGCGCCGAGCTGCGCGTGATCGCGCGCGCCCTGCGCGCACGCCAGCGCGGTCACGGCGCCGGCGGTGACGTCGACCTCATCGCCCGCGCGGGGCAGCGACGCGGCGGGTGGTGCAACGGCCAGCCACAGGTGTGCGAGCGAGATGACGAGCGTGGTCATGGTGTGCTCCGCTCCGCCTTCGACGTAGCAGCGGGCACGCCGAGCGTCCGCAGGTAGGCGACGATCGCCTCGAGATCCGACGCAGGCAGCGCGGTGAACGACGGCATCACCGACGTGGCCGAGCCGTCGGCGCCGCGCACCGACCAGCCCTTGCCCGGCACCACCACGGCGCTGGGCGCGACCACGGAGTCGCGCAGGTACGACGGCGTGGCCACGAGCCCCAGGTCGTCGAGCGGCGGCGCGAGGCCCGCGGGCGCGCTGCGCCGCTCGCCCACGCGGTGGCACGCGGCGCACACGGTGTCGACGAGCTGCTTGCCGCGCAGCACGTCGCCGGCGCCGTCGTAGCCCCACGCCAATTCGGCGAGGTAGCGCGAGTCCGTGGCGCTGCCCGCCAGGCGCAGCGCCTTCCACGACGACAGCGCCTTGTTGCCGCCGCGCTCGCGCATGGCGCCGTCCCACAGCGCGAACGCCACGGGCACCAGGCCCGCGCGCAGGTCGCGCTCGGCGGTGACGAGCGGCACCACCAGCGTGGCGCGCCACGCCTGCGTTTCGGCGTGGTAGCGCATGGACGCGCGCACGCCGCCGTCGGGCGCGCGCGTCGACGAGCCGAAGCCCGCGGCCACCAGCGCGCGCGCGAGCGTGCCGTGCTCGACGGCGCGCTGCAGGTACAGCGCTACCGGCGCGCCGGCGTCGCCCATGCCCACGTAGGGCAGGCGCACGCCGGCGCCGAAGGAGAACGGCAGCTCCACGCCGACGGCGTCGCCGAAGCGATCGGTCTCGACCGACGAGCCGCGATCCTCCGTCGGGTCGCGCCAGTCGAGCACGATCGCGAGGTCCGTGCCGTCGTGCAGCGCGCGCACGTCGAGCGCGCGGGGCGCGCCCAGCACGTCGAGCGCCTCGTTGGCGTCGCGATCAGAGAGGCGCACCGTGCGCTGCGGCGCCAACAGCACGCGCGTTGCAGTCGCGCGCGCCAGCGCCGCGGCGTCGAGCGCCGACGTCAGCGGGCCTGGCACGCGCGCGACCTCGATGACCTCGGTGGCGAGGAAGCGCGCCTCGGCGGGCGAGGCCGCGGCGAGCGCGAGCGTCAGCACCGTGATCATGGCGCGCCCTCCGCCACGGCCTTCTTGCCGCGCCGCCCGAGCTGCACCAACCCGGGGGACACGGCGTCGCCGATGCGGAACATGTCCTGGTGGGAGAACGCGATCAACGCGTCGAGCAGCTCGCTCTTCTGACCGCGCCGACGACGCGCGCGCTCGCCCTCGAGCGTCGCGAGCACGCGCCGCACCTCGGGGCCGAACAGCTGCTCGAGCAGCTCCAGCGGGATGCGCGCGCTGCCCTCGATGACCCGGCCGTCCTTGTCGAAGCGCGGCGGACCGGGCAGGGGCGGCACGTAGTACACGTTCGGCTGCGTGCCGTACTCGGGGTGCAAGGGCAGCGCCACCTTCCACACGTGCACCAGCCTGTGCACCTGGCTCTCGACGTCGTCGAGGTAGCCGACGAAGCGGATGCGGCCCACGCACTGGTGCGCGCACGCTGGCGCCATGCCCTTCTCGACGCGCGGGAAGCAGAAGATGCACTTCTCCGACCGCGAGAGCTTCGGGTTGAAGTACACCTTCTTGTACGGGCACGCCGCCACGCAGTAGCGCAGGCCCTCGCAGCGCTGCTGGTCGACGAGCACCACGCCGTCTTGGCCGCGCTTGAAGATGGCGCCGCGCGGGCACGCGGCCAGGCACGCGGGGTTCGTGCAGTGGTTGCAGATGCGCGGCAGGGAGAAGCCGTAGCTGTTGGGGAAGTCGCCGGCGCCCGCGTCCTCGTCCCAATTGGGCCCGTGCGTGGTCGCTTGCAGCGCGTGCAGCTCGGCGCCCGCACCTGCCTCGTCGAGGTTGAAGTCCCAGGGCGTGCCGTAGTCTTGGCCGCGGCCCGGCACCACGCCGTCGCGGAGCTTGCCCTGTGCGTCGAAGCCGCCGCCGAGCTCCTCCCAGTGGCGCGGGTAGCCCGTGCCCGGCCGCGACTCGACGTTGTTCCAGTACATGTAGTCGCGGCCGTTCCTGTTGGTCCACTGTGTCTTGCACGCGACGGTGCAGGTCTGGCACCCGATGCACTTGTTCAGGTCCATCACCATGGCGAGCTGGCGCGCGCGCGGCGCCGTGGGTGCGGGGGCGTCGGTCATCGCGCGCCCCCTCTGGCCTGAGTCAGCGGCGAGAGCTCGACGGTGGCTTGGTAGGCGTGCTGGTTGCCGTCCCAGTTGGTGCCGAACTTCAGGTGACCCCAGCCGTCGGCCACCTCCAACAGGTTGAGCATGTCGGCGTTGAGCGCGTTGTGGCCGCGCTTGCCTGGGAACATGAAGGGCTCCCAGCCGTGCTCCATCACCACCGCGTCGGGCGGCACGCCGGCCACGAGCTTGGCCATCAGCACCACGTCGCCGAGCGCGTTGTGCATGCGCACGTCGTCGCCGTCTCTGATGCCGCGCGCGGCGGCCGTGCGTGGGTTGACCATCACGTAGGGCTTGCCGCGCTGCAGGCGCTGCAACAGCGTCGAGGTCTTGTAGGTCGAGTGGATCGACCAGCGCGCGTGCGGCGTGAGCAAGAGCAGCGGGAAGCGCCCCTGCGAGAGCGCGGGCGCGGCGACGGGCGTGGCCGCGCCGGCCTCCACGAAGCGCGCGTGGTCGACGTAGAACGTGAGCCGGCCGCTGACGGTGTCGAAGCGTTGGTGCAAGAACAGCTGGCTCTCGAAGGTGTTGTAGGGCTTGTCGGCGTACAGCGGCGACGACTTCCCCGCCTTCTCGTTCAGCACCAAGAACCCGCCGCGCTCGACCATGGTGGCCGCGTGGTTCGGCTTGAATTGGTCGACGTGCTCGAGCGCGTACTCCACGGCGTCCTTGTCGGTGCGCAGCGCGCCGCCCGCCGTGAACTCCTCCACCAGTCTCGCCAGGTCGTGCACGCCGTCCTTGGTGTGCGTGACGTCGGGGATCTTGAGGTCCTTCTCGTCCTTGGTGCGCGCGTGCCGCGCCAGCGCCAGCGCCTGCAGCTTCTCGGCGACCAGCGTCGCGATCTCCCACTCGCTCTTCACCTCGCCCACGCGCCGCCAACGGGCCGGCGGCACGGCCAGGTTGGCGTAGCGGTGATAGCCGGGGTTCGTGCGCAGGTCCCAGCACTCGTAGGGCGCCGCGCACGGCAACAGCACGTCGGCGTACACCGCGAAGTCGCTCATGCGCGTGTCGCCGTAGGCGATGAGCTTGGCCTTCTTGAGGAACGCCTCGCGGTAGCTGCCCTTGTTCCGCCGAAAGCGCGCGTCGGCGAAGATGAGGAAGGTCTCGCACTCGGGCCACCACGGCTTGCCCTTCCCCTCGCCCGCGTCGCCCTTGCTGCGCTCGACCTCCAGCGCCACCTGCTTGCCGTAGTCGGCTTGCGACCGCCCGGTGGCACGCCGCACGTCGTCGTCGGTGAAGGCCTTGGCGAAGTCGTCGAAGCCGTCGCCCAGCATGAACTCCGACACCGCGCCCGACGCGAAGCGGTGCGTGTAGCGACCCTCGAACCCCGACAGCCCCTGCAGCCCGGTGATGTTCCACTCGTTCTCGGTGTTGAGCCCGCCGAAGGGCCCGAGCTTGCCCAAGAACGCCGCCAACGACGCGATGGCCCGCTGCGACAGCATGCCGTTGAAGTGCTTGCCGATGGCGAAGCCGAGCGTGATGAGCGCGACCTTGGCGCCCGTGAGCTCGCGCGCCAGCGTGTCGACGACGCTCGGGTGCACGCCCGTGACCGCCGCCGTCTGCGCCGCCGAGAACGCGGCCAGCTCGCGCGTCAGGTGCGCGAAGGCGGGCTCCACCTCCACCTCGGCGCCGCTGGTGAGCTTGACGCGGAAGCGCCCCTCGAGCGCCGGCGCCAGGTCCCAGTCGACGTCCTTGAGGCGCAGCGTGGGCACGGTCGAGCCCTCGCAGCCGGGCAGCGCGGTGAGCTTCTTCTTCTTCGTGTCGAACGCGACGAAGACCTCGTGGTGCTTGTCGTGATCGGCGGCGAAGCGCGCGACCGAGCCGGCGTCGAAGCGCGCGTCGCCCCTGTCAACGTCGTGCAGGCGCAACAGCTCCTTGGTGTCGGCGCGCACCAGCAGCGGAAGGTCGGTGAACGTGCGCAGGAACGCGGCGTCGTAGCGCTTCTCCTCGATGATGCGGTGGAGCACGGCCAACGCCAGGTGCCCGTCGGCGCCCGCCTTCACCGGCACCCACAGATCGGCATGGATGGCCGTGGAATTGAATTCGGGCGCGATCACGATGATCTTGCCGCCGCGGTACTTGCCCTCCCACAGGTAGTGCGCGTCGGGGATGCGCGACGTGTTCGGGTTGCAGCCCCAGAACACGTTGACGTCGGCGCCGTAGATGAAGTCCCAGGTACAGCCGATGTTGCCCTCGCCGTACACCACCGACACGCCGGGGAACATGTCGCCTACGTAGCTCGCGATGTACGGGCGCACGGCGCCGAGCAGCGTGCCCAGGCGCTTGATGGACGCGGCGCGCGCCTCGGTGAGCAGGCCGGCGCCGACGTGGACGTAGTTGCCGGCCGGGCCCGCGGTGCGCAGCGTGTCGTAGAGCCCCGTGGCCACCATGGTGATGGCCTCGTCCCACGAGATGCGCTGCCAACCGCCCGCGCCGCGCGCGCCCACGCGCTTCATCGGGTAGAGCAAGCGGTCCTTGGCGTACAAGCCGTGCGAGTGCTGCGCGCCCTTGTTGCAGCCGCGCGGGTTGGCGTCGGGGACGTCGGGCGACAGCGGCGGGTACTGCGCGCTCTGGCTCTCGCGCGTGATGACGCCGTCGTTGCTCCACACCTCCCACGCGCAATTCCCCTGGCAGTTGACGCAGTGGTAGGCGTAGCCGTGCTCCTCGCCGTCGCCGTAGCTGGCGGCGAATTCGGCGCGGTACTGGTCCTCGGTGGCGCCCTTGGTGGGCGGCCCGGCGCGCGGATCGTCGACGCGCACGGGCGTGACGCTCGGCTTGCCACCGGCCAGCGCGGGCGCCGCCGCGGTGGCGGCGAGCAGGCCCTTGACGACGTCGCGGCGAGAGACGGGCATGGGGCTCCGCGCTGCTACAGGCAGCCGCCGCCGGCGGCGGCCTTGGGCGGCACGTACTCGCCGCTGTCCTCGGGCAGGTTGGCGTCGCTCCACGCCGCCATGCCGCCCGCCAGGTTGCGCGCCTGGGTGAAGCGGCGCGCGCATGCGTCGAAGGCGGCGCGCTCGCCGTTTGCGGAGATGATGATGGTCGGCACCGACGCGAGCGCGCGCTCGGCGGCGCCCGCCGGCGCCTTGGCGTCGTCGCAGCCGGGCAGGGGGATGGCGCCGGGCACATGGGTGTCGTCGAAGTCCTCTAGGCTCGCGCGCACGTCGACGAGCTGGAGCTTCGCCTGCGAGGCGCCGATGGCGCGGTACAGCTCCGCGGGCGTCACGGGCACGGCGCGCTCGAGGTCGGCGCGCGCGAACGCCTCGCGCGCGATCAGCGCCGACAACAGCGCGAGCGCGGCCATCCACACGAAGGGCTCGGCGGCGCGCGCGTTCACGGCGCACCTCCCGCGCGCGCGGCCAGCGCCTGGTTCTCGGCGCGCAGCCCGAGCCAGCCGGCGGTGAGCGCCAGGGTGGCGACGACGAAGAGCAAGCGGACGTGCAGCTTCATGACGGCTCCCGATGCGGCGGCTCAGTCGTAGGCGCGATCGCCGTCGCGCTGCGCCTGGGTGAGGTCGAGCGAGCGCACGATGAAGGCGCGCCCGCTGCTGGTGGCCATGGACACGGCGAAGAAGGTGGCGCCCATGGCGAAGCTGCCGAGCGACAGCGTGGGCCACGCGGCCAGGTACGCGCCTGTGGTGCAGCCGCCGCCGATCATCGCGCCGAGCGTCATGGCGGTGGCGGCGCCGAAGCCGCGCGCGATGGCGATGGGCTGCACGGTCTTCGGCAGCGGGCTCTCGACGGCCGCCTTCGACGGCAGCGACAGCACCGACGCGAGGAAGCCGCCCGGAAGCACGCCCACGATGAGCGCGGCACGCCAGATGATGTCGTCGGTGATGGCGGGCACGCTGTCGAGCGGCATGCCCACGAGGTGCGCGAGCCAGCCGGTGAGCGCGAGCAGCGCGCCCGAGAAGCCCAGGTAGCCGCCCTGCGCGGTGGCGAGCACCAGGAGCACGCCTGCCACCACGCCGGCCGCCGGCCAGCTCCACTCGCCGCGCACCCAGTCGACCACGCTGGTCTTCGCGCGCGCCGGCGTGAACGAGTGCTCGGTGGTGAACCGATCCGCAAGGTAGGCGATGGCGAGGAACAGCGCGCCCACGATCAACGCCACCGCGCCGTAGGGCAGGCCGAGCACGCCCGGCAAGGTGAGCGGCTTCGGCTGCGCGGCCACCACGCCGACGTCGACGAGCGAGGCCTTGATGGCGTCGTAGATCAGCACGCCCGCGAACAGGCCCGCGATGGCCGCGGGCGCCACGTACTTGGCGCCACCCGAGCGCGCGCCGAGCTTCGCCACACAGGTGCCGGGGCAGAGCCCGCTCACGCCCATGCCGATGCCGAACAGCACGCCGCCGACGAGGTGGGCCCAGCCGAGGAACGGCATGGTGCGCGGCACCACGTGGAGCTGCTCCGCGACGCCGAGCGCGGCGGCCAGCCCGTAGAGGATCGAGGCCACCGCGATGGTGGCGAACGTCCACTTCATGATCTTGGTGTCGCGCAGCGTGAGCATGCCCATCACGCGCGAGTACCGAGTGGCGCCCACCTTGTAGAGCAGGACGCCGAAGGCCGCGCCCGTCAACGCACCGGAGAGGAAGGGGACCATGGCGACCTCCTGCTGGTCAGCGACGGCGCCCGGCGTGCGTCACACCTGCGCGCGTCACGGCTGGTTGCGTCACGGCTGCGTGCCCAACGGCAGCGCCGCGTCGTTGCCCCACTCGGCCCACGAGCCGACGTAGAGCTTGGTGTTGGCGTGCCCCGCCTTCTTGAGCGCGAGGTACTGAAACGAGCCGCGGCCGAGGCCCACGTGGCAGTAGGTGATGACGGTCTTGCCCGCGTCGTAGCCGTTCTTCGCGAGCTTCTCGAGCTGCTTCTTGAGCTCGCCCGCGTCCTTGAGCGTCGGCTTGTCGGCCTCGGCGCCGCGGTTGCCGGCGTACTTCGACCAGGGCGAGAACACGGCCGTCGGCACGAACCCACCGCGCGCCACCGTGATCTCCTTGCCCGGCGCCTTGATCGACGACTGCAGCGTCTTGCCCGCGTACTCCTCGAGGTTGTGGCGCGCGTCGAGGATCAGGTAGTGCGCTAGGTCGCCGGTGGCCTTCTTCACCTCGTCGACGCTGGCGATCATGTCCCACTGCACCTTGGGCGCGAACGTCTTGGCCGGCGCCGCGGCGGCCTTGCCGGTCTCCACGGCGCCGCCGTGGGCCTTCCAGGTGGCCAGTCCGCCGTCGAGGATGCGCGTGTTCGGGTGGCCGTACAGCTTCAGGAAGAACCAGGCGCCGCTGGCGTTCACGCCCACGCCCGCGTCGTACACCACCACCGTGGTCTTCTCGTCGATGCCCAGGGCGCCGATGGCCTTGGCGGCGGCGGGCTCGCACATGGGCAGCCCCTTGCACGCCTTGACGTCGTCGAGGATCTGCAGGTCGTGCGAGTAGGCCACGGCCGAGCCGGGGATGTGACCCTGCTCGAACTGCTTGTCGGCATCGGCCGAGACGAAGCGCACGTCGGGCTTGCCGACGAGCGCCTTGGCGTCGTCGACGGAGATGAAGGTGTCGTCGGCGCGCGCGGCGCTGGCGGCGAACAGCAAGGCAAGCGAGACGCACGCGGTGAGCTTCATCGGTTCCTCCGGGATCGGCGAGCTGGTGTATCGCGCGGCGCCTCGTCGATGGCGAGCAGGTCGGCCGCTGCGGCGTCGGGCGGGCCGAGATCGAGGTGACGGGCGCGAAAGCCGGCGCGCTCGAGCACGCGCACGGCCTCGAGCGCCAGGTGGCAGTAGGGGCCGCGGCAGTAGGCCACCACCTCGCGGCTCTTGGGCAGCTCGGGGAGGCGCGCGGGCAGCTCGGCCAGCGGCACCGACAGGGCGCCCCTCAGGTGCCCGGCGTGGAACTCGGCCTCCGGCCGCACGTCGAGGAGGGTGACGGTGCCCGCGCGCACGCGCGCCACCAGCGCGGCGCGCGCGGCCTCGTCGCCCGCGTGAAGCTCGCGCCCGAGCCGGTCCATCTCGGGCAGCAACAGCGCCGCCAGCGTGCGCAGCTCGGCGAACAGCGACGACACCGCGCCGTGCGCCAGCCGATACACCACCTGCTGCCCGCGCTTGTCGGCGTCGACGAGGCGGGCGGCGCGCAGCTGCTGCAGGTGCTGCGAGGCGTTGGCCAGGCTGACGCCGGCCTCGGCCGCCAGCACCTCCACGCTGCGTGGCCCTTGGCGCAGGAGGTCGACCAGGCGCAGGCGGATCGGGCTCGAGAGCGCCTTGCCAACGCGGGCAAGCTCGTCATAGTGAGCGGCAGCCGCGCGCTGCGACGCCCCCGCCGGCACGGCTGGCAGGGCGCTCTTGGCGGCGGCGTCACGTTGGGTCTGCATCAGCGCTCTTGCAATCAATAGATCCATTGAATATTCAATCGTGTCGCGAGCGTCAAGCTCGACCATCCACCAAGGTGACCGAGATGAACCGTCCCACCGCCGCCCTCGCCGCCCTCCTCGTCGCCGCGCTGCCGGTGCTGGCGCAGGCGCCCGCCGCGCCCGCCGCGCCCGCCGCGCCCGCCA
>CAZONM010000061.1:0-19783 GCA_964580865.1 uncultured Myxococcales bacterium | reverse complement strand
CGTCGGCGGGCGCGCACGTGGCGATGGGCACGCGCACGGGGTGCTTGAGGGCCTGGACGCTCGGCGGCGGCGGCAGGTCCACGGGGGGCGCGGCGGCGGCGGGCGCGACCGCGAGCGCCGTGAGCAGCACCGCGGTCAGCTGGCTACGCATGGGTGCTCCGTGGTGCGCGCGGCGGCACCAACGCCTGCTCGAGCTGCGCGCGTGTGTCGTCGTACGACGAGCCATGTTCGGGCTGCTGGCGCGCGAAGGCGCGCAGCTGTTCGTGCACGCTGAGCGCGAAGTCGACGCGGCGGTTCGAGCCCGCCTGGTACGCGCCGATGTCGATGAGGTCGGCGCTCTCGCGCAGGGCCGCGAGGGCGTCGCGGGCGCGCGCGGCGGTGGCCCGCTGCTGCGCGGTGGTGACGTCGAGCATCACGCGGCTCACGCTCTCGAGCACGTCGATGGCCGGGAAGTGGCCGGCGCCCGCCAGCTTGCGCGACAGCACGATGTGTCCGTCGAGCGCGGCGCGGGCGCAGTCGGCCACGGGGTCCGCGAGGTCGTCGCCCTCCACCAGCACCGTGTAGAACGCCGTGATGCCCCCGGGACCGTCGTCGTTGCCGGCGCGCTCCACCAGCTTCGGCAGCGCCGCGAACACCGACGGCGGATACCCCTTGGAGGTGGGCGGTTCCTCGGCCGCGAGCCCGATCTCGCGCAGCGCCATGGCGACGCGCGTCAGCGAGTCCATCAGCAAGAGCACGCGCTTGCCCGCGGCCCGGTAGTGCTCGGCCACCGCCGTGGCCGCCAGCGCCGCGTGCACGCGCTCGAGCGGCGGCCGATCGCCCGTGGCCACCACCACGATGGAACGCGCCAGCCCTTGCGGGCCCAGGTCGCGCTCGACGAACTCGCGCACCTCGCGGCCGCGCTCGCCGATGAGGCCGACCACGATGATGTCAGCCTCGCAGTGGCGCGCCAGCATGCCGAGGAGCACGCTCTTGCCCACGCCGGCGCCGGCCATGATGCCCACGCGCTGCCCGGCGCCGCAGGTGAGCAGCGCGTCGATGGTGCGCACGCCGGTGACGAAGGGCTGGCTGATGCGGCGACGCGCCATCGGGTTCGGCGGCTGTGCATGCAGCTGCGCCTGCGCGCGCCGCACCGCCGCGACGTCGCCGAGCCCGTCGAGGGGCTCCATGGTGGGCGTCACCACACGGCCGAGGAGCGCGTCGCTCACGGGCACGGCCAGCGCATGCTCGATGGGGTAGACGGCGGCACCACCGCGCAGCCCACGCACGTCGCCGATGGGGACGAGGATCGCGCGCTCGCCGTTGAAGCCGACACACTCGGCCAGGAGACGGCCGTTTGGCACCTCGATCTCGCACGCCGCGCCCACGCTGATGGCGGGCAAGAGCGCCTCCACCGCGAGGCCGCCCGCGCGTACCACGCGGCCGGAGATGGAGGTGGCCGGCGCCTCGCTCACCCGGGCGCGCACGCGCTCGAGGTCGAGCGCGCCGAAGCGGCTCACAGCGTGGCCCCCAGGAGGGCGTCATGCAGCGCGCGCTCGGCGGCCGCGAAGCGGGTGGTCACGCGCGCGTCGACGGTGCCGCAGGCGGCCTCGACCACCACGTCGCCAGGCTCGAGCGTGACGTCGGCGCGGAGCTCGACCGCGCGGGTGCCGTCCTTGGTCGCGAGCCCCGCCGCTGTCAGCGTGCCCACATCATCGGGGTGGGCGCGCACCACCACCCCCTGTGCGCCCACCACATCGGCGAGGGCGGCGTGGGCGGCGCGCAAGAGCGCGTCGGGGTTCGCCTTCAGCTCGTCGCCCACCACGTGGCGCGCCACCATCATCGCGAGGGCCACCATGTCGCTGTGCAGGTGCGTCAGCGCGTTGGCGTGGGCGCTCTCGATCTGGTGGGCCAAGCGCGACAGGTCGGGCGCGGGGCTCGGCGGCGCCGCCGACGGCGCTGCAGGAGTGGCGACGGGCTCGGGCTCGCGCGCGGTCGGCGCCGCCTCGATCGCGGGTTCCTTGTGGGAGGTCGGGGCGAACGGGTGCTCGCGCGTGGCGCCGCCGTGGCCGCCCGCGGGCGCCCACGGGGCGGGGCGTGCGATCAAGGTGCGCGGCTTGAGCCAAGGGTGGGTGGTCATGGGTCTCCTCCACACTGCCGTCCACTGCCGTGCCCGACCGCTACGAGCCGCTGTCGAACACCACCTTGCCCTCGTCGGCCAGTCTCATGACGATCTTGATGAGATCCGCCTGCGCGGCTTCGATATCCGCGATGCGCACGCGGCCGAGCAGGTCGATCTCCTCTCGCAAGGCGGCGGCGGCGCGCTGCGACATCCCACCCAGGATGACATCGGTGATGTTGTCGGGCGCGCCCTTGAGCGCCACCGCCAGCGTGCGCGCGTCGCACGACTGCAGGAAGGTCTGCAGCTCGCGCTTGGTGAGGCGCGCCAGGTCCTCGAAGGCGATGAGCTTGCCGCGTAGTGCCTCGGCGAGCTGCGGGTCCTTGCGCTCGATCTCGGCGATGGTCGATCGCTGTTCGTCGGTCTTGAGCTTGCGCAGCACCGCGATGGTGACCTGATTGCCGTCGAGCGAGCGCCGCTTGCCCGCGCGCATGTAGCGGCGCACCTCGTCGGCGAGCGCCGATACCACGTCGTCCACCACGGCCTCCGACACCGCCTTCATGGAGCTCGCCAGCCGCAAGAGCTCGCCGCGCACGGCCATGGGCAACGCCTGCACCACGGCGGCGGCGCGCTCGGGTGGCAAGAGCGCCACGACCAACGCCGAGGTGGTCACCTGCTCCTTCTCGAGGACCAGCGCGAGATCGGCCGGCTCGGCGGCGAGCAGCTCGTCGAGGCGGCCGTGGGCGGGCGGCTGCTCCAGCGCCTTGGCCGTGCCCTCGGGGCCGAGCACCTTCTCCACCATCTCGCGCAACGCGACGGCGCGCGTGAAGCGCTCCGTGCCGTAGCCACTCATGCCGGCCACGAACACCGTCGCGGCGTCGTCGAGCAGGCTGTCGGGCGCGGCGTCGAGGCGTCGCGCCGCGCGCGCGATGGCATGCACCGTGTCGGACGGGAGGCGCTGCAGGATGGGCGCAGCCACGTCGGGGCCGAGCGCGAGCAGCACGGCGGCGACCCGATCGATGGGGGTGAGCTCGACCTTGCCGGGCAATTGCAGCGTGGGCGTGTCAGCGGGCACGGGCCTTCTCCTCGACGCTGGTGGTGGCGGGGGCCGTGGGGTCGAGCCACGCGACCAGGAGGCGCGCGGCGCGATCGGGGTCGGCGAGCGCGGCGGTGCGCGCGCTGTCGCGCACCGTCACCTGCTTGACCACCACCGGTCCGCTGGTGCCCTCGGTGAGCGCGGCAGCCGCGCCGCTCGGCAGCGCGGCCGGCGCGTGACGCTGCTTCTTGCGGAGCGCCAGTACGGCGACGACCGCGAGCGCGAGCAACACGAGCGCGACGGCGGCGGCCACGAGCACCGGCGCCCCCACGGGCAAGAGGCTGGGCGCGGGCGTCGCGTCGGTGCCGGGGGCTGCGGCCACGAAGCTCGCCGTCGATACCTCGATGAGGTCGCCGCGCTCCTCGTCGAAGCCCACGGCGCGCCGCGCGAGCTCGGTGAGCTTCTTGATCTCGGTGTCGTTGAGCGGCACGCCCGCGGCCTGGTTGATGAGCACGGCGGCCGACAGGCGCACCAAGCGCGGCTTGCGCTTGACCCGATGTGTGACGGTGCCCGAGACCTCGAAGTTGCGCGTGGTGTCGCTCATCTGCGAGCTGCGCTGCATGCCGCCGCGCGCGGTCACGCCTGGCTGCCCCGGCGGCTGGTTGGCCGCGGCGCCCACCAGGCCGGTGCTCGACGGGTCGCCGGCGTTCTGTTGATCGGTGCGAGTGTGCTCGCTGCGCAGCGCCGAGCCGTCGGGGTTGTAGTCGGACTGCGTCTCCTCTTCCTCGGCGCGATCCATGGTGGCGGTGACGCGCGCGATCACGTTGCCGGGGCCCACCACCGGCTCGAGCAGCGCCACGATGCGCTGCTGCAGGTTGCCCTCGAGATCGCCGCTGTCGCCCTCGTCACCAGGCTTGCCGAGGTGGGCGCCGTTTTGATCGAGCACCGAGACCTGATCGGCTTGCAGACCGGGCACCGCCGCCGCCACCAGGTGCTGGATACCCGCGACCTCGCTCTCGCCGAGGCTGCGGCCGGGCTCGAGGCGCAGGATGACGGCGGCGCCCGCGCGCGCGTCGTCGGGGCGCAGCAGGCCGCGGCGCGGCATCGACACGTGCACGCGCGCGTCGCGCACCGGGTCCATGTTGGCGATGGTGCGCGCCAGCTCACCCTCGATGGCGCGCTGCAGGTTCACGCGCTGGGTGAACTCGGAGACGCCGAGGTCGGTCTTGTCGAAGAGCTCGAAGCCCACGCCGCCGGCGCGCGGCAGGCCATTGGCGGCGAGCAGCAGACGCGCGTCGTGGACCTTGCTCGCCGGGACGGCGATGGCGTCGCCGGCCGCCTCGACGCGGTAGGGGATGCCGGCGGCGCGCAACGCGTCGGCGCTGGCGGCGCTGTCCTCCGGTGTGAGCTTCGTGAAGACGTACTCCCACCGGCCGGCGCTCGAGAGCAGCGACACGGCGGCCACCAGCGCCACCAGCGCCGCAGCGCCCGCGCCCATCGCGATGCGCGCGCGCATGGGCAACGCCAGCAAGCGCGCGGGCAGCTTTCGCAGTTGGTTCGCGAGCGGCTCCACTCAACCCTCCATCGGTGCGCGCCGCCAACGCCGGGCCGCGCGCCGGAGGATCAAACGGGCATTCGCATGATCTCTTGATAGGCCTCGACCACCTTGTTGCGCGCCTTGACCAGCAAGCGCATCTGGATGTCGGCCTTCTCGAGCATGAGCGCGGCCTCGTGGACGTTGCCCTCGCCCACGGCGAGCTTGGCGGCGGCGTCGGTGGCGTCGGCCTGGCCCTGATCGGCTGCGGCGATGGCGTCGCGCGCGATGTCGCCGAAGCCGCCGCTCGGCGCGCTCGGCGCCGCGGGCGTCGCGCCGCGATCGAGCGGGGCGATGCCGGGCAAGGACGTAGGTGGGATGCGCAGCGTCATGGCTACCTCATGATCTCGAGCGCGCGCTGCGCCATGGTCTTCACCGTGTCGACGGCGCTGGCGTTGGCCTCGAAGCCGCGCTGCGCCGACACGAGGTTGACCACCTCGTGCACCGGGTTGACGTCGGGCAGGCGCACGAAGCCCGACGCGTCGGCGTCGGGGTGTCCGGGCATGTAGGTCAGCTTGCCCTCGCCCGGGTCGGCGACCACCTCGGCCACGCGCACGCCGGCGCTGCCGTCGTCGTTCACGACGGCCTCGAAGACCGGGTCCAGGCGCCGATAGGGCCCGCCGTCGGGGCCGCGCGTGGTCTCGGCGTTGGCGAGGTTGGAGGTGGCCAGCGTGACGCGCTCGCGCTGGGCCGACATGCCCTGCGAGCTGATCTCGAGTGCGCGGAAGATGCTCATGGTGGACCTCGTGCTCCTCAGCCGTTTCCTTCAGTGACGACGTAACGCAGCATCGCGAGCTGCTTGCCCGCGGCGCGCGCCGCCGCGGTGTACTGCATGCCGTTGGCGGCGAGCTCGCCGAGCACGCGGTCGACCTCCACGCGGTTGCCGTCGGGTGTGGCGGCGCCGGCCAGCGCCTCGCTCTCGGTGGCCGCGAGCCCGGCGTCGCCGCCGCTAGTGGAGAGGTGGCGGTCGTCGGTGCGCTGCATGCCGCCGGCGCCCATGGCCGAGCGCATGGCGGCCTCGAAGTCGACGTCGACGGGCATGAACCCGGGCGTGTCGGCGTTCGCGAGGTTGGAGGCGAGGGCCGTTTGCCGCGCTTGGCGCGCGTCGAGGGCACGCTCGAGGGAGGGCAGGGCGCCGTCGAAGAGTTTCATGGGTGATCTCCTGCTTGGTCGAGCGTGTCCATCCGCTCGCGACGCGCGCGCCAGCGCTCCTTGGTGAAGGCCGTAGGGAACGAACGAGCCGCGTAGCGCAGCACCACGGCTGCGCGGGCTACCTCGCCCGCGTCGAGGTAGAGGTCGGTGATGGTGAGCATCCCTTGCTCGAGCTCGGCGCCGCGCTTGCCGTCGATGGAGCGCGACCACAGCGTCGCTGCGAACCCGGCGGCGCCGGCCTGGCGCGCCGCTGCGGCGGCCAACGCCGCGAGCTCCTCGCTCGATGCCGTGCCGTCGCGCGACGGCAGCAACAGCCACGCGGTCAGCTCGGCGGAGGCATCGTCGGCGCCGCGCTCACGGAAGGCCTCGAGGAGCACGCGCTGGCAGAACGCCACCGCGCGGTTGCAGGGGCGGAGGTCCGCGGCGATCAGATCGGCGACCATCTCGTCGAAGCGCCCGTCGTACGCGAGGTGCCGCGCGCGGCGCAGCATCATCTCGTCGGCGATGGGGCCTGGCAGCGCCACGTCGTCGAGGGGATCGAAGGCGATGCCGACCTCCTTGGCGCTGTCCTTCTCGCAGCGGCCCGTGCGCTCGCACAATCGGGCGGCGGCGAGGCGGCCGAAGGGCCCAATGCCCTGCGTGCGATCCCAGAGCTGCGCAGCGTTCTCCATGTCGCCGGCGAGCGCCGCGATGTCGCCGAGCCGCATGCTTGCGTAGCTCGGCGACAGCGCGATGGCCTTGCGGAGCGGGGCGACGGCGTGCACCAGGTCGCCGCGCTGCAGCAAGCACTCACCCTGGGCGGCTGCCGTGTCACCGGGGCACGCGCCGCCGATGCCGACCTCGCGCGGGTCCCACGTGAACAATGGCAGGGTCGCGTCGCCATCGACGAGCGGCGTGGTGCGCAGGCGACGCACCATCACCTGGGTGTCGCCACGAACGCGCACGATCTCGGCGCTGATGCGACGGCTGGCGCAGCGCATCACCAGTCGTCGACCAAGCTGGCTCTCGCGGCGGCAAAGTGTAGAGGTGAACGGCAGCGGAGGCGGCCCCTTGGCCGCGGGGCGCGCCGCCGCGGCCGGCAGCGTCAGGCGGATGGCGCCCGCGAGGGCGTCGACCTCGACGGTGGTGCCGGCGGGCACTGGCCAACCCTCGATGACCTCGGTGAAGGGCTCACCGGCGGCGGCCAACAGAAGCAAGGCGACGAGCACGGTATTGGTCATCGCCCCGCTGGGCGCGCGCTTGAGCGCGTGGATCCGCCGCTACCCGTCGTCGTCCTTCGTTGGAGGCTTGTCGAAGCGGTTCGGCGGGTCCGGCGGGCGGGCAGGATCGACGATCTCCCTGCTCGTCGGCGCGTCGAGATCGAGCACCAGATCGAGCCGGCGGTTCTTCTGGCGGCCCTCCGCAGTCGCCTGCGTCGCGATCGGGCGGGTCGCGCCGTAGCCGACGGCGCGGATGCGTTCCGGCGGGAGGGTGCGCGTCGCGTCCGCATAGGCCGCGACGGCGGCGGCGCGGCGGGCGGAGAGCTCCCAATTGGGATCAACGCCGTTCCTGGTGCGGCCCGCTTGGTCGGCGTGCGCCTCGACCGACAGAGTGCCGCTGTATTGGGCCAGCTCGCCCAGGACCGCGTCGAGCGTGGGCAGCAGCGACGGACGCGGGATCGCCTCGCCCTCGTCGAACAGCTCCATGGTCGACAAGCGCACGGTCAGCTTGCTGCCCTCGGCCAGCACCATCATCGACGGACGCGCGACGCCCGCCCCGGTGGCGCGCAGCCGCTCCTCGATGCGCACGCGCAGGCGCTCGATGACCACGCCGTGGTTGGCGACGTCGGGCGACAACGTCAGCGGCCCGGTCACCACGCTGGTGCCGCCACCGCCCTTGCCGACCATGTGCAGCGCCCACTTGACCGCCTGCTCCACCTGGATGGCGCGGTTCTTGTCGACCGACGAGATGGCATACATGACGACGAAGAACGCGAACAAGAGCGTGATGAAGTCGGCGTAGCTCACGAGCCAGCGCTCGTGGTTCTCGTGCTCCTCGTGCTCGACGTGCTTCGCCATGACGCTATGCCTTCTTCGCCGGCGGCGCGTGGCCGGAGAACGCCGACAGCTTCTCGCTCAGCACGCTGGTCGGCAGGCCCTCCTGCATGCCGAGGATGCCCTCGATGATCAGCGTCTTGAATTCCTTCTCGTGCCCAATGCGGGTCTTGAGCTTGCTCCCGATGGGCAGGAACACCAGGTTCGCGAGGCCTACGCCGTACACGGTGGCGACGAACGCGGTCGCGATGCCACCGCCGAGCTTCGACGGATCGGAGAGGTTCTCCATCACGTGGATGAGGCCGAGCACGGCGCCCAAGATGCCGACCGTGGGTGCGAAGCCGCCCGCGGTCTCCCAAAGCTTCGCCGCGGCGAGCCTGGTGGTGATCGTGTGGTGGCAGTCTTCCTCGAGGATGTCGCGCGTGACCGCGTGATCGACGCCGTCGACCAAGAGCTGCAGCGCGCGCTTGAGGAACGGGTCCTTGGTCTGCTCGATCTTCGGCTCGAGCGCGAGCACTCCCTCTTTGCGCGCCAGCGCGGCGTACTCGAGGATGAGCGCCGTCAGCGCGGTGACGTCGTGCTTGGGGGGAAAGACCGCCATCTTGATCATGCCGATGCCCTGCACGAGCTGCTTGCCCGGCGACGCCACCGCCACCGCGCCCAGCGTGCCGCCGGCCACGATGATGAAGGCCGTCGCTTGCACCAGCGACCCGGCGTGTCCGCCCTCGAGGGCCTGCCCGACGAGGATGGCGGCGATCGCTCCAACGAGCCCGGCGACGGTGGCGATGTCCATGGCTCGGCTACTCCGGTTGCGTGGGTGTGACGGCGCCGCGAATTGTCTTCTGGTACAGCACGATGCGTTCGAGGATCTGCGCCGCCTTCTCGCGCACCATCATGCTGGTGCCGGTGGAGAGCACCACGACGGTGTCGGGCGCCTCCTCGAGCGTGACGATGAGGGCAGCGTTGAGCCAGAAGCGCGCGCCGTCGAGCCGAGTCAGCGAGATCATGAGATCCTCATGCGGCGTTCATGGCGGCGAGGTTGAGGGCGCGGCGCAAGTTGCCGGGGGAGGTGGCGGCGGCCACCGCGGCCTCCACGTCGACCAAGCCGCTGGAGCACAGCTGCAGCAGGCTCTGATCGAACGTGTGCATGCCCGCATCGGCGCCGCGCTCGAGCACCGCGGGCAGGCCCTTGAGCTTCGCCAGATCGCGTATGCACTCGCGCGTCGATGGGCCGTTGACCATGACCTCTGTCGTGAGCACACGCGCCACGCTGCCCTTGCGCGCCAAGAGGCGCTGGGAGATGACGCCGCGCAGCGAGTCGGCCAGGCGCTCGCGCGCGATTTGTTGCGCGTCCGGCGCGTGCATCGAGACGAGCCGCGTGACCGTCTGCAGGGCGCCCGCGGTGTGAAACGTCGCGACCACCGAGATGCCCATGTCGGCGGCGTGCAACGCGACCTCGAGCTCGTCGCCGGTGCGGATCTCACCGACGAACAGCACGTCGGCGTCTTCCCGCAGGGCGTCTCGCAGGCCGTGCTCGATGTCGACGCAGTCGCGCCCGATCTCCCGCTGGCTGACGCACGACTGCGCGCCGTGGATGCGGTGCTCGATGGGGTCCTCGAGCGTGACGATGCGCAGCGCGTCGCGCGCCGCGATGGCGTTCAAGATCGCCGCGGCGGTGGTGGACTTGCCCGTGCCCATCGGGCCGGTGATGAGCAGGAGCCCGGGGCGCGGCTCGACGAACGTCTTCACCACGGGCGGCAGGCGCAGGTCGCCGAAGCTCGGGATCGCGTAGGGCACCAAGCGGATCGCCACCGCCCACCCGTCGGAGTCGCGGAACGCGTGGCAGCGCGCGCGCATGGCGTCGCCGATGTCGAATGAGTACTCGAGGGACGCCCCCGCCAGGGTTCGCTTCGCGGTCGCCTGGATGAGCTCGAGGATGGCGTCGCTGCCCACGCAGCCGTCACCGAGCGCCACCAGCTTGCCGCCTCGTCGCCCCATGGGCGGCGCGTTCGCGCGCACGTGGACGTCGGAGCAACCGGCCTGGCCCGCGCGGACCATCAGGTTCGCGAAGGCTTGGAGGTTGGTGCTGTGTGCGGTCGCGTCCACGTCATCTCCTCGGCGCGCCGGGCGCCATCGCTAAGGGCACGGCTCAACAGGCGAGGCGGTCGCGCACGAGCTCTTCCACGGTCACGAGCAGCGGGCGCAGCCGATCGGTCACCGCCTCGACCCGCAGCGGCAGACGTGAACGCGTGATGCACTCCTCCAATGGCGCAGCACGCTGTCCGGGCTCCGCCGGTGAGAGCCGGTCACACAGCCACAACAGGCGGGGCAACGTGTCTTCGCAGCGCTCGTGGTGATCGCGCAGCGCAACCACCACTTCGGGCTCGATGGCGTGATTCTTCGCCACGCGGGCCGCGACCCACGCGTGCAGCACGCGCGCCGTGACGATGGCAACGCTGCGCGGCAACGCCACGGCGCGCTTGGCGCTGAATTCGTCGAACAGCACGATGGCGCCGAGCGCATGGAGCAGGCCGGCGAGGCCGGCCGTGCCTGGGTGGACACCGACGTCGATCGCCAGGTGACGCGCGATGACGCTCATGGTGCGTGCGTGACGGATGGTCCGCTCCACGAGCGGCAAGAGCGGGCCTCGACGCAGCAGGCGCGACTGAAACGCGACGTCGAAGACCACGTGACGCACGCCGTCGAGCCCGATGCGCGCCAGCGCGTCCTTCACCGTGCGAGGTGGGTGCGGTGAGTACAGCGGCGACGACCCGAGCGCGATGACGCGCGCGGCCACCGAGGGATCGGTGACCGCGCGCTCGGCAACCCGCTTGAGGTGCACGTTCGGGTCCGACGCCATCTCGTGCAGCTCGAGCGCCACGGCCGGGAGCAGGGCGCTGCGTACGCCGCTGCCGTTGGCGACCCGATCGCAGACGTCGCGCACGAAGGTGCGCGCGCGTGGATCGATCTCGTCCACCGCCTGCAGGGCTCGCTCGAGAGGGGGTCGCCCGCCATCCACGGCTCGATCCAACGACGTGCGCGCGCGGATCTTGAGGACGGACGATGTAGGTAGCGAGCGAAAGCGCCCGCGGCGGATCGCAGGCGCGCTGGCACTTCACCGCGCGCCGCGATCAGCGCGTGCGAGCTGGAGGGTACCGAGAGCGTCAGGGGTCGAGGCCGGCGACGCGCTGGCGCGGCGGACGCTCAGGCACCGGCGCGCGCGGCGCGAGCGATGCCACCGGCGCAGCCGCGGAGGTCCGATCGCGTGTGCGCTCGATCTCGTGGAGCACGCGCTTGAGCTGCGCGTCGTCCCAAGGCTTCTCGAGGAAGCGGTGCACGGCGCCCTCGTTGACAGCGCGGATCGTCGCGCTGAGGTCGGCCTGACCCGTCATCATCACGCGCACCACGTTGCGGTGGAGCGAGCGCACCAGCGCCAAGAGCTCGACGCCCGACATGTCGGGCATCATGTGGTCGCTGACGATGACATCGATGCGGTGCTCCGCGATCATGCGCGGCGCGCTGAGGGGGTCGGTGGTGAAGTACAGCTCGAAGCCCTCGTTGCGCAGGGTGCGGCGCAGGGCGCTGAGGATGAGCTGCTCATCGTCCACAAAGAGAATCCGCATCATCGCCGAGCTCCAGGGCTTCATTGTTGTTTCGACACGGCGGCCGCTTCATTAAGGGCCGCGCGTCGTGACGCGGATCTTGGCCGCACGACGCGCCCGGGATCCGACAGATCGCGTGGAACCATCGTCGCGCTCGAGATTCGCCACCGCGGCTCTTAGGGTTCCGCGCCGCGCGGCCGATCCAACAAGCAGACGCCACGTGCACGGGGTCGTGCTTTGTCGCACGGGTGTCATGTGACCAGCAGGGGTCGCCGTGACCCAGGAACCGGTACCGGACGTCTGCGTCCGGACGCCGCGCATGCGGTGGCACGTCTCGTGATCATTCGCTCGCCAGCAGTCACGAGGTGAATGATGAACGCTCCCACCGCCGGCACCAGCGCCCCTACCGTCGAGCAGCACCTGCACCTGGTTCATCGCGTCGCGCGCCGCATCGCGCGCCGCCTGCCCAGGGACGTGAGCATCGACGACCTGGTCGGCGCCGGCACCGTCGGCCTGCTGGCGGCGCTGTCGCGCTACGACGATGAGCGCGCCGATCACTTCGAGTACTACGCCGAGGTCCGCATCCGCGGCGCCATCCTCGACGAGCTGCGCGCCATGGATTGGCTGCCGCGCTCGGTGCGCCGCAACGTACGCCGCGCTGCCGAGGCCGAGCACACCCTCACCGGACGCCTCGGGCGTCCGCCGAGCGAGCGCGAGGTCGCCGATCACCTGGGCGGCGCGCCCCGGCGGCTGCCCGTGGCGCTGTCGCGCGCCGTGGTTCACCTCGAGGACGTGCGCGAGGGCGGCGCCGAGGCGCTGCCGGCGGTGGACCAGGTCCCCACCGCGCAGCTCGAGTCGGGCGAGCGTCGCCGCGAGCTGGCCGCCGCCATCGGGCGACTGCCCATGCGCGATCAGCAGATCCTCTCCCTCTACTATGTGGAGGAGCTCACGATGAAGCAGATCGGTGAGCTGATGGGCATCACCGAGAGCCGCGTCTGCCAGCTGCACACGCGCCTGGTGGATCGCCTGCGGACCTTCATGCTCGACGCGTAGCGCGGCACCAACGCGATGAGCGACGCGCCCGACAAGAGCGGAACCCGCAGCGCCAATGTCCTCGCCGTCGCGGTGGTGGGGGTGATGGCGACCCTGGTGGTGCCGCTGCCCGCCCCCGCCGTCGACGCCATGCTCGCGCTGGTGGTGGCCGCGTCGGTGGTGGTGCTGTTGGTGGCGCTGCGCATGCGCGACCCGCTCGAGCTGTCGATCTTCCCTTCGCTGCTCCTGCTCATCACCCTCCTGCGCCTGGCGCTCAACATCTCCACCACGCGCTTGATCCTGCTGCACGGCGGCGAAGGCGACGGCGCCGCCGGGCACATCGTGGAGGCGTTCGGTCGCTTCGCCGTCGGTGGCAGCGTCATCATCGGCGCGGTCGTGTTCGTCATCCTCCTGTTGGTCAACTTCGCGGTCATCACCAAGGGGTCGGGGCGCATCTCGGAAGTGGCGGCGCGCTTCACGCTCGACGCGTTGCCCGGCAAGCAGATGTCGATCGACGCCGACCTCGCTGCCGGCATCATCGACGACAGCCAGGCGCGCGCGCGCCGCCGCCGCCTCGAGCAAGAGACCGAGTTCTTCGGCGCCATGGACGGCGCGAGCAAATTCGTGCGCGGCGACGCCATCGCGGGCCTGGCCATCACCGGCATCAACATCGTCGGCGGACTGGTCGCGGGCGTGGCGCGCGACGGCATGGACATCGCCAAGGCGGCCGAGACCTACACCATCCTCACCATCGGCGACGGCCTGGTGTCGCAGCTGCCCGCGCTCCTGGTCTCGACGGCGGCCGGCTTGATGGTGACCCGCGCCGGCACCAGCGGCGATCTCGCCGCGGCGTTCCGCGGCCAGATGATCCGCGACCCGATGGTGTTGTTCGTGACCGCGGGCGTCATGGCGCTGCTCGCGTTCGTGCCCGGCATGCCGTCGCTCATCTTGCTGTCGCTGGGCGCAGCGCTGGCGCTGGTGGGCCGGTCCGTGCGCAAGCTCGGCGCGACGCCGAAGCCCGTCGACGCCGAGGTGAAGAAGCCCACCGAGGAGCGACCGCAAGACCTTCTGGCGGTGGAGGCGCTCGAGCTGCAGTTGTCCCTCGACCTCGTCGGCATGATCGACGCGAAGGGCGGCGAGGACCTGCCCAAGCGCATCGTGGCGCTGCGCAAACGCATCGCCACCGAGCTCGGCTTCCTGCTGCCGGCCGTGCACCTGTGCGACGACATGAGCCTGCCCCCGGCGACGTACCGCGTGCTCTTGCGCGGCTGCGAGATCGCGCGCGGCGTGGCGCATCACGATCGTTTGATGGTGCTCGATCCGCGCGGGTCCGACCCCGGCGTGGAGGGAATCGCGGTGCGCGAGCCCGCCTTCGGCTTGCCCGCGCGCTGGATCGCGACCAATCGGCGCAGCGCGGCGGAGTTGCAGGGCCTCACCATCGTCGACCCGCCGTCGGCCATCACCACCCACGTCGGCGAGGTGCTGCGCCGAAACGCGCACGAGATCATCGGACGTCAAGAGCTGCAAGAGCACCTGGCGGTGTTGGCCAAGCAGTTCCCCAAGCTCGTCGAGGACGTGGTGCCGGGCACGGTGGGCCTCGGCGACGTGTTGGCGGTGGTGCGCGGGCTGTTGCGCGAGGGCGTGGGCATCCGCGATCTGCGCGGTGTGTTGGAGTCGATCGCCGAGGCCGCGCCGCGCAGCAAGGACCCGGTCTTCCTCATCGAGCACACGCGCCGGCGCCTCGCGCGGCAGATCAGCGCGCGTCTGGTCGACGAGCATGGCAAGACGCGCGCCATCGTCATCGATCGCGCCACCGAGACCACCATGCGCTCGGCAATGGCCCAGGCCGACGGTGAGCCCGTGTTGGCGTTGGACATCGAGAGCGCGCGCCGCCTCATTGAGGGAATCGAGCGCCACGCCGCGCGCCTGTTGGCCGAGGGCTCCCCCGTGGTCGTGTTGGCGCCGCCCGACCTGCGACGTCCGCTCTTCGATCTGGCGTCGCGCTTCATCCCCGACCTGTGGGTGGTCAGCGCGCGCGAGCTCGTCTCGAGCGTGACGCTGGATCCCGTCGGCACACTACAGCTCGGCGCGAACGTGCCGCAGTGATGTGACACGGAGACCCGCATGGCACCGCTCGCGTCCCTGGCAACCCTACGCACCTTCCGCGCCGAGAGCGCCGCGGCCGCGCTCGAGGCGGCGCGCGCTGCCCTGGGTACCGACGCTTGCGTGGTCAGCACGCGCACGGTGAAGGGCGTCCATGGCGGCTCCGAGATCGAGCTCCTCGTCGACACGGCGCCAGCCCCACAGGTGCGCACCGCGGCGCGCCCACCGGCGCGCCCGCTGCGCGCGCCCGCCGCTCCCGCGCGACCGACGACCTTTCGCCTGGCGCCGCCCGTCGAGGTCGGTGGACGGGTGGCGCTCGACGAGCGGCTGCGCGAGGCCGGAGTGTTCGAGAGCCTCGCCGTTCCGATCGCCGACGGCTGCCGGCGCGTGCCGGGCAAGACGCCGATCGAGGCCCTCGACGGCATGCTGCATGAGCTCGTCCAAGTCGCTGAGGTACCGTGGTCGCGTCCGCGGACGCAGCGGGTCATCGCCTTGGTGGGCCCCACCGGTGTCGGCAAGACCACGACGCTGGCGAAGATCGCTGCGCGCGCTCTCCTCGACAGCAAGCTGCGGGTCGCGCTCATCACGCTCGATAGCTTTCGCGTCGGCGCGGTCGATCACCTGCGGCACTACGGCGAGATCATGGACCTGCCCACCTGGGCCGCCCGCGACGAAGCGACGCTGACCCAGGTGCTCCAGCGCGCGCGTACCGCGGACCTCGTGCTCATCGACACCGCCGGCCGTTCGCCGTCCGAGGTGGAGTCGTTCGAGCGGCAGCTCGAGCTCTGCCGCGCGGCAAACGCCGAGCTCGTGCTGGTGGCGGCCGCTTCCACCGGCCGCCGGCAGCTGCGCGATCTGCGCGAGCGCTACGCGGGCAAGCCCATCGCCGGCCTCATCGTCACCAAGGTGGACGAGAGCGAAGGAGCGGGCGCGTTCCTCAACACCGCGGCCACGCTCGGCGCGCCGGTGGTGGCGTGGACCGACGGCCAGCGCGTGCCGGAGGACGTCCACGAGGCGGATCTCCAATGGGTGCGCACGGGCCTGCTCGCCGGCGCCAACGGCGACGCCGACACCGAGGCGCACGGATGATCGATCAAGCGAGCGGCCTGCGGAACGTCCTCGAGCGCGGCGCCGGCGGCGGACGGCTCGGACGCGTCGACGCCATCGCCGTGGCGAGCGGCAAGGGCGGCGTGGGAAAGACCTTCGTGGCCGCGAACCTGGCCGTGGCGGCGGCTCGCGCCGGCCGGCGCGTCCTGCTCATCGACGGCGACCTCGGGCTCGCCAACGTCGATGTGGTGCTCGGTCTCCACTGTCGCCACACCGTCGGCGACGTGCTGCGGGGAACGGTGTCGCTACAGCGGGCACTGGTGCCCGGGCCGTGCGGCGTGAGCGTGCTGGCGGCGGGGTCGGGAGCCGAGTGGCTCGCGCGCCTCGACGCGCGCGGTCTCGCCGTGTTGCACGACGAGCTGACGCTGCTTGGTAGCGGCTTCGACCTGATCGTCATCGATTGCGCAGCGGGCATTGGACGCAACGTGCACTTCTTCGCGCGCGTCACCGGCAGGGTCCTGTTGACCTTGACGCCGGAGCCCACGGCGCTCGCCGACGCGTACGCCTTGCTCAAGGCTCTGGCCGACGACTGCGCCATCGAGGTGCACGTGGTGGTCAACCAGGCGCTGTCGGCCGACGACGCGCGCGACGCGTTCGGGCGCCTGCGCGCGGTGAGCGAGCGCTTCCTGGACGTCGAGCCCAGCTTCATCGGTTACGTGCCGCGCGACGAAGACGTGCGGCGCTCCGTGCGCGCGCGCCAACCGGTGATGACCTACAGCGCCACCAGCCGCGCGGCTTGTGCGATCGACCGGATCTCGCGTGCCGTGCTTGGTGCTCGCGCGGCGCGCGCCGCGCGCGCGCCCGTGGGGCGCTCACCCGGTGCCGCCGGTGCCGATGTGCGCAGCGCGACGACGGCGGAGGCCGGATGACCACGACCCATCACGGCGTCGTCGCCTACGCGCAGCGCAACAGCGAAGCTGAGGTGCTCAAGCGGCACGGCGGCCTGGTGCGCCGCATCGCGTTGGCGCTGGCAGCGCGCTGCGGCATCGACCCGAGCGATCTGTGGTCGGCGGGCGCCTTCGGGCTGTTCGAGGCGGTGCGCCGGTTCGATCCCGCGCACGGCGTGCGCTTGGAGACGTTCATCGCGCACCGCATCCGCGGCGCCATGCTCGACGAGCTGCGCCGCCTCGACCGGCTCCCGCGTCGGCTGCGCGGGAAGCTGTCCGAGCTCGATCGCGTGCGCAACAGAATGCGCAACGCTACCGGCGCCGAGCCGACGCGCGAGGCGCTCGCCGAGGCGTTGGGCCTCGAGGCGGCGGCCGTGGAGCGGCTCGACAGCCTCACCGGCGAGCCCGTGGAGCTCAACGAGGGCACCGCGGAGTCGGACAACGTCTCGGTCGACGAGCTGATGGTGAGTGAAGAGCAGAAGCAGGACCTGCGCGACGCGCTCACGCAGCTCCCCGAGCGACAGCAGCTGGTGCTCTCGTTGCGGTACGCCGAGGAGCTGACGCTGCGTGAGATCGCCGAGCTCCTCAAGGTGAGTGAGCCGCGCGTCTGCCAGATCCACAATGCGGCGGTGCAGCGCCTCCGGCAGATCATGAGCCGCGGCGGGTGAGCGACGGAGCGCGGGCACGCGCGTGCCCGGCGGTGCTCACGACGCGGCGCTTCAGGATGTCCGTGTCTTCGCAGTGATCGTATGGTCAACGATGACCCGTCGCGCTCAGCGACGGCGCGAGGCCTCTTCCAGCACCTTGGCCTCGCGCTTGTCGCGGTCGCGTCGCTTGGCTTCGGCCTGGCGCTCGGCCAACAGCTCCACGAGGCGGAGGCTTTGGTGCGCGGCCAGCAGCTCCTGCTCGTGCACCAGCGCCACGCGCTCGGCGCCGCACAGGCGCTCCTCCACGAGCTTGCGCAGGTGCACGGCGCGCTCTTGCGCGAGCTGCGCCAGCGCGGCCTCGGCGGCGCTGTGCTTGCCCGTCTCGAGCGGCGCGTCACGCAGTGCGTCGCGTTCGGCGCGCAGGCGCTCGACCTCGGTGCGTGCGGCTGCCAGCGACGCGGCCGCCAAGCGCTCGGAGTGCTTGCGGACGTTGACGACGGCCTGGTAGCGGTTGGTCACCCCCATGGCGACGGCACGACGGCTGTCCGACTTGAGCGTGACGCGCTCGGATCTGCCTCCGCCTCAAGATCAAGCCCATCTGGCCGTCCGACGCTGCATGGGTGACAAGGTCTACCTCGCGATGGCCGGTGCCGCGGCGCGTTTGCGCACGCTCGACACCATCGCCGACAACCTGGCCAACGCGGAGACCCCGGGGTTCCGCGCGGCGCAGGGGCGCTTTGAGTCGTACCTGGCCGACGCCGGGCAGCGCGCGAGCGAGCACCCCTCGTACGTCGCCGCCATGGCCGGCGGCGTCGACCAGCGCAGCGGCGCGCCCGAGCTCACCGGTCGTCCCCTCGACGTGCGCGTCGATGGTCGCGCGTTCCTTACCGTGCAACAGCCAGACGGCCGGCCCGCGTTCACGCGCGATGGCCGCATCGACGTCGACGCCGAGGGCGCGTTGCACATCCAAGGGCGCCCGGTGCTCGGGCAGGGCGGCGAGCCCATCGTCGCGCCGAGGAACGCGCGCGTGGCCATCGACGAGCGCGGTGTGGTGACGGCCGACGGCACCGAGATCGATCGGCTCGCGCTGCACGAGCTCAGCGGCGCGCTCGAGCGCGTTGGGCCGGCGGAGTTCGCTCCTGGTGCGGACGGCGTCGCCGTACCGGTCGAGGGGCGCATCGCGGTCGGCGAAATCGAAGGCAGCAACGTCACGGCGCTCGAGAGCACCGTGGCGCTGGTGACCGCGCAGCGCGCCTACGATCACGCGCTGCAGGCACTGCAGACCAGCAAACGACTCGATGAGCGCGCGGCCGACGTGGGCCGCGTGCGCGGCTGAAGGAGCGAGCATGATGCGGGCACTCTCCATCGCGGCCACCGGCATGGTGGCGCAAGAGAACAAGATGAACGTGGTGGCGCACAACCTCGCCAACGCGAACACCACGGGCTTCAAGCGCCAGCGCGCCGAGTTCGCGGACCTGCTCCCCGAGGTGATCGCGTCGGCCACGGCCCCCGACGGCAACGGCGTGTCGCGCCCGGCGCCGCTCGAGAGCGGCCTGGGCGTGCGCGTGGCGTCGACCACGCGCAGCTGGCAGCAGGGCGACATGATCAGCACCAACAACCCGCTCGACGTGGCCATCCAGGGCGCCGGCCTCTTGCCCGTGCGGCTGCCGAACGGCGAGCTCGCCTACACGCGCGCCGGGAACCTACGCATCGACGGCGACGGGCGCTTGGTCACGCAGGCGGGCTTCGCGCTCGACCCGCAGATCGACGTGCCGCGCGACGCCACCGCTGTGCGCATCGAGAGCGACGGGCGCGTGATCGCGCAAGTGGACGGCCGCGACGATCCGGTGGAGCTCGGCGAGCTGCAGCTCGCGATGTTCCAGAACCCGGGCGGCCTGGAGGCCATGGGTGACGGGATGCTGCGCGCCACCGAGGGCAGCGGCCAAGCGGAGATCGTTCGCGTGGGCGAGCGCGGCGCCGGCAAGCTGCAGCAGGGCTTCCTCGAGGGAGCGAACGTGAAGACCGTCGAGGAGATGATCGATCTCATCACCACCCAGCGCGCGTACGAGATGAGCTCGAAGGTCATCCAAAGCGCCGACCAGATGTTGCAGCGCTTGAGTAACTTGCGCTGAAGCGATTGACGCCCGGAGGACGCACGTGGTGACGCTCGCCCTGCTCTCATCGCTCATCGCCGGCGACCTGGCGACGCTGGCCTCCGACGCGATCGCCGCCGCGGCGGCGCCCGACGTGCGCGTGGAGCTGGTGGCGCTCTCCGCTCCGCAGGGCGTGAGCTGTCGCGCGCGGCAGGTGGCCGCCAACGCGCCGGCGCAGATCAGCGGGCGCGTGGCGCTCCGCATCACGGGCGTCAACGACGCGGGCCGCGCGTGCACCACGTGGGCGAGCGCGCAGGTGCGGGTGGAGCGCACGGTGGCCGTCACCACGCGGCCCGTGGCGCGCGGCGCGCCGCTCGCGGGCAGCGTCGAGCTGCGCAC
>CAZONM010000060.1:0-19982 GCA_964580865.1 uncultured Myxococcales bacterium | reverse complement strand
GGCGGCGGCGCGCCGGGCGGCGCGGCCAGCGGCGCCGGCGGCGCGCCGCCGGCTGGCGGGGGCTTGCCCACGTCCATCATCGACGAGGGCGCCGGCACCACCAGCCGGTCGACCTTGGCGGTCTTGCGCATGGTGAGCGCCAGCTCGTCGAGGCTGGCGGCGAAGACCTTCGCGCCCTCGCGCTCCGCGATCATCGCCTTGACCTCGTCGAAGGTGCTGAGGCCGGGCTTGCTGATCCCCTGCCCGCGCACGATGTGCAAGCCGAAGTCGCTGCGCACGACCTCGCTCACGTCGCCGTCCTTGAGCGCGAAGGCGAGCTCGTCGAGCTCCTTGACCAGCATGCCGCGCGGGAACTTGCCGAGGTCACCCTTGTTCTCCTTGGCGCGCGGGTCTTCGCTCTTGGTGGCGGCCACGCGTGCGAACGTGGCCTTGTCCTTGCCCGCGACCTCCTTGCGGATCGCGGCCGCGCGCTCTTGTGCCTTGGCGACGTCGTCGGGCGAGGCGGTGCGCGGCAGGCGAACCAGGATGTGGCTGGCCGACGCCATCTCGGGCTTGACGAACTTGTCCTTGTTGTCGTCGTAGAACTTGCGCACCACCGCGGGGTCCGGCTGCTTCTGCTCCTTCTGCAGCGCCTCGAACAGCGCGCCGAGCGCCAGGTCGGTGGCGATCTCCTTGCGGAAGCCCTCATCGTCGGTGCCGAGCTTGGCGAGGAAGCCCTCGACGGTGAGGGCCGGCGGCATGCCGCGCAGGACTTTCTCACGCTCCTCGGCCACCTTCTGATCGCTCGGCCAAAGCCCGCGCTTGCGCGCCTCGGCGCTGAACAGCTGACGGTCGAGCAGCTTCTCGTAGGCCGGCGCCTCGAGGGTGTCGCGCACCTCGGGCACCATGTCGCTCGGTGGCATGCCGAGGCTCGCGGCATGCTGCGAGATGGCGCGCTCGATGTCCGCGCGGGTAAACGTGACGCCTTCGACGATGAGCACCGGCGCGCTCATCGGCAGGCCACCGATGCGCGTCTGGCTTCTCGGCGCGGTCACGGCGACGCCGCCATCGGCTGCCGGCGTCGGTCCGTCGACCTTCGCGGGTGGCGGCGGCGGACAGCCCCCGAGCGCGGCCACCGTCAGCACCACCAACATCAGCTTCTTCATGCGGACCTCGGAGAAACGGCGTCAACGAATTCGAGCGAGCACGTCGGCCGACCATAGACCGATCAGCGCCGCGCCGGGTGATCCGCCGCGCGAGCCGGCGACGAGCAGGTGCGCCACCGTCCCGGTGGCGAAGTCGGTGCGCGCGCCGCACAGCCGCCCCACGAGCTCGGGCAAGAGCGGCATGTGTGACACGCAGAGCAGGCGTCGCGGCTGGGCGTCGAGCAAGGCGCGCGCTACTCGTTCGGGCGAGCCGCCGGGAACCACGAGCGGCTCCACGCGCAACGTCGACGACGGTACCGCCAGCGCATGCGCCAAGATGGCGGCGGTCTCGGTCGCGCGCACGAACGGGCTATGCCACACGGCGTCGGGCGCGAGGCCGAGCGCGGCCAACCCGCGGCCCACCGCCTCGATGGCCGCGCGGCCGTCCTGCGTGAGGGCCCGCGCCTCGTCGCCACCGAAGGCGGCGGCCTGGGCCTTGCCGTGGCGTACCAAGATGAGCTCGCGCATCCACCGCACCCTCGCACGTCGGCGTGCGCCGGAAAAGGTAAGCTCCGGCGGCGTGACGCCCATCGACCCCTTCGCCCTGTTCTGCGCCTACCACCTCGGCCTCGACGCCAACGGCGCCGCGCGCTTCGCCCACTTGCACGACGTCGCGCGCCGCTTCGGCGTCGGGCCCGACGAGATCAACGCGGCGCTCGAGGCGCACAGGATGTCGGCCGCGCGCATGCTCGAGCTCGACTTCGACCTCGTGGGCGCCCAGCTCGACATCAAGGCGTCGCCGCCCGGCGTCGACCTCGTGTCGATCGCGCGCATGCACTGGGAGAAGTTCCTGGTCGCGCCGGAGAAGAAGCGCGACTGGACCGCCGAGGCCGAGGAGGCCGCGCGTGAGAACGCGCGCATCTTCGGCACCAAGGGGCCCGCGGATCAGTAGCGCGCGAGCTCGCGCATGGCCGCGAGGACGTCCTCGGGTTGCGGCAAGATCTCTTCCTCGAGGTCCCAGTTGTACGGGACCGGCGTGTCTTCCGCGCACAGGCGGCGCACCGGTCCGTCGAGGTGCTCGAAGCACCGCTCCGACACCTCGGCCGCGATCTCCGCGCCGTAGCCGACGAAGCGCATGTCCTCGTGCACCACCAAGCACTTGCCGGTCTTGCGCACGCTCGCCGTGATGCACTCCCAATCCACGGGGTTGAGCGACCGGAGATCGATGACCTCGCACGCGACGCCCTCATCGGCCAGCTGGTCGGCGGCCGCCAGCGCGCGCTGCACGAGCATGCCGTACGTGATCACCGTGAGGTCGGTGCCCGCGCGCCGGATCGCCGCCTTGCCGAACGGCAGCACCCAGTCCTTGTCGACGGGGAGCTGGCTCTTGGCGTGGTTCTGGCGATAGAGGCCCTTGTGCTCCAGGAAGAGCACGGGGTCGTCGCCGCGGATGGCGGCCTTGAGCAAGCCGTAGGCGTCCAGCGCCGTCGACGGCAGCGCGATCTTGAGGCCGGGGATGTGCGCGAAGAAGCTCTCGATGTTCTGCGAGTGGCACAGCGCGCCGTGGATGTAGCCGCCGACGGCGATGCGCAGCACCGCCGGGCAGCTCCACGCGTTGTTGCTGCGATAGCGAATGGTGGCGAGCTCGTTTCGGATCTGCATCATCGCCGTCCACACGTAGTCGCCGAACTGGATCTCGGGGACCGGCTTGTAGCCGCGCAGCGCCAGGCCGATGGCCGTGCCGACGATGCTGCTCTCGGCGAGCGGCGAGTTGAAGCAGCGCGACTGACCGAAGCGCTTGGTGAGGCCGCGCGTGACCGTGAAGACACCACCCTTGTCGCCGCCGACGTCCTCGCCGTACACCAGCACGTCGACGTTGTGCTCCATCTCCTCGGCGAGCGCGCGGTTGATGGCGTCGACGAGCACCACGCCGTCGCCCGTCACCACCGGCTCCACCAAGGGCGGCTCGGGCCGGCCCGAGAGCACGAAGCTCGTGGCGCTGGCGCGCGCGGGCATGGCGCTCGCCGCCGCGCGCTCGGCCTCCGCGTCGACGTGCACCTTGGTCTCGGCCTCGAGCGCCGCCACCTCGGCCTCGGTGGCGACGCCGCGCGCCACCAGCGCGGCCTTGAGCGCGGGGATGGGATCGCGCGCGCGCTCGGCGGAGAGCTCGGCCTCGCCGCGATACTTGCGCTGATCATCGGACGAGCTGTGCGGCAGCAGGCGCACGGTCTTCGCCACCACCAGCGTCGGGCCGTCGCCCCGGCGGGCGCGGGCCACCGCGCTCGCCAGCACCTGGAAGCTCGCCACGAAGTCGCAGCCGTCCACGGTGACGGTGTCGAGGTTGGCGTAGCCGCGCCCGAGGTTGGCGACGTCGCCGCCCGCGGTCTGCTCGACCACGGGCACGCTGATGGCGTAGCCGTTGTCCTCGACGAGGAAGATGACCGGCAGCTTGTCGCGGCTGGCCCAGTTGAGCGCCTCGTGGAAGTCGCCCTGGCTGGTAGTGCCCTCACCGGAGCCGACCACGGTGACCTCGTAGTCGGGCGCGTGGCCGTTCTTGGGCGCGACCTTGTGGGCGTTGCGCACCGACGCCATGGCACAGCCCACCGCCTGCAGGTACTGCGTGCCCGTGGGCGAGGACTGCGTGGGGATGTTGAGCGCCTTGCTGCCGTAGTGCTGTGGCATCTGCCGCCCACCCGAGTTCGGGTCGTCGGCGCGGGCCAAGAAGCAGCTCATGATCTCGTACGCGGTCATGCCCAGGCCCGTGACCAGCGCCTGATCGCGGTAGTACGGGTACGCCCAGTCGCGTCCGGCGGTCAGGGCGAACGCCGCCGCGGTCTGCACGGCCTCATGTCCCGCCGAGCCGATGTGGAAGTAGCTCTTGCCCTGCCGGATGAGCACCAGCATCTTCTCGTCGAGCATGCGCGCCAACAGCATGTTCTTGAGCGCCGCCAACAGGCGCGCGTCGTCGAGGCCGGTGGGCAGCCGCGTCGGCTTGGCCGCAGGGGGGGATTTGGGGGCTCGCTTCTCGGGGGCGACGGACGTCATGGCTCCTCGGCGCACTGCGCTGTTCGATGGCTGATAGCCACCGTCGTTGCGCTTGTCATCGCTGACGCTGGGCCGATTGGCGGTTTTTTCGGCGTCAGGGTGGGCTGGACCAGGCCGCAATGTGACGGGGCGCGTCATCCCGCGTGGGGACGCACCGCCATGGTGATCCGGCAGGTGGAGACGAGCTTGCCGTCATTCTCCACCGTGGCGAGGTACACGAGCGCGCTCTTGCCGCGGTGGATCAGCTTGGCCTCGGCCCGCAGGGCGCCGCCGGTGGCGGGGCGCACGTGCGAGCACGAGAGCTCCTGGCCCGCCACGCGGAACCGCGAGACGTCGACCGCGAAGGCCGCTGCCGTCGACGCGGCGCTCTCCGCCATCAGCGCATAGATACCGCCGTGCACGATGCCGGCGTGTTGGAATAGGCGCTCGTCGACGTCGGTCTCGACCACGCAACCCTCGGCGGCGTAGCGGGTGATCCGCAGGCCGAGCGTCTGGTGCACCGTGCGCGGGTCCGTGGCCCGGATGAAGTCGATGATCTCTTGCTCGCTCGGGGGCTTGTGCTCGGTCATGCAGCCTGCTCAGGTAGCGCGCCTCGGGGAGAAGATCCATGTCGCACGAGGTCCACGACCAGCGCCCGTCCAAGCCGCCCACAAGCACGCTCGCCATCGTGGCGCTCGTCGTGTCCTTCTTGTGCTGGCCCGTCTTCCTCGGGCTGATCTTGGGCATCGTGGCGCTGGTGCGCATCAACGGCAGCCAGGGAAAGCTCGGCGGCAAGACGCTCGCGATCATCGCGATCGTGTTGAACCTCGGCCTCATCCCCACCTGCGGCGGCATGATGGCCGCCATCGCGATCCCGAACTTCATCAAGTTCCAATGTCGCGCCAAGCAGAGCGAGGCCAAGGCCAACCTCAAGGCGCTCTACGTGGCCGAGGAGCTCCATCGCGGCGAGAAGGACACCTACACGACGGACCTCGCCACCCTCGAGTTTCGACCGCAGGGCGAGAGGATTCGGTACGACTACGTCGTCGTCGAGGCTGGGCGAACCGGGTTCCGCGCGGAGGCCCGCGGCAAGGGCGACATGGCCGGCGACCTGTGGATCATGACGAACGCCAACGACCTGCAGAACGTCGAGAGCAAGTGCGGCGTCGCCGAGCGCCCGTGACGCGGGCGCGCACACGCACGCGTCCGCCGGCGGCCTTGACCAAGCTCGTTCGTATGGACCTCACACGTCGCGGTTGAACCCGACGACGCGCGCGTAGACGTACTCCTGCATGTCCTGCAGGCCCTTGAGGAGCTGCAGCATGTTGTGCTCGCGCGACGCCGAGGCCCGCATGCGGTCGCCGTCCTCGGGCTTGACGCCGGCGGGCAGGTTCTTGAGGGCGTTGGTCAGCGCCTTGGCCCCGTCGCCGCCGGCCCGCTGCAGGACCTGTCGGATCATCATGTGGTCGTGGCGCGGCCCGGTGGGCGTGGCGAACGGGTTGGCCGCCTCGGGCACCGCAAGCCGCAGGCTCTCCGACGACGTCGACGGCGAGATGAACTCCACCGGCCCGCGCTGCGCGATGGGCGCGAGGTCGGGCGCCAGGGGCTTTTGCCCCTGGTGGATGCGCATCTCGTCGGCGCTGACCCCGCCGGCGCCGATGGACTGCCCGGAGGGCGTCACCCAGGGGAAGCGTCGGACCGGCTTCTGTAGCTCGTTGGCCATGGTGAACAACCTCGGAAAGGTGGACCTCGAGAATATCGGCGGTCAGCGTACCGGGTTGCCCGGCTTCGCCGCCGGGCTTGGGGGGGATACGGGATTCTCGTTGCTTTTCGGTGATTTAGCTTTGCGGCGCGCGTCCGCGGCCTTGGCCTCTTTCTCGCGCAGCTCGTAGACGAAATTGAGCACCTCGGCGACGGCCTCGTAGAGCTCTTCTGGGATCTCCTCCTCGAGGTCGAGCTTGTGCAGCGCCTGCGCCAGTGGGACGTTGCGCAAGATGGGCACGCCGTGCTCGCGCGCGATCTCCTTGATGGCCTCGGCGTGCTTGCGCATGCCCTTGGCCACGACCTTGGGGGCGCCGCCCTTCTCCTTGTCGTACTTGATGGCGACCGCGATGTGCGCGGGGTTCACGACGACGGCATCGGCGTTGGCCACGTTCTGTTGACTCCCGTGGAGGATGAGCTCCTCGGCCAGCGCCTTGCGCTCGGCCTTCTGGTGCGGATCACCCTCCGACTGTTTGTACTCCTGTTTCACGTCGTACTTCGACATCATCATATCTTTATTGAACTGCCACCGCTGGAAGAAGAAGTCGGCGACGGCGATGATGATGAAGATGGCGGTGACACGTACCGCGATGTCGTACATGATCTGCCCGCCGATGGCGACGCCGTGCCACAGGTCCACGCGGGCGGACAGCACCACCTCCCGCATGGCGTCACGCAGGGTCGCGTAGACTACGTAGCTCACGATGGTGAACTTGAGGATATTCTTTACTGATTCGACGATCTTCTTCTTGGAGAAGAGGTTCTTGAATCCGTCCACCGGATTGATCTTCTTGATATCAGGCTTGAGCGGCTCGACGGTAAAGAGGAAGCCCACCTGGATGTAGTTCGACGCCACGCCGGCCACGAAGGCCGCACCGAGCATGGGGAGGGACGCGGTGAGCGTGGTCCAGAGCGCCTCGTTGACCACCGCGAGCACCGTGGGCATGTCGTCGCCGCGGCGCACCGCCGACTCGAGCGCGGCATAGAGGAAGTCCTTGAGCTTCTTGGCGGTGGCGGTGACCGTGAGGGCCGTCGTGGCGAACACCAGCACGAAGCCGAGCGCCTGGATCGCGTCTTGGCTCTTCGCGACCTGCCCCTTGTCGCGGGCCTGCTTGAGCTTTTGTGGCGAGGCCTCCTCGGTCTTCTCGCCCGTGCCGCCGTCGGACATGGGCCCGTTCTACCAGAACGGGGTGGTGGCCGACCCCGCCACGTGCCCCGCGCGGCGACCGCGCCCGCGGCGCAGCGGTCACCGACCTCGGCTATGCTGCCCCCATGAGCGTTCAAGGCGGCGGCGGCGGAAAGAAGGTCCCTCCCTCCTGGGCGCAGCGGGTACAACCGCAGACCTCGCAACCGCCCAAGTCGGCGGAGGCGAAGCCGGCCGACCGGCCGAAGACCGACGCTTTCGAGGGCCGCTTCAAGAGCACCGGCGATCGCCTCGACGAGGCCTTCCTGCACGCCACCAGCACCTCGGGCATCGAGAACCTCGTGCGCGTGCTCGAGGCGGCGCGCAACCAGCTGGCGGGTGAGAGCCGGGGGCTACGGGAGCAGGCTGCGTCCATCGTCGAGCGGTTGGTGCAGGCGGGCTTCAGCCCAGCGCAGGTCGCGCTCATGCGCGCAGAGCTCCTCGAGCTGCGCAAGCGCATGGCCGCGCTGCGCAAGCGGCTGCATCACCTGCAGCGGCGCCTCAAGAGCGCGTTCGCGGCGGCGGGCAAGGTGGGCGACACTGGGTATGCGAAGCTCCTCGGTGCGCAGCTCGCGAAGCTCCGGCAGATGGAGCCCGGTATGTCGCGCGCGCTCCTGACGCTGCAGACCATCGAGCAAGCCTACGGACCCTTCGCCGACGGGAGCACGCCGGTCCTGCGGGTGCACGTGGGCGAGCAGCTGTCGACGGAGGTGGGCGGCGCCGTGGTGCGACTGGCGCCCGGCGCGGCGGCGTCGCGCGCGCTGGTGGGCATGGTGCGCGACGGCTTCGCGTCGGCGCCACCAGCGAGCAGCGCCGACCCCGCGCCGGCGTCCCTCGATGGCATGCAGGCCCTCATCCTCGCGCTCTTGCCGCCCAAGGGATGACCCATGTCGTTTCTGGCGCTGTCCGACGACGAGCTGGCGCTGCTGCGCTTCACCTGCGATCTGTTCTTCGCCGAGGAGAGCCCGCTGTATTGGCTCGAGGAGGCGCAGCGCGAGCCCGTCGACTACGCCGCCGCCTACCACGCGCTCGTGGGCCGCGGCATCATCGACCCGCACGGGTTCCGCATCACCGACGACGCGCTCAATCGCATCGCGCCGGTGACCGAGTGCGACGGGCGCCTGACGCTGGTCGTGCACCATGCGGACGGCACCACGACGCAGAGCGACCAATGGCTCCTCGACGAGATCGCGGTCTCCTATGAGAAGGTCGCCGATCGCCACGTCTTTGGGCCCGACCGCGACCACGACGAGGTCGTCGAGGAGCTGGCGCGCCGCTTCGTGCCACGGCGCGCCGCCGGCGACCGCGTCCAGCTCGTGCTGTCGGCCATGGAGATGCTCGCGCTCGGGCAGCTCCTCGAGGTGGCCAAGGCCGAGAAGCGGCGCGATCTGCAGGCGGCGGCGCTCAAGCGCGCCTTCGCCAAGCCGCCGCCCGCCGACCAGCGTCCGCCGTCGGCCCCGCTCATGCCGCTGGCGCGGCGCCCCATGCGCGCGCGCACCGGCGCCCTTGTCGACGACACCGTGTGGGACGATGCGCTGCGCGGCCTCGTGGAGAAGGGCGCGGCCGTCCACGGCGGTGGCGCGCTCTGGCTGTCCAACGGCCTGCTCGACTTGGCCACGCGTCCGCTCGGCGAGCGGCACACCATCGTGCGCACCGACTTCGGCGACGGCGACTGGTTCGTGCGTGAGACGACCCTCGTGCCCGTCGAGGGCTCGCTGTTCTTCCTTGGGCCGCGGGCCGGTGGCATCGCCGTCGAGGAGCTCGACGGCGAGCGCATGCGGGCCGCGCTCATCGAGGCCGTGGGCCCGCTCCAGCGCGACCGCGCGGGTGGCGCTTCCCAGCGCCTCTCCGATCTGCTCGTGCGGCAGGAGCCCATGAAGGCGTGACCTCGAGGCGCACCCCCGCGGGGACGGGCGCCAGGAGCGCTCCGCGCGGCGCGTCGACCACGCCGCGCGGGAGCGCCGGCGCGCCCGCGAGCGTGACCTGCCCGTCTGCACCGCAGGCGTAGCGACGCTCGAGGCCCGCTGCGTCCCGCATGGGCCCGCCCACCAAGCGGAGGCCAACCACGGGCGCGGCCACCGCGCGGGGCGCGAGCACCAAGTGGCTCTCTTTGAGCGACGTCTTCTCGATGCCCGCCGCACGCGCCAGCTCGGCGAGCTCGCGCGGCGGCTCCCACGGGTGCTCGGCGTGGCACCAGTCGCCCCGTGTACGCAAGAGCGGACACGTGGCCGCGCCCCGGCACGGCGAGAGCACCGACGCGTGGCGCCCGGCGACCAGCCGATCGCGGGTGAGCATGAGCGCGCGACCGTGGACGCGCGTGGCCGGCTCCACCACCAGCACGCGTCCTCCCGGCGCCAGCGCGCCCACCAGCTCGGTGACCAGCTGCTCGCGCACGCCAGCGCCACGGCGCGGGTCGCGCAGCTCGTTGAGCACGTTGGCGACGATCACCAGGTCCGGGCGCACGCCCTGGATCCAGCTCGCCGCCGGTCGCAGCGCCACGTTGACCACGCGCTGCGTGACTCCTCCGTGCTCGATGCCCGTGAGGAGCGGCTCGGCGGCCGCCATGGTCGCTTGCGCCGCGTCGACGGCCACGCACGGGCCCAGGCGCCCATACGCGATCCACGCGGCGAACACCCCCGTGAGTGGCCCCGCGCCCACGTCGAGCACGGCGGGCTCGCCGGTGTCGGGCAGCGCGCCGTCGCGGCGCGCGCGTGCGAGCACCAGCGCGATCTTCACGGCGTTGACGGGCAGGAAGAAGCCCAGGTAGGCGCGCCGCAGCGCGGGGTCGCGCTGGTAGTCGGGCCGGCGCTCGGCGCGCTCCGAGGTGAACAGCCGGTGGAGGCGCGCCACGTCGGGCGCCAGCGGCGAGCGGTGCAAGCCGCGCGCGTGCTCGACCGCCGCCGAGGCGAAGCGCGCCGCGCGAGCGAGCAGCTCGGTCACGCGCGCTCGATGTAGTCGCCCGAGCGAGTGTCGACCTTGACCATCTCGCCCTCCTTCATGAACAGCGGCACGTGCACGAAGTGGCCGGTGGAGAGCTTGGCCTTCTTGGTGGCGTTGGTCGCCGTGTCGCCCTTCACGGCGGGCTCGGTCTCGACGATCTGCAGGACCACGCTGTTGGGCAGCTCAACGCTGACCGCCTTGCCCTGGTAGAACAGGATGGAGACGTGCATGCCGTCGACGAGGAACCGCACCTGGTCGCCGAGCATGTCGCCGTGGATCTCGTACTGCTCGTACGACTGGGGATCCATGAACGTGTAGGTGTCGCCCGACGAGAACAGGAACTGCCCGTCCTTGTCCTCGACGTCGGGGCGGCCCACCTTGTCGCCGGATCGGAAGGTCGGTGACACCACCTGGCCGGTGACGAGGTTCCGCAGCTTGGTCCGGACGATGGACGCGCCCTTCCCCGGCTTGTGGTGCTCGAACTCGAGGATGCTGTAGGGCTGGCCGTCAATCTCGATGCGAAGCCCGCGCTTGAAGTCCGACGTGGTGTACATGGCAGAGACGCTCCAGGGCGCGGTCTATGGCCCTTTTTTCACGCGGGCAAGGACCTCCGCGGCCGCGTCCGGGCGATGCCCAGGCGGTGACCGCGAGCACCGCTACCGAACCGTTGTCGACGATGACGGCTCGCGCGCCCGCTCAGAGCTCGGCGACGACCTTGGGGGCAACCACGCGGAGCAGGTACCGGCCCTTGCCGGTGTTGCCGCCGGGGCGCAGCGCCAAGGCCAGGAAGTACTCCGAGCTTACCGGGCGCAGGAGCGTGGTGAGCGCGCCGGTCTGCAGCGTCAGCTCCTGCACCTCGCCGGCGCCGAGCCCCTCGGCGACGCCCTTGAGCTGGCTCGCCACCGCGCCGAGCTCGATGGCCGTGGTCTGCGGGCTGACCTCTGGCTGTTCGGCCGCGTCTCGCGTCTCGATGGCGATGCCGTCAAAGCCCATGAGGGTGACCGAGACCGCGCCAGGGGTCTCGGTCAGGATGCGGTCGAGCAGCTCGCTGAAGCTCACGGTTGCCTCTCGCCTGGTCGATGGAGCCGGTCGCGTCGACCACCGGGGCGCCCACCGCTCCCCCGCCCCTCGCGCCGCTAGTTGCAGTAGGTGCGTTCGTTCACGCCCCGGACGCAACCGTCGTCGGTGAAGCCGTTGGTGCAGGTCGCGAGATCCTCGACCAGGCAGCCGGTGCAGAGATCGACGGGGAACACGAACGGCGGCGTGAGTACCGACCCACCGCCGGTCGTGGTGCCGGCGAGCTGGATATGCGTGAGGACACGAGCCTGGCCACCTTGGGTCCCCACCCACCCCTGGAGACTCTTGGCGTCAGCCTCGGTGATGACGGTTGCGAAGATGACCGCAGCGGAGTTGAGCTGCGCCTGCGTGTTGTACAACGTGCCGCCCACGCCCGTGGCCGTCGGAGCCTCCCCGGTCGTAGCGACCCCGATGCCCTTGAGCACCGGAGTGCCGTCGCGATCGTCGTCCGTCGAGAACAACACGCGCGACTCGGTGAAGGTAACGACGTTGGTATCGGAGTTGCCGTAGGTCGGGTAGTTTGGGCTCGAGACGTCGGACTTGGACTCGTCCGCCGCCGAGAACGCGTTCGGCAGGTTCGTGACGGCACGTGCCGCGACGACCAGGGCGTTGGCGTTGTCGTCCCCCGTACCGATATCCAGCAGGGCACCGGCGACGAAGACCTTCTGCGAGCCGTCGACGACGCAGTCCTGATCGCGCTCGATGGGCAGGATGCCCTCGATGAAGACGCTGCCGTTGGCGGCCGAGCAGCCCATGAGCTGCGACCCGACGAGCATGGCAAGGGCCGTGGTCGCGAGGATCGTGGTGCACCGAGTCATGGCTACCTCCTTGGCGGTCGCGCCAGGGTTCCGCAGGGGCATGCTAGCGGGCCGAGGCGAGGATTTCACTGGGCCGACACCACGCGCATGGCGGCCTGCGTCACGGGGCGTCGGTCGGTGGGCGGTTGCGAGCGCGCTCATGGCGCCCCCCCCGACCCGCCGCGGTTCACGATGCGCGGCGTGATGAACACCAGCATCTCTGTGCGGTTGTCGTTCTCGGTGTAGGACTTGAACAGCCAACCGAGGAGCGGGATGGACCCAAGGAACGGCGTCTGCTGCGTGTTTTCGCCCTGGGTCCGCGTGAAGATGCCGCCGATGACGGCCGTGTCCCCGTCGGGCACCAGCATCTCCGTCTCGGCCTGCTTGGTCTGGATCGCCGGGATGTCCCGCGTGCGCTGGGTGAAGTCGGGCACGTCGTTTTGGATGTTCAGCGCCATGAGGATGGAGCCGTCGGCGGTGACGTGCGGCGTGACGTCGAGCGTCAGCGCGGCCTTGACCACCTGCACCGTCAGCGTGTTGGCCGTGACGACGGGGATGGTGATGTCCACGCCCTGGGTGATGCGGGCGCGCTTGTTGTTGAGCGTGGTGACGCGCGGCGCCGAGATGATCTTGGCCTGACCGGTGCTCTCGGCCGCCGACAGACGCGCGTTCAGGAAGCCGAAGTTGCCGATGGACCCGAGGTTCAGGCCGATGCTCGAGGTGATGTTCTGGGCCGGCAGGTTGACGGCGAAGTTGGGGGGGAACGGGACGCCCGGCGTCGGCTGCCCGCCTTGCAGCGCCGCCTGATCGTCGGCGCCACCGACGACGCCCACGTTGTTGGGGAAGACGAGGCCGGTCGGGTTGCCGCCGCGCTGCGAGAAGAACAGGCCGCCGCCCCACTGGATGCCGAGGGTGCGCGTGAAGGTCGTCGAGCCCTCCACCATGCGCGCCTCGATCAGCACCTGCGGTGTCTGCGTGTCGAGCGTCCGCACCAGGCGCTCGGCCTGATCGAGGTTGTCGCGGATGTCCTCCACGACGAGAACGTTGGTGCGCTCGTCGAACGCCACCTTGCCCCGCTGCGACAGGATCTCCTTCACCTGCGGCTGGAGCTCCTTGGCGACCGCGTAGTTGACGGGGATCAGCCGCACGGTCGTGGGCATCTTCTTCTCGCGCTCCTCTTGCAGCGCCAGGCGCGCTTGCCGCTCGGCGTCGAGCTTCGACTGCAGCACCACGCGGATGATGCCGCCGCGGGTTTCCTGGCCGAGGTCCTTGGTCTTGAGGATGACATCGAGCGCCTGATCCCACGGCACGTTCTTGAGCTTGAGGGTCACCTTGCCCTTGACGTCCTCGGCGACCACCACGTTCTTGCCGGACACGTCGCCGATGAGGCGGATGACGTTGACGATGTCCGCGTCCTGCAGATCGATGGTGATCTTCTTGCCGCGATAGGCGGCCGCCGCCAGACCCTGCTGCGCCAACGTGATTGGCGCGGTGGAGAACGGCGCCGCCGCTGGCTGTACGCGGTCGTCGTTGCGCGCGACGAGCTGCTCACGCGCGCGCACGTCCCAGTACACGGCACCATCCTTCTGCCACACGCTGTGCTCGACGTCGCCAACGAGGACGAGCTTGACCCGCGCGCTGTCGGAGCGCAGGTCGTCGCGCGCGAGCGCAACATCGGCGACCGGGCCGCCGCGGAGCCCGCGCGCGCCGAGCAGCCGCTGCGGCACCCGTGCGCCGTCGAGCGCAACGATCTTCTCATCGGCAGCGTTCTTCACGGTGCGCACGGTGACGGGCGCGCCGGTCTCGAGGCGCAGACGCCAGAAGCCGTTCTTCTTGTCGAACGTGACGTCGCCGATCTCCACGGCCGCGGTCTTCGGCGCGACCCCGTCGGAGAACACGATGGCCAGCCCCTCGCCGGTGGCGGCCACGTCGTACTGTGGCAACGCGCCGTCGGCGCGCATGTCGAGCACCACGCGGACGTGGTCATCCCGCTTGCCGATGCGGGCCGCCTTCACGGCGGTCTGCTCGAACGTCCGGTCGGCGCCGCTGCCCGAGGACACACCGAACAGCGAGACCACGAGGCGCGCGGGCGCAACGGCCTCTTCGACCTCGTAGCGCGCGACCTCGCCGTCGGTACGCAGCTGCACGACGGTGCCGCCGTCGTGGCTACGCGCTTCGACGCCGAGCAATCGGCGCGCCGGCGCCGACTCGTCAGAGCCGGTGAGCTCGATGACCGGCGACGTGCTGGCCGAGGCGGCCACCGGGGCCGAGACGGGCGCCGGGGGTTCCGGAGCACCCGCTCGGCGCGCCACCAGCACCACAGCGCGCGCGGCCTGCTTGGCCTCGAGCTCGACGTCACCGCGCAAGACCAGCACGACGCGCGCCACCGGGCCGGTGCGCCCGCGGAACTGCGTGGTGGTGACGCCGGAGACCAGCCCGTCGCTCGGCATGGTCGACGGCACCCTGGTGGACGCGACGTCCGCGCCGGGCATGTCGATGACCACGCGCGTGGGGCTCGAGAGCTTGAAGAGCGAGTACTCCGGGCGCTGATCGCCGCGGATGGTGATCTCGGCTCCATCGTCGGTGGGCACGACGTCGACGGCGTCGATGCGATTGCCGACCTTGACGTCGTCGGCGCGGGCGATGCCCGACGCGACGAGGACGGCGAAAGCGGCGGAGACGGAATACGACGGGCGCATGTGCTCTCCCCGGGAGGGTTAGCGACGGGTTCGGGAAACACTCGGCCGGATCGCTGCGGTTCGCAAGTTTTTCACCCGTGATCCTCTTCGGTGATCCACCCCAGTGAGCTCGGTAGGTGCCTCGGCGAGGTACCTCAGCGACGACCACGTCGCGACCCGCGAACAGTCCGGCCACAGTCTCGATCAATGCCAACAACGACAGAAAGGGCCGTGCGGCCCCTTCTGGTGACAATGTATGACTTCGTGAGCTACCTGGCGCCGCCGGCGGGCTCCTCGAGCTTAAGCTCCTTGAGCTGCGGGATGCGCTTGCCGGTGAAGTCGCGGAACTCCTCCTGCACCACGATCTCGCCGCGGCGAATGTGCTTCACCTGCCCCAGGCGCTTGCCGACGAGCGTGCCGATCTTGACAGTGTGGCCGCGGCCAGCGGTGTCCTCCACCATGGCCATAGGCGTCGCCGTGCCGACGACCACGGCCACGAGCTTGAGCTTGTCGAGGTCGATCTTCTGGAGCTCCGTGAGGTTGCTCTGATCCGACTGCTCGTTCTGCGAGAGCTCATCGAAGTACGTCTTGAAGGGATCGCGCCGGTTCAACGCGTTGTAGGTGTAGGAGAGCTCCTCCTGGCGCTCGGCCTCGGCGGGAGCCGTGGCGCCCGGCTCGTCGGACTTGGGCGTGGCGACCGGCGCTGCAGGCGCAACGTCCTCGTCTTCGCCACAGGCCATCGCGGCGACGAGCGTGAGGAGGACGACAGCGGTGGATCGAAAGGTACGCATGGTTGTCCTCCTTAGCCGGCGTCATCGGAGGCCACTTCGGCCTTCTTCTTGGGCTTCTTCGCGCCGTCGTCGCCCGACGGCTCAGGCGCCTTGTCGAGGAAGCGGTAGGTGGTGGCGGTGTAGCTCGAGTTAACCACGATCTTCTTGTTCTCGAGCTCGGGCTTCGTCATCAAGAGGTCGGTGACGTTCACGATACGCGGCATCTTCGCCAGCCGGTCGAAGAACACGGCGATCTCGTGGTAGCCGCCGCGCACCGACATCTTCACCGGCACGCGGGCGAAGTCGCCCTCTTGGGTCTCGGTCTGGATCTCGAAGCGGTCGAGGCGCAGACCCGACTGCTGCGCTTCATAGGCGATGTCGCGCAGGAGCTTCGGGATCTCGGCCTGCTTGGGCAGCTGCTCTTCGGCCTCTCGCAGCCGCTGCTTGAGGCGTTCGACCTCGCGCATGAACTGCGTGCGGTGCTGCGCCTGCTGCTGCAGCTTGAGCAGCTGCGCATCCTGTTTCTCGATGCGCGCGTCGTTGTCGGCGATCTGCTCGAGAGCGGGATCGACGGACCAGAAGTACGTCGCCACCGCGATGAGCACCACCGCGGCGGCAACGCCGATGATCTTCTGTTGCAGCGGGATCTTCGCGAATTGTTCGAGGAGCTTTTCCATGATTCCCTCAGCTCGCGTGGCTCACGCCGCCTGGTAGTTGACCTTGCAGTCGATCTGGAACGAGTAGATCTGCACGCCCTCGCGCGTGTCGGCCTGGGTGTACTTGAGCGTCACGTCGGCGAAGTAGGGCGACTTCTGGAGCGCACGCATGAACTCCGACACGTCGGCGTTGTCGATGGCGGCGCCGCGCATCGAAAGCACGCCGCCGGCCTCCTTGAAGTCGATGAGCCACACGCGCTTGGGGATGGAGCCCGACATCTCGTCGAGCACGCGCACGGGGCCGCGCTTGCCTTTCTCCAGCCGATCGATGACCGCGAGCTGGTTGAGCAGCCGCTGTTTCTGGCTGTCGAGCTCCTTGACCTCGCCGATGATCTTCTCGAGCCGTTTGATCTCGGCGTCGGCGTCGGCGATCTTCTTCTCCTGCTCTTCGATCGTGTTCTGATACGCGAAGCTCACGGTCACCGCGATCAAGATCGTCGCGAGCACGGCGCCGCCCATGGCGACGAGCTGGTAGATGCTGGTGTTTCGCTTCTTCTTGGCTCGGACCGGCAGCAGGTTGATGCGAATCATGGCCGCGCTCCTTGCTCGGGTGGAGTTGCTCGGGTGGGGATCAGCGCTCGTCGCCGCTGCGGAGCGCCAGGCCGACGCTGACCGCCGCCAGCGGCGCGTTGGCACGGAGGAAGTTCGGATCGAGGCCGCGCGCGGCCACGTCGATGTTGCGGAACGGGTCGACGCTCTCGACGGGGACGCCGGTCTTGCCCTCGATGGCGCGCGACAGCGCGGGCACCTTGGCGCAGCCCCCCGACAGGTAGATGCGGTTGATGGCCGCGTCCGCCGATGTGGCGGCGTAGAAGTCGAGCGAACGCTGCACGTCGTTGGCGATGGTCTCGGAGACCTGCTGCATGACGCGCTCGACCTCTTGCGGCACCACGCTGTCTTGCTCGGCGCCGCCGCCGCCGATCTTCAGCGCTTCTGCCTCGTCGTAGCTGACGTTCAGCTGCTTCTGGATCTCGTCGGTGTACTGGTTGCCGCCCTGCGCGATGTCGCGCGTGAAGGCGCTGATGCCCGAGTGGACGACGTTGATGTTGACGACGCTGGCGCCGACGTTGATGAGCGCCACGGTCTCGCCCACGGGCAGGTTGTAGTTGATCTCGAACGCGTTCTGCACGGCGAAGGAGTCGACGTCGACCACCTGGGCCGCGAGGCCGGCCTCGCGCACCACGTTGATGTAGTCGTTGATCATGTCCTTCTTGGCCGCCACCAAGAGCACGTCCATCTGCCCCTGATCGTTGTGGTCGTTCAAGATCGCGACGTCGATGTTGACGTCGTTGATGTCGAACGGGATGTACTGCTCAGCCTCCCACTGGATTGACTCGTCGAGCTCCTCGCGCGTCATCACCGGCAGGTTGATCTTGCGCAGGATGACGGAGTGGCCCGACACCGACACGGCCACGTCCTTCACCTTGATGCGCTGGCTCGCCACGAGCTCGCGCACGGCGTCGACGATGGCGGTCTGGTTCATGATCGACCCGTCGACGATGGCCTCGGGCGGCAGCGCGATCATGCCGAAGCACTGCAGCTGATACGCCTTGCGGGCCTCCTTGAGCTGGCAGACCTTGATGCTCGATGAGCCGATGTCGAGTCCGATGAGATTGCCCTTCGCCACGATCCCTCCCAGGGGCAGCCCTGCCCCAGGCGTGTTCCGCTACGCTTCCGTGCCCTCGGGCGCGGCCGCCTCGTCGTCGGCGTCGAAGACCTGCTCGCGATCCTCGACGGTCAGCCCCAGCGCCAGGATGATCTTGCGCTTGGTGTCCATGCGGCACGGCATGCCCGACTCGACCCGATCGATGGTGAGCGCCGACAGGCCCGCCTTGCGGGCCAGCTCGGCCTTCGACAGCAGCCGCTGCTCGCGGAGCCTCTTCACGTTGTTCTTCGCCTTGTCGGTCGCCACAGCAATTACCTATCAGGGCGCCATCAATCGACGCAAATTTACCTATCACTCCACACGTAACACATTGAAATCATTGATGCCGACCGAGACACCGCTCGTGCCGCGGCGGATCCGGCGCTAGGTGACGCTGAAGCCCATCGCCCCGAAGGCCCACCGAAGCACCGCATCGCCGAAGAATGCAGCCTCGAGGGCCCCGAGCGCCAGAAACGGGCCGAACGGGACCGCGCCGGCCGGCGGCACCCAGTCGTCCTCGTCGCTGACCGGGGCCTCGCCCTTGAGCCCCCCGCGGGCGCGCAGCACCAGCGCGATCACGGTCCCCTGCAGCGACGCGAACAGCATGACCATCGGCAACAGGCGCCAGCCGAGGTAGGCGCCGATGCCAACCACGATGAGGGGATCGCCCCACCCCATGGCGGTCTGGTCCGCCGCGATCCGCCCGGTGCGGCGGAACACGCCAGTAGCCGCCACCACCACGGCACCGAGCAAGAGGCCGCCGCCGGCGGCGCCGATGGCGCGCTCCCAGAGGAGCTCGGTGGTGTCATGCATGAGCGCCCGGGCAACGGCGAAGGCGCCGCCCGACCCCACGAGCGCGATCCACAGGGGGTGCGGCACGGTCCAGGTGTCGAGGTCGACGAAGGCGATGGCGGTCAAGAGGCAGACGAAGACGAACAGCTCGAGGGCCTCGACCGACCAACCGGCGCGCGCCACCGCCGCGGCGCCCGCGAGCCCGATGAGCAGCTCGATCATGGGGTAGCGCGGGCTGATGCTCGTGCGGCACGTCCGGCAGCGGCCGCGCAGCAGGATCCACGAGAGCACGGGCACGTTGTCGCGCGCCGCGATCTGCGTGCCGCACTTTGGGCAGCGGGAGCGCGGCGTCACCACCGACAGCCCCGCGGGCACGCGCGCGATCACCACGTTGAGGAAGCTCCCCCAACACGCGCCCACGACGAACGCGAACGCCAGCGACCAGAGCGCGAGCAAGGGCGGCAGCTCGCTGGGGCGACGGAGGAGCAGCGCGAGGCCGAGGTCATCCATGGGGCTGTCGCAGCATACAGCGGTGCTCGCGCATGGTGGTCGCACGTGGTGGTCGCGCGGCGGGACCGGACCCCCGCCGCACGCGCATCGTCACAGCTCGGCGGCGACCCGCCGCGCGAGCTCCGGGAGGCCCCGCTGAAACGTGTGCGTGGCGCCCGGGATTTCCACCACGGTCACGTGGTGTCCGCAGGCCGCCCGCACCGCCGCCGCAGGCGCGTGGACGTCGAGCTCGCCGCAGAAGGCCACGGTGGGAACCCGGCGCTCCTCGAGGGAGCGCCAATCGAAGCGCAGCAGACCCACCAGCGGCGCGACCAGCACCAGGCGATCGACCTCGGGGAGCGCGCCGGCCGCGCGCACCGCGGGGGCGGCGCCGAACGAGTAGCCCACCAACGACACCCGCCCGTCGTGAGCCTGGTGTGCGTGGTGCATGATGGCGGCCGTCAGGTCGGCGACCTCGTCGTCGAGGGTGGGCGGCGCGTCGGCCGGCAGGGGCGGCACCGTCGATGTGCCCTGCGACGCGCCCACGCCTCGCCAGTTGAGGCGCAGCGTGGCCCGGCCGGCGCGCGCCAGCGCCCACACCAGCTCGGTCATGACCGGCGCGTCCATGCTGCCGCCGAAGCGGGGGTGAGGCCCGGCCAGCACGACGGGCGCGCCGACCTCGGTGTCGGCCACTGGCGTGGCGAACAGGGCCTCGAGCGCCACATCGTCGGACGCGACCAGCGTCATGCGCTCGAGCACCTGACCGCGCGGCGCCACGACGGTGGCCCTCAGCCGAGCGCGTCGGCGATGGGGCGCGTCCCCTCGCCGAGCTCCCACAGCGCCACCGCCGCCGCCAGGCGCACGCGCGCGCTCGGGTGGTTCAGGCGCATGGCCAAGATCGGCACCACTTGGCGTCCGCCGCAGCGGCCAAGCGCGCGCGCGGCCGCGGCGCACGTGGCCTCGTCGCCGTGCTCCAGGGCAGCCAC
>CAZONM010000059.1:0-20028 GCA_964580865.1 uncultured Myxococcales bacterium | reverse complement strand
CGCGCCCAAGCCGCGGCCCGCCAAGCGCGGCGCCATGAGCGAGGCCGAGGCGCAGACGCAGTTCGAGGACGCCGTGGCCGCGCTGCGCGAGCGCGACAACAAGCGCGGCTGCTCGATCCTCTCCACCGTCGCCGCCAAGGCGCCGGCCGGCTCCTTGTGGAAAGAGAAGGCCGAGAACTTGTTGGCGCGCCGCTGCGACTGACGTCGAGACCTCAGAACACGCGCGCGAAGAACAGCTCGGGCTGGCCGAAGTTGAACACCAGCCCCACGCGCACGCCGCCGGCCGCGATCCCGCGCACGGTCTCGGTGCGCAGCTCGGCCGTTAGCTCGGGCGCCGCGCGCACCAGCACCAGCACGCGCTCGTCGACGAGGAGGTCGGCGGCGAATGAGCCCACCACGCGCTGTCGGTACAAGACCGACAGCGTGGTGTCTTGGTGCGCGGTCAGCCCGCGCGCCGCCACCTCGAGGGCTAGCGCGCGCTTGTAGGTGGCGGCCTCGTGCCAAGAGCCGAGCTCCTCGTGCACGAGCAGGGCGGCGTCGATGGTGTCGGCGGTGGCGCGGTCGTCGAGCAGGGCGCGCGACACGCCGTGGCGCGAGGCCAGGGCCGGCAGCTCCCGCCGTCTGGTCGACTTGCCATCCACCATCCCGCCTCCGCTACCAGGGTGCTGAAGAATGCTCTTCAGCACCCTGGTACTCTTCCGAGGGTCTGTTGCCAGACCCTCCCCCACGTCGAGCAAGTCGACGTGGGGTCCCCTCCCAAGCACGCGTCTGCTGGAAAAACTTCGTTTTTCCGCAGCCTGCTACTGTCGGGGCTGCCGGCACGCGGCGGCCCGAGCGCCGTGTGAGCGTATCACCGAGGTCCATATGCGGGTGCTGTACGGGATCGTTGGCGAGGGCATGGGGCACGCGACGCGCAGCCGCGTGGTCATCGAGCACCTGCTCGCGTCGGGCCACGAGGTGCGCGTGGTGGTCTCGGGGCGCGCGCACAAATTCCTCACCGACAAGCTCCACGGGCGCGCGGGCATCACCGTCAACGAGATCGTTGGCCTCAACCTCTCCTTCGACGGCAACGAGCTCGACGTCGCCGACAGCCTGATCACCAACATCGAGAAGATCCCCGACGCGCTCAAGAAGAACGTCGACGTCTATCAGGGCGTCATCGGCTCGTTCGACGCGCAGGTGGCCATCAGCGACTTCGAGAGCTTCACGTACTTCTACGCGCGCGTGAACGGCCTGCCGGTGATCAGCATCGACAACATGCAGATCATCAACCGCTGCCGCCACGACCGCTTCGTCACCGCCGACAAGAGCTTCGCGTTCCGCGTGGCCAAGCTGGCGGTGAAGGCCAAGCTCCCGGGGGCCTACCACTACCTGGTGTCGAGCTTCTTCTTCCCGCCGGTGCGAAAGCCTCGCACCACGCTGGTGCCGCCCATCCTGCGCCCCGAGATCCTGGCGGCCAAGCGCGAGCGACAAGAGCACGTGCTCGTGTACCAGACGGCGTCGACGAACCAGGACCTGATCCCGGCGCTCAAGAAGCTGCCGCAGCGCTTCCGCGTGTACGGCATGGGACGCACTGGCGAGGAGGGCAACGTCACGCTGTGCGCCTTCTCCGAGAGCGGCTTCGTGAACGACTTGCGCACGGCGCGCGCCGTGGTGGCGGGCGGCGGGTACTCGCTCATGGGCGAGGCCGTGCACCTGCACGTGCCCATGCTGTCGGTGCCCATCCGCGGGCAATACGAGCAAGAGCTGAACGCGCGCTACCTGCAGCGCTTGGGCTATGGGCAGTTCGTGGAGGAGCTCTCGGCCGACGCGGTGGCGGCCTTCCTCGAGAAGACCGACGCCATGGAGAGCGCGCTGTTGCGCTACGCGCCGCACGACAACCGCATGTTGTTTGCGTGTCTCGAGGAGCTCCTGCGCGACGTCGAGCTCGACGAGCCCGCGCCGCAACGACTGTCCACGAAGGCGCTCGGCGCCTGGGACGGGCCCGACTTGCCGCCGCACCTGGCGGCGGCGATCGAGAACGACGAGGACGAGACGGTGACGGCGCAGAAGAAGGGGTAGGCGGGGCGCGCGGGCCTGCTACGCCGATTGCGTGGACGGGCGACGACGACGACGACGACGACGACGAAGAAGAAGAAGAGGAAGAAGAAGAAGAAGAAGAAGAAGAAGAAGAAGAAGCTGGGGCTTGTCGCCGCGTCGTCATCGGCGTTCGCTGCTCTCGCGAGAGCAGACCGCGGTGCCTTTGATCGCGTCGGGGGTCGGGGGTCTGGCGGGTTCGCGGCGGAGGTGGGACCGCGATACCACCTCCGACCTCTCGAACCCGCCACCGCGGCGCTCGATGACGGAAGCGCGGCGTGCTCTCGCGAGAGCAGCGAACGCCGATGACGACGCAGCAACAAGCCCCCTGCTATTCATGTTCGTCGACCTCACGAGTCGTGCTCACGGGTCGTGCTCACCATCGTGCTCGATAGCCACCGCACCTGGCGGCGGCCATCGAGCACGACGAGGACGAGGCGGTGAGGGCGCGAACGAAGAGGTGAGCGAGGCGCGCGCCGACGGTCAGAAGTTCTCGTCTGCCTCGTAGCGAAACGTGTAGCTACCGCAGACGGGGTTCGCGCCCTGCGCCCACATGACCCAAACGGTCACGTCCTCGCTGTTGTCGCTCGAACCGAAGATGCCACTCTGACCGTGGCCGCGGACGCGCGTGAAGCTGCAGTTGGTCGGCGACCCGCCACAGCCGCTGCCCTTCTGCTGGAAGTTGGCGCAGATCTGCAGGCCCGGCGGCGCCGAGATGAGCGACACCTGGGCGCCGTAGTCGTCGTCGAACCACTGCGTGTCGTCATTCGCCGTGAACGTGTAGAGGTCGACGTCGTCGAGGTCATGGAGCGTCGCCGAGAAGTTGTAGCCGCCGTCGTCGTCGCTGATGGCACCGAAGCCGAGCCCGGTTCCGCAGCCCTGGCCGATGTCCTCGCGCACCGCGCCCACCACGTCCTCGCCGCACTCGCACCCGTTCGGCTGCGTCAGATCCGCGTCGTGCCAATCATCCACACAGCTCCCCACCTCGCACCGCCCGCTCGAGCAGTTCGGCGTGCCGTTCGGCGTGGGGCAGCCCTCCTCGCACGTGACCACGCGCGCGTGCACCGCCACGCGCCCCGTCTCGCCGCTGATGGAGTCCGAGGTCACGAGCACGGCGCCGTCGGCGGGGCCCACGTTGGTCGCCTGCACCAGCACGGTGACGACGAGCGGTGCGGAGCCCGGCGCGAGCTTCTGCGGCAGGGGCGGCAGCTCCACCAGGCGGATCTGCTGCGAGCTGCCGAGCTCGAGCGCGATGGCCGTGACCTCGAGGTCGCCGTAGCCCGTGTTCGAGATCGTGAACTGCTGCGGCGCGGCGGTCCAGTTGACCACGATGGTGCCGAAGTCGAGCGCGCCGGGGGCCGCCGCCATCACGGGCGCGTTCACGTCGCCGGCGATGGTGACGACGACGCCGGCGGCGGCGTCGGGGTCGTTCGACGACAAGAGCGCGCTGCCGGCGATGGCGCCGCCGGCGGTGTTCAGCAGGTGCACGGTGAAGCTGGCGACCGCGAGGGGGGCCAGCTGCGTCAGCGCGCTCGGCTCCACGATGGTGAGCCCGTGCTCGGCGCCGCTCGCGATGGCCGCGCTCACGTCGAGCGGCTGGCCGCCGAGGTTCTGCACGGTGATGGTGCCGTTGCGCTCCTCGCCCACGCGCACGGCGGCGAGCTCCAGGCTGCCGTCGGCCGGGGCCACGAGCGCGAGCCGCGGCGTGGGGATGGCGGTGCCCTGCAGCGCCACGCGCAGCGCGGGGTTGGCGCCGTCGTTGGTCTGGATGAGCACGGCGCCAAACGACGCCTCGGCCGCGGTGGGCGTGAACGTCACCGCGATCTCCACGACGTCGTCGGGGTTGGCGAAGTCCTCGCCCCACGCGCCCGCGCTGGGCGGCGCGAACACCTCGGGGCTCTCGTCCTCGGCGCTGGTGGGGCCCACGCGCAACACGGCGTCGTTGCCGTCGTTTCGCACCTGGATGTTCATGGTCTTCGACTCGCCGAGCGCCACGTAGCCGAAGTCGAGCACCTCGCCCGACGCGAGCGCCGCCACGGGCGAGCCGAGCGTGCGCGTGGTGACCGGCACCTCGTCGGTGCGCGGGGCGGCCTCGAGGTACGGGGTGGCGCCGTCGTAGTGCTCGAAGACGATGGCGCCCTCGTCGGGGCGCCCATCGGTCGGTACGTAGCTGACGATGAGCTCCACGGTCTCGCCGGCGCCGAGCGTGAGCTGGTTGTCGGGGTCGGGCAGGTCCACGTCGTCGGCGCGGCGCAGGTCGAAGTCGGTGCTGGTGTCGGTGGACAGGCGCGCCAGCGACACCATCAGCTTGCCGCCACCGCGGTTCGACACCACGACGTGCTTCTCTTGCGTGCACCCGACGACCACGCAGTCGAAGCCGATGCCGAAGGGCGGATCGGCGTAGAAGCGCGGCGGCAGCTGGGGCCCCGCGTCGCACTTGTCGCCCTTGCAGCCGGCGGCCACCTCCGAGGGGCAGCCCGCCGCGAGCGCGGCGAACAGACCCATCGCGGCCACGACGGCGCCACAGGCAACGGCCCTCGGAGCGAGCGCGCGGCGGCTCATTCGCACATCACCCCGAGGCCCTCGTTGCAGAACTGCCCGTCCTCGCGGGTGAGGGTCGCGATCTCACGCACGTCGCCCTTGTGGTTGAGGCGGATCTGAGGTGCGGCGTCTTCCACGCCGTCGCGCGAGATGTGCAGCGTTGCCAACGAGCTCTCGTGGTCGAAGCAGTTGTTGGCGATCATGTCGCTGATGGAATCGGGTGGCACGGTGATGGGGATGCCCACGGCGCCGCCCAAGATGCCGAGCAGGATCGAGCCGCCGATGCCGAGGATGTTGGCCAACAGGCCCGTGGGGATGTTGGCGCAGTCCTCGATGTAATAGACGTTGGCGCGGAACACGCCGCCCTCGGCGCCCGTGGGTCCGAGGCCGAACAGGATGATGCGCTCGGGCTCTTCGTACTGGCCGAGCGCGATCCAGTTGACCGTGCCCTCCATGCCCGTGGCGTTCCAGTCGTCGCACATGTCCTCTTCGCCGATGACGACGTAGTTGCCGCTGCCCGGTGGCGACTCGCCCCAGGTGCGGATTGGCTTGGCGCACGACAGGCCCAAGGGGCTCACGAGCTCGAGGTCGACGTCGCGGTAGTCGTTACCGGCCCATGAGTTGTCGGCGTTCTCGAAGTTCATCTCGAGCTTGAGGACCTGGTCGTTCTGGCCGCCCTTCGAGAAGCCCTTGAGCACGATGGTCTTGAGCACGTCGGTGGCGGGGTCGTTGTCGTTGGAGGTGATGTTCAAGACCGCGTCGAAGGGATCGATGGGATCGAAGCGGTTGGCCATGTCGCTCGGCGCCGACGGGTTGAAGAACACCGTGATGGGCATGGAGCCGCCGGGCGAGATGGGCGGCACGAAGGTGGGCGACACCGAGAAGTCGCCGGCCTCGCCGCCGAGCGTCAGGTTGACCGTGAGGTTGCTCTGGCCCGAGTTGGTGATGGTGAACTGGCGGTATGCGACCATGCCCACCGGGTACGCCTCGGGCGCGTCGCACGGGTCGAGCGGGTTGCCCTGGCAGCGGAACTGGAACTCGGTGGCGCTCACCGAGATCTGCGGCGGGCCGAGCGAGCTGCCGTTCAGCGGCACCGTCACCTGCGTGAAGTCGTCGGTGATGATGACGAGGTTGGCCGTGTGGTTGGCCGGCGTGCCCTGCGGCGCGAACGTCACCGGCACCTCGAGGATGCTCTCGGGCACGTCGGGGTTGTAGTGCCCGAGCACGCGCGGGTTGGTCTGGTTGATGCGGGCGTCCGCCGGGATGGTGAACTGCGTCGACGACTCGATGAACAGGTCGGTGATGGTGAGCGCGGCGTTGCCCGTGCCGCGGTTCGTGATCTGCACGTCGACGGTGCGGTTGCTACCCACGGCCACGTAGTCGAAGTTGACCTCGAGGGGATCGACCACGATGGTGGCGGCGCCGTCGTAGGCCGCGTGCAGATCGATGGTGATGCGGCCCTCATCCTCGGCGGTGAGGTCATCGGACGTCACCATGAGCTGGCTCGTGGCGTCACCCGCGCTCGTGGGCGAGAACGTCACGGTGAGGTCCACGCTGCGGAAGGGCGGGATGCGCATGGGGAAGTTGGTGGGATCGCACAAGTCGCAGTGGAAGTCGGGCGAGCCGGTGCCAAGCAGCCCGGCGTCCGAGAGCGTGAGCAGGCAGTCGCCCGTGTTTTCGATGGTGATCACCTGCTCGGCGGTGGTGCCGATGTTCACCTGGCCGAACTCGATGGTGCCCGCGGGGGCGCGCGACAGCTGCGGCGCCTGATCGGGCTGGCAGGCGAACTCGTCGGCGGGCTCGCAGGCGCCGAACACGCACAGCTCGTCGTTGCGGCAGTCGTCGTCATTGTTGCAGCCGCCGTCGTCGCACACGCCGGCCACGCAGCGGCCGGTGGCGCACTCGACGTCGACCGTGCAGGCGTCGCCCACCGGGCGCAGCACCGGCGGGCGCTCCACCGAGATGTACTCGGTGTCGCCGCAGCCCGATCCCACGATCGCCGCGCCGACGGCGGCGAGAGCCAGAGCACCGAATGAACGCGTGGTCATGACATGCCCTTCCGCACGTGCCCGCTCACGGTTGCCCCTCGGACAAAAGACTGTGAGAGCACATTGTGGTTATCGGTCACACGATTGAGGATACCTCACTGGATCTGCATCTCGACGCAGATCCACCGCGTCCCGTGTCGTCGACGGAACCACATTGTCGCACATCGCGGCACATGGCGCGGACGGTATGCTAACGATGACGCCGGCGATGCAGCGACGCGGGTGATGACGGATGGCGCACGACGGTCACGACGAGCACGAGCACGAGCACGCTGCTCCACGCGCGGAGCGCGCGCACGGCAATCACGCGCACCACCACCACCACCATGGCCGCGGCCGGCGCGCGCTGGGCATCGCGCTGGCGCTCACCGCGGTCTTCTGCGTCGGCGAGGGCACCGCGGGCTGGCTCACGGGGTCGCTGGCGCTGCTCTCGGATGCCACCCACATGCTCACCGACACCCTCGGGCTGGTAGTGGCGTTCGTGGCGGCGGTGCTGCGGGAGCGCCCGCGCAGCGGCCGCTCGACGTTCGGCTTGCGCCGCCTGCCGGTGCTCGGCGGCATGGTGAACGCCCTCATCGTCTTGGGCGCCGCTGCGCTCATCGTCCTCGAGGCCATCGAGCGCATCCAAGCTCCGCGCGCCGTGCCCGGCCTGCCCGTGGTGGTGGTGGCCGCACTCGGGTTGCTCGCCAACGTCGTCGGCGCGTGGCTCGTGCACCGCTCGGGCGACCACAGCGTCAACGTGCGCGGCGCCATGCTGCACATGCTCGGCGACGCGCTCGGCTCGGTGGCGGCGCTCGTCGCCGGTGTGGTGCTGTGGCTCGGCGGTCCGTCGCTGGTCGACCCCATCGCCTCGCTGGTGGTGGCCGGCATCATCGCCGTGGGCGCGGCGCGCCTGTTGTTCGACGTCGGCAGCATCTTGCTCGAGCGCGCGCCCGCCACGCTCGACGTGGCGGCGCTGGAGCGCACGGTGCGCGCGGCGCCGGGCGTGCACGAGGTTGTGGGCCTGCACGCGTGGGAGCTCGACTCGGGCGAGGCGGTGGCGAGCCTGGTCCTGGTGACCGCCGAGAGCGATCTGGCCATGCTCGCCGGCGTCGCCGACGAGCTCAAGCGCGCCATGCACGACCACTTCCACATCACCCACGCGACCATCGAGTGGCGCCCGCTCGCCAACGCGCGCCCCTGCTGCTGACCTGCCAACGCGCGGCGACCGCGCGCACAGTCGGAGAACTGCGGGTGGCGCGATCCCCGGGTATGCTCCCGGCACAAGGTTGTACCCATGGCATGGCGTTGGATTGCAGGATCGATGGTGGCGGCCGCGCTGGCCGCGGTGGTAGTGACGGCGAGCGCCTGTCCGCCAGGGCAGGGGTGCCGCACCAGCGACGACTGCGGCGCCAGCGAGGTGTGCGTGCCCGACGACGAGGAGGGCGCCAACGCCTGCGTGCGGCCGTGCGCGGCCGATCAGGCGTGCGTGGCGGGCCTCGCATGCGTGCCGCGCGACGACGGATCGTTCGAGGGCGCGTGCCTCAGCCTCACGGGGCAGCTCGAGGTGGGCGACGCGTGCGCGTCGGATCGCGAGTGCCGCAGCGGCGCGTGCGAGGGGTTCGGCAGCGGCGTGTGCGCCGCCCAGTGCACCGACGACGGCACCTGCGACGACGCGGCCCTGCGCTGCGTGCTGGCGGGGCTGCGCCGCGTGTGCGTGGCGCCCACGGGCGACGGCGACGCCGGCGCGGGGTGCACCGACTCGCGGCAGTGCTCGTCGGGCACGTGCGTGGATCCGCCCGACCCCGTGGCGGGCGAGGAGTCGCCGCCGGTGTGCGCCGACAACTGCGACGAGGCCACCGACTGCGCCCGCGCGGGCGACGCATGCGTGCGCCTGCAGGGGGGCGCGCGCGCGTGCCTCGAGCCGCTGGCCGATGGCCTCGAGTGCCAGGCCGCCAGCGCGTGCGCCGGCGGCTTCTGTCTCGAGGATCTCGACGGCAAGCTCAAGTGCGCCAGCGCCTGCGTCGACGATGACTGCGCCGAGGGCGCCGTGTGTGTCGACGACACCGAGGGCAATCGCGTCTGCATGCCGCAGCTCGACACGCGTGCGGCCGGCGAGCCGTGCACGTCCGCGCGCGAGTGCGCCAGCGGTCACTGCGCGCACTTCGCCACCGACAACGAGGAGCTCGGCACGCTGTGCGCTGACCCGTGCGACGCCGACGGCAACTGCACCGGCGGCCTGGTGTGCTGGATCGACGACGGCGGCACCGACGTGTGCGGGCCCGTTCCTCCGGGATAGCGAGTCGTCAGTGCACCACCGGCGTCGCGGCGGCCAGCTCGGCCACCAGCGCCACCACCTGCGGCGGGTCGAGCGGCTTGGGCAGGAAGCGCACGTCGCTCAAGTGCTCCACGCGGTGCGCGACGGTGGCCGCGTCGAACCCCGAGATCACGACCACGGGCTGATGCCACCCCTCGGCGCGCAGCTCCTCGACGACGTTGATACCGCTGACGCCTGGCATGATGACGTCGGTGATGATGAGGTCGGGCGCGCTCGCGCCGGCATCGAGCGCCTCCGCCAGCGCCTCGAGGAGCTCGGTGCCGCTGGCCACGCGCGCGACCTCGAAGCCCGCGGCCACCAACAGGTCCGCGAGGCCGTCGCGCACATCGTCGTCGTCTTCGGCGATCAAGATCCGTAGGCGCTTGTGTGCCTCAGTCATGGTCGGCTCCGTTCTGCGATCGGCGCGCTCGCGTCGACCGCCCCCAGGTCAGGAACGAAAGGCCATGGCGCAAGGACAACGTCACAGCCCAAGGAAGAAGCGTGCCACGGTGCCGCCGCTGCGGATGGCCGTACGTGCCGCCAGGTCCGTGCGTCCGTGCTCAAGCGCTGTGCCGCCTCGCACGCCGCTGGTCGTGGATGCCCTGCGGGCGGCCTGGGCGCGGCGCTGGAGCGCGCATCGTCGTGGCACGAGCGTTGCTGAACGCCGGCCCGAGGTCACCATGGCGACATCCAAGCGTTCGCGCCGGTCGGTCGGCACCACGGTTCGCAAGGGCGCCACCGGCGCGCGCGCCGCGCCCAAGGCGAGCGTCGTCATCGACGACGACGACGATGACGCGCTGCTGCCCGCGGCCGCGCTCGATCCGCTGGCGGTCGAGCCCCTGAGCGCCGACGAGATCCGCGGCCTCGAGTCACACCACACCGGCGTGACCGAGCAGCGCGAGGCGATGCTCGAGGTGCTGCGCAAGGGCACCGAGGCCAAGCTGCCCCTCGACCCCGACGACGCCGAGTCGCTCATCGAGTCGGCCGATCAGCGCCTCGAGGTGCACCTGCGGCCGAAGCACAAGCGCTGACGCGCGCCGGGCCACGCCCGTCGGGGCGTGCGTCAGTCGCCTTCGCCGAGCTCGTCGCCGGGCCGCGGGCGCGCGCGCGCACGGCACTCGACGCAGAACCACGTGGGCGGGTTGCGGCGCGCGTCGTCGTCGACGACGCGCTCGGGCGCGCCGCACGAGGCGCACCACACCACGGCGGCCTCCTGGTCCGCGCGATCGTGCGGGTCGGGCATGCGATCGGCGCGCCCCAGGCGATCGAACACCAGCCGGCGCAGCGCGTCGGGCTCGAAGGGCTTCTCGAGCAGGTCGGCCCCCAGCGCGCGCGCGCGGTGACCCAGCTCGCCGAACGCCGTGATGAGCACCGCGGGGCTCGCGAACCCGCGGCCGCGCAGGTCGGCGAGCACGTCGAGCCCGGTGGAGCATGGCATGCGCTGGTCGAGCAGCAGCAGGTCAGGCGCGCGGCCCGCGCACCAGGCGTCGTCGAGCATGCGCAGGAGCGTGGCGCCGTCAGCGGCGGTCCACACCTCGAAGCCATCGCACTCGAGCATGCGCGCCAACGTCTCGCGCACGTCCTCGTCATCGTCGGCGACGACGATGCGCGCGCGTCGCGCGAAGGTCACGCGATCGTCACGGCGCCGGTCAGCGAGCTGCACGACGTTCGGTTGCTGGTTCGGCATGGTGATCTCCGACGGGTGGCACGTCCGACGGGAAGCGCTGGTCCACCGTGGACGAGCGCAAGGTCAGCACGAACACAGGGCACGGGGCGTCCGATGCGGGCGCCAGCTCGAGGTCACCGGCGAGCGCGCGTGCGATGTCCTTCACCACGCGCAGGCCGAGCCCCGATCCGGCGCCGGGGCGCGTCCCGAGGTCGCCTTCGTCGTTGAAGGCGCGGAACAGCTCTTCGGAGAAGTGCGAGCCTGCGCCGCGTGCGTCGCAGCAGCGCAGGCGCAGCTCTTGCGCGTCGGCCCGCACCACGAACGAGATGTCGATCGAGCCGCGATCGCTCAGCTGCAGCGCGAAGTTCACCAGGTTGTCGACGAGCAACGCCACGAGGCGCGGGTCGGTGACCAACGGCGGCATGCGCACCGTCGCCGGCGCCACCGTGATGCGCTTGGCGCCCGAGCCGAGGCGCGCCACGTCGAGCGCCGCGCCCACCACGTCGGCGAGCAGCACCGGCGCCGCCACCGCCTCGAAGCGGCCGTCGGCGATGCGCACCCACTCGGTCATGGTGTCGATCAGGAGCGTCAGCCGTCGAATGGAGCGGCGCATGCGCGCCACGTCGTCGCTGGCGCCGTTGTGCGCGCCGTTGTGCGCGCCGTTGTGTGCGCCGTTGTGTGCGCCGCGGTGGCGCTCGATGCCGTGGAGCTGCAGCTGCAGCGCCGCCAGCGGCGTCTTGAGCTCGTGCGACATCATGCGCAGGAAGTTGCTCTTGCTGCGATCGGCGCGCCGCGCGTGGTCGCGCTCCTCGGCCAGCAGCGCCAGCGCGCTCTGCAGCCCGCGCTGGTGTGCGGCCACCTCGTCAGCCAGGGCGTCGAGGCTGTCTTCCTGATGGCCGATGGTCGCGTTGAGCGTGTCGCGCGCGCGCTTTGCCGCCACCAACGAGCGGACGCGCGCGCGCACCTCGGCGAGCTCGAAGGGCTTGCGCAGCACGTCTTCCACGCCGGCGTCGAGCAGGCGCACCATCACCTGTCGGTCGTCGCTGGCCGTGAGCACCAGGATGGGGACCTCGGCCAGGCCGGCCTGCGCGCGGATCTGGTGCACCATGGCCTCGCCGTCCATCAACGGCATGCGCACGTCGGTGAGGATGACGTCGGGCTTGAGCTCCACCGCCTTGGCCAGCCCCTCCACGCCGTTGCCGGCGGTGACCACGCCGTACGCCGGCTGCAGCGCCAGCGCGAGGATGCGTTGCGTGTGCGGGTTGTCCTCCACCACCAGCGCCAGTGGGCGCTGGTCGCGTGGGGCGCCGCGATCGGGCGCGGCCTCGGGCGAGAGCTCCGCGCGCAGCTGGTCGACCACCCCGTCGGCGGCGAGCGCGAGCTGGGGAAAGCCGTCGACCGCGGCCGTGTGGCAGCCCTGGGGCGCGTGCGTCGGTAGCGCGGCCTCGAAGGCGCAGCCGCGGCGCTTCTCGCTGGCGCGCAGCACGAGCCACCCGCCGTGAAGGCGCGCGCAGTCGCGCGCCGTGCCGAGCCCCACGGTGCGTCCGGCATGCAGGAACGTCGTCGAGCGATCGTGGACGCCGGCGGCGAACAGCGCGTCGGTCTCGGAGGCGCGGATACGCGGGCTCGTGTCGGCCACCGAGAAGACCGCGAGCTCGTCGTCGCCGCGCACGTGCAGCGCGCAGTGGACGCTGCCGCGCATGGGCGTGTACTTGAACGCGTTGTAGAGCAGGGTGAGCACGATGAGCTCGACCTTGGCGGGGTCGCCGTGCACCAGGGCCTCGTCGGGCAGATCGATGGTGAAGTGCACGCCGCGGCGCACGGCCAGGTTGCGGAACGCGGCGCCGATCTCGCGGGTGACGCGCGCGAGATCGATCACCCGATAGCTCGGCCGCAGCAGCGCGTCGTCGAGCTGGCCGCGGCCGCCGAGGTGCTCGAGCATGCAGGCCGCCGCCGTCACGATGGCGTCGAGGTCGCGCACCTCATCGCCATCGGCGGCGCCCGCCTCAACCGCCGTCACCAGCGCGGTCAGGCGCGGCAACCAGGGCGCGCACAGCTCCTCGAACCGCTCGTGGTCGCGCAGCTCGTGCACGCGCAGCGCGACGTCGTCGATGGCCTGCTCCCACCGGGCGCCGCCGCGGCCCGGCGGCTGCATCGCCAGGCGCAGCAAGAGGCCACGCACGCTGTCGTCGAGCGCCGGCGTCGGCGGGAGGGAGGCGAGCTCCATAGGGACAGTGGAAGCAAGCGCTAGGCCAGCCCGGGAACGCCCGCCGGGTCCCCGGTGGCGGAGAGCAACGCCGCCAGGGTCTGCGTCAGCATGTCGGGGTCGAAGGGCTTGTCGATGAGCGCGGCCCCGCCCATGCGCGCGACGCGTTGGCGCATGTCGTCGTCGGCGAAGGCGGTCATGACCACGATGGGCGCGCTCCACCCGTTGGCGCGCAGGCCCTCCATCATGGCCAGGCCGTTGATGCCCGGCATGCGCACGTCGGTGACCAGGGCGTCCGGGCGCGGTACGTCGGGGTCGCCGAGGATGGCGGGTGCGAGGCGATCGAGCAGGAGGCCGCCCGATGCCAGTGCCTCGACGTCGTAGCCCGCGTCCTCCAGCAAGAGCGTCACCGCTGCCCTGATGTCGTCGTCGTCCTCGGCGACCGTGACACACAAACGACCGTCTGGGCGTGGCATGTCCCCTCCAAAGAAAGCGGGCCGGCCCCCTGCGGCCGCGCCCGACCCACTACAGCAACCGTCGTGCCGGCCAAGCGACGCGTCGGGGCGCGCCTGGCCGGTCAAGGGCATAGCGGGTGCGCACAGTGAATGAGCGGATCCGCACGGTACGATCGGTCAGTGTCGCGCCGGAGCAGCGCTGCGCGCGCCTTGTCCCGAAAGATCCAAGCCCGTGCTGATGGCCCGACGCTTGCGTACACCAGGCCGATGCCGCTGCGAATTCTGGTCTGTGACGATGAGGCGTTGATTCGGGAGTCGCTGGAGGAGCACCTTCGGCGCGAGGGCTACGAGGTGACGCCGGCCGCCGACGGGGAGCGCGCGCTCCGCCTCATCGAGGAGTCGCTGCCCGACGCGCTCATCCTCGACCTCGGTATGCCGCGCATGGATGGCCTCGCCGTGCTCACCGCGCTGCGCGAGCAGGGGATCGCGCTGCCCACGCTCGTCATCACCGCACGCCCGGGCTTCGCCGGCGCCGTCGACGCCATCAAGCTCGGCGCCGAGGGCTACCTGCAGAAACCCATGGACCTCCGCGAGGTGTCGCACCAGCTCGCGCGCTTCCTCGAGCACCGGCAGCTGCAGACCGAGGTCGCGTGGCTGCGCGATCGAGCTGCCACCGGGTATGAGCGCTTGATCGGCGAGTCGCCGGCCATGCGCAAGCTGTACGACACGCTGGCGCGGCTCGAGCGCGTCGACGCTCCGACGGTGCTCATCGTGGGTGAGACCGGCACGGGCAAGAACCTCATCGCCGAGGCGATCCACCGACGCGGCCCGCGGCGCGACAAGCCGTTCATGCAGATCGACTGCGCCGCCATGCCCGAGACGTTGATCGAGAGCGAGCTGTTCGGCCACGAGAAGGGCGCGTTCACCGACGCGCGCACCGCCAAGCGCGGCCTGTTCGAGGTGGCTGAGGGTGGCGTCATCTTCCTCGATGAGATCGGGGAGATGCCGCTGGCCACCCAGGCCAAGCTCCTGCGCGCCCTCGAGAACCGCCGCTTCCGTCGCCTGGGCGCGCTGGTGGACCTGCCGCTCGGCGCCGCGGTCATCGCCGCCACCAACAAGGACCTCAAGGCGGCGGCGGCCGCGGGCACGTTCCGCGAGGATCTGTTCTTCCGTCTCAACGTCGTCCCCATCGAGATCCCGCCCTTGCGCCGGCGTCCCGAGGACATCGAGCCCATCGCCATGGCGTTGCTCGAGCGCACCGGCCGCGAGCTCGGCCGCAAGGTGGCCGGCATCGAGGCCGACGCCGTGGCCGCGCTGCGCGCGTATCCCTGGCCCGGCAACGGGCGCGAGCTGCGCAACGTCGTCGAGCGCGCGCTCATCCTCAAGGGCGACGACGAGCCCATCTGCCTTTCCGACCTGCCCGAGGAGATCCGCTCGCGCAGCGCGCGCCACCACGGCAGCCCGTACGTGCTCCTGCCGGAGGGCATCGACCTCGCGGCCGTGGAGCGCAGCTTCGTCGAGCAGGCGCTCGAGCGCTGCCAAGGCAACCAGACCAGGGCCGCGCGCCTGCTCGGCATCAGCCGCTTCGCGCTACGCCACCGCATCGATCGCTACGGGCTGCACGGCGCGGTCGGGCAGCGCGCGGTGGTGCCGGTGGTCGATCGGGTGTGAGGCCGTCGCCGCGCGGTCAGGGCGCCGTGCCGCGCCATGGCGTTGGTTCGATCGCCATCATCGCTGCGTCGGCGCCGCCCCAGCCATGGTCCTCGCTGTCGTCGCCGTTGGCGTCATAGCTCGCGAGGCGGGTGTCGAGGTACGCGCCGATGGTCTCGCCGAGCGCGTGGATCGCCTCCTGGCGCGTCAGCCCGAGGCCGAGCAGGCGGTCGAGCGCTCGCGTCGCGGGCGGCGAGCCCCGCGCGATCACCTCTTCGACGACGTGGTGCTCGATGAGATGGCGGAACCGGTCGGCGATGGGCGGGTGCGGCCCGCTCTCGTGGGCGACGGCGATGGCGCCCTCGCGCTCGCGCGAGTGACGCCCGAGCCACGTGTCCGGGTCCGGCGGGACTCGCGGGTCGTCGCGCAGCGTGGTTTGGTAGAGCCCGATCTCGCGCGCCATGGCCTCGATCGCATCGTAGGACAGGCTCGAGCACTCCGCGACGCCGTCGACCAGCAGGTGCACGACCGGGCGCACGAGCGCGTCCTTGGCTGCCGCGCGCGGGGTCGCGCCCTCGAGCAGGGGCGTCGGCTCGTCGAGCCACGCGCGCTGGTCGCGCTCGACGCGCTTGGCGAGCTGCTCGACCAAGTCCGGGTCGAGGACGTCCAACCAAGCGGGGCCGTCGAGGCCCTCGTCGTCGTCACCGTGGCGCGGCGCGATGCCAAGCTCCACCCGCCACTCGTCGACGTCGACGGCCTCGGGTCCACCCGGCATCGTGTGCAGGCTGTGCTCGAGGCCGTCGAGCCACTCGCGCACGCGTTGTTTCTGCTCGGGGCTCGTCGCCGCCGCGCGCCGCGGCGTCATGTTGTCGAGAGCCGGCACGGGCTCGTCGAGGACGTTGGCGTACGCGCGCTGCAGCGCCGTGGCGATGATCTCGCGCCTCACGTGCTCGGGGAGGTCGTCGCCCGCCTGGGTGCGGGGCTGGCCCGCGCGCGCGGCCTCCAGCAAGCGATCGACGTCCGTGTGCTCGTCGAGGCGGTGCTTGACGGCGGCGCCCGCGAGCGCCGCGATCAGCTCCTTGCCGCGCGCCAAGCGCTCCCGCGAGTTCACCTCGAGGATGAGCGCGCGCCCGTCGAGCGTCAGCCGCCCCAGGCTCAGCGCGCCGTCGCCGTCGCCGCGCCGCCAACCCCACCCGCGCTCGTCGTGGTCGAGGTCGGGCGCCGACGACAGCGCGGCGCGCAGCGCGCGGTCGTCGAGCACGTCGTAGTGGGCCTTCGACGGGAGCAGCGGCTCGCCGTCGGTGTGGTGCATGACGGGGCGCCAGTCGCGCACGAGCCGCCGCAGGTAGCCGAGCGTGGCGCCCCAGGTGAGTGCGGTCGCGGCGACGCGGTCGCTGGTACGGGCGTTGGCGAGCAGGCGCTTGTGCTCGTCGATCACGGCGAGGGTGTGGATGGGCGGCACCTGCGCGATGCCTTGGAACATCTCGACGCCGCCGGTGGTGGAGACGAAGGCGACGATCACGTCGAGCGCGTGCGCGTAATGCGTGCCGCTCTTCTCGTGGACGTACCGCTCGCGATCGTCGATGGTGTCGCAGATCAAGATGCCCTGATCGAGGTCGACGCGCTCTACGCGAAAGACCGAGAACCACGCGGTCGACAACGAGCGGAGTGCGGCGGCGTGGGCCGGTGGCAACAGGCGCGCGCAGTCGGCGAGCATGATGTCGACCAGGCGCCGGCCCTGCTCGTCGAGGACGCCGTGGTGGATGCCGGCCACCCAGGGCTCCAAGAGCCACTCGTCGTCTTGGCCGGGCGGGTCGTCACCGAACACCTCGTCGACCGCGACGTCGTGGAAGCGCGGGCGGCGCGAGCAGGTGCGAACCCACGGCGCGATGGACCGAGCGGCCCCCTGCATCGCCGCACGCACCTCGTCGGGCGGCGGCTCCGCGAGCCCGCCGACGACGGCGAGGCCGCCGAGCCAGCTGCACGTGGCCCGGCATGCGATGTCTCACAGGCGGTGCGCGCCGCAGCACTCGGTGCACAGTTCGCCGCCGAGGGCGGGGCAGCCGCGCTTGCCTTTGCGCCTGCCGCATCTCGCGCACTTCATGGTGCACTCCCCCCTGCGCGAACGAGCGCTCGCCGGACGCGCCTTGGCGCGAGGCGCCGCGCCGGCAAGGGGGCACGGCGGCGCCAAGGTCCGTCACGCGAGCGCTGGCGCGCCTGGCCTCCCCATCGGCCACGATCGAAAACGGCGCTGTCGCCAGCGCCGATCTCCTGCAACGTCACCGTGGTGCCCAGAAGAGGACTCGAACCTCCACGACCTTGCGGCCACTAGGACCTGAACCTAGCGCGTCTACCAGTTCCGCCATCTGGGCGTCGTGCGCGGATGGATATGGACCGCTCGCGCGTTCGGGTCAAGAGCCGGGGTGCGTGCCTGCGGGCTCCGTGTGTCGCGTCGACCCTCGTTGGGCTACCAAGGTGCCATGAGCCACCGCGTGTTGATCATCGACGACGAGAAGAACATCCGCACCACGCTGGCGCGGGGCCTCGACCTCGAAGGCTTCGTGGTCGAGGGCGCCGAGACGGGCCAGGCGGGCCTGGGGCTGGCGACGTCGTTCGCCCCCGACCTGGTGCTGCTCGATCTCAAGCTGCCCGACATGACCGGGCTCGACGTGCTCGAGCGCCTGCGCGCGAATGCCGAGGGACCGGCCGTGGTGATGATGAGCGGCCACGGCACCCTCGACGCCGCCATTCGCGCCACCCGCCTGGGAGCGCTCGACTTCCTCGAGAAGCCGGTCGAGATGGAGCGGCTGCTCCTCACGGTCAAGAACGCCCTGCGCCTCGACGCCCTCGATCGCGACGTGGGCGCCCTCAAGAAGAACGTCGAGAGGCGCAGCGGCATGGTGGGCCGCTCGGGCGCGCTCACGGCCGTGCTCGAGGCCGTGCACCGCGCGGCGCCCACCAAGGCGCGCGTGCTCATCACCGGCGAGAGCGGCGTCGGCAAGGAGCTCGTCGCCAAGGCCATCCACGACCTGTCGCGGCGCGCGCCCGGGCCGTTCGTCAAGCTCAACTGCGCCGCCATCGCCGAGAACCTGGTCGAGAGCGAGCTGTTCGGTCACGAGAAGGGCGCCTTCACCGGCGCCGATCGGCGCCACGAGGGCCGCTTCGAGCGCGCCCACGGCGGCACCCTGTTCCTCGACGAGGTGGGCGAGCTGCCGCCCGGCATGCAGGCCAAGCTCCTACGCGTCTTGCAGGAGGGCGAGATCGAGCGCGTGGGCGGCAAGGAGCCCATCAAGGTCGACGTGCGCGTCATCGCCGCCACCAACCGTGACCTGCAAGCCGAGGTCAAGGCCGGCCGCTTCCGCGAGGACCTCTACTACCGCCTCAACGTGGTGCCCGTGCACGTGCCGCCGTTGCGCGAGCGCAAGGAAGACATCGCCGACTTGGCGGTGTTCCTCCTCGAGAAGAGCTGCCAAGAGAACGACCTCGAGCCGAAGACCTGGGACGCCGAGGCGCTCAAGCTGCTGGCGGCGCACGACTGGCCCGGCAACGTGCGCGAGCTCGTGCACGTCGTCGATCGGCTCGCCATCCTGGTGGCGGGGAAGTCCATCGGCGCCGTCGACGTCAAGGGCGCGCTTCCCGGCGCGCGCACGCTGCAAGGGCAGGCCATTCCCGACAGCGGCCCGCTCTACCAGCTGCTCGAGGGCTTCGAGAAGCGCATCATCGAAGACCGCATCAAGAAGTTCGACGGCAACATGTCGAAGGCCGCCGAAGACCTCGGGCTCGAGCGCTCACACCTGTACAAGAAGGTGCGGCGGCTCGGCGTCAACGCCTGACGCCTCGACGTCGTGCGCGCGTCACAGGCCGCGCACACACTGCCGCGTGTCTCGCGAGACACGCGGCACGCGCACTCGCCGCATGGTGACGCGCCGGCGCCGCTGGCATCGATCGTGAAATCCCCTCGTCGACGCCGCCGCACGAACGCGCACCGGCCTCGAGGAGGACCACCATGCTCGCCCGCGTTACCCCCGTTCTTTGTCTCGCGCTCGTCGTCATCGGCTTGGGCGCGTGCCCGCGCACGCCGGCGCCGGTGGAGCCGGCCGCGCCCGCGCCCGTGGTGCGGCTCGACATCGGCGAGCCCGAGATCGTCGCGGTGGCGCCGGCGCCCCCGGCGGTGCCCACGCTGCTCGACACCATCGCGCTCATCCCGGCCGACGGCGACACCACCGACTACCGCGAGCAGGGCAAGCGCTACCTCGCCGAGGGGCGCGCCATGGAGGCCGTGGGCGCGCTGCGCTTCGCGCTGGCCGCCCACGACACCACGGAGGTGTGGCAGACGCTCGGCGAGGCGTACCTCGCCGTGGGCGACGACGAGCGCGGCGTCGCGTGCCTGGAGGAGGCGATCAACCGCGAGCCCGCGCTGGCGGCCGCGCGCCGCGCCCTGGCCAAGCGCTACCTCGCCATGAACGACGGCGTGCGCGCCAAGCAGCACATCGACGAGCTCGTGCGCCTCGACCCGCAGGACGCCGCCGCTCGTCAGCAGCTCGGCCGCGCGTTCATGCAGCAGCGCATGTGGAAGGAGGCCATCGACGCGTTCGCGCTGGTGGTCCAGGCCGAGCCCGACAACATCCATGCGCACAACAACCTCGGCTACAGCGCCATCCAGATCGGCGAGCTCGAGCTGGCGCGCGCCCACCTCGAGCGCACGCTGTCCTTGGAGCCGCAGCAGGGCTACATGCTGAACAACCTGGGCGTCACCTACGAGCGCCTGGGGCGCCACGCCGAGGCCCACGCCGCGTTCTCGCGCGCCGCCGAGCTCTCGCCGCGCTACGCGCAAGCCAAGCTCAACCGCGACCGGCTGCAGGCGGGCCTCACGCAAGACGAGCGCATCGTGTCGGCCGAGACGCTCCTGCAGCTGCGCAGCGTCCCCATGGAGGACGGTGGCGCCACGAGCGACCCGGTGGGCGCGGCGGTGGACGCGGCCACGGGCGGCGGCATCCGCCTGGCGCCGAGCGACCGCCAGGCCGACGCGCCCATGCCGTGACGGTGGCGCCCACCGGCGCTCTTCGGCGACGCGACGCCGGCGGCACCCC
>CAZONM010000058.1:0-20033 GCA_964580865.1 uncultured Myxococcales bacterium | reverse complement strand
GGCGCTGCGGCCTGCGGCGCCGGCTCGTCGAGCGCCGTGACGGCGGCGGTCGCCGTCGCCAGCGGCTCCTGCACGAGGTCCGGCAGCGCCAGCGGCAGCTCCGCCTGCGGCAGCGGGCCCCGCATGGTCTTGCCGTCGCGCCAGCCGTTCCGGATGTATGTCGGCACGTCCGGGTCCGTGCGCTGCTGCGCCGCCGGCGGCGCCGCGGCTGCGTGGTGGGATTGCTCCGCCTCGCGCCGGGCGCGCTCGAAGCCGGTGGCGATGACGGTGATCGCGACGTCCTCGCCCATGGCCTCGTCGACCACGTAGCCGAAGATGATGTTTGCGTCCTCGTGCGCCGCCTCGGTGATGAGCGCGATGGCCGCGTTCACCTCGTGGAGCGTGAGGCTCGGGCCACCGGTGACATTGACCAGAATGCCCGTAGCACCGTCGACGCTTACCTCCTCGAGCAGCGGGCTCGAGATGGCGGCGTTGGCCGCGTCGAGCGCGCGTCGCTCGCCGCTGCCACGGCCGATACCCATCAGCGCGAGGCCCTGCGCGCTCATCACGCTGACGGCGTCGGCGAAGTCCACGTTGATCACGCCTTGCTGCGTGATGATGTCGGAGATGCCCTTGACCGCGTTGAACAGCACCTGGTCGGCGAGCTTGAACGAGTCGAGCATCGTCGTGTCGGGACTGCACAACTGCAGCAGGCGATCGTTGGGCACGATGATGAGCGTGTCGACGGCCGCCTTGAGCGCCTCGATGCCACGCTCCGCTTGCTTCTTGCGGCGGTTGCCCTCGAACGCGAACGGGCGCGTCACGACGCCGACCGTGAGCGCGCCTTGGCGGCGCGCCACGTCGGCGATGATGGGCGCCGCGCCGGTGCCGGTGCCGCCACCCATGCCGGCGGCGACGAACACCATGTCGGCGCCGTGCAACAGCTCCTCGATGCGGTCGATGCTCTCCTTGGCTGCGCCAGCGCCGACGTCGGGCTTGGCGCCGGCGCCGAGCCCCTTGGTGCTGCCTTGCCCGAGCTGCAGCTTCATGGCCGCGTGGTTCATCTCGAGGGCCTGCACGTCGGTGTTGGCGGCCAAAAACTCGACGCCAGCGATGCCTCGATCGATCATGTTGTTGATGGCGTTGCCGCCACCGCCACCCACGCCGATCACCTTGATGCGCGGGCCGGTCTGCCTGTTGTCTTCGAACTCGATCATGGGGAACTCCAGAGGTGTGCGGAGCGATCGCAGGTCGCGATCGTCCGTCGTGAATCGTTCAGGATGGCGAGACGAAGGGGCTCAGAGGACGTCCTCGAGCCAAGCGCTCATGCGCTTCTTGACCTTGGTGTAGATGTTCTCGTCGCGCGCTCGGAAGTACCGCGGATCGTGCATCTGCTGCGCGCCATAGACGAGCAAGCCCACGCCCGTGGCGTACATGGGGCTCTTCACGACGTCGACCAAGCCGCCGATGTTCTGTGGCGTCCCGAGGCGCACCGGCAGGCCGATGACCTCTTCCGCCACCTCCGCCATGCCCGGCAGGAGCGACGCGCCGCCGGTGAGCACGACGCCGGACGCGAGCAGCTCCGTCAGCTTCATCTTTTCGATCTCGCGTTGCACGAGCTCGAAGATCTCGACCACGCGCGGCTCGAGGATGTCGCCGAGGATCTGTCGCGACAGCTCCCGCGCCTTGCGTCCACCGATGGAAGGCACCTCGATGCTCTCGTTGGCCTTGATCGACTTGGTCGACGCGCATCCCCATCGCTTCTTGATGGTCTCGGCCTCTTCTTGCGGTGTGCGCAGCCCCACGGCGATGTCGTTGGTCATGTGCTGGCCGCCGATGGCGACCACGCTGGTGTGCTGGATGCTCCCGCCGTGGAAGATGGCGATGTCGGTGGTGCCGCCGCCGATGTCGACGAGCGCGACCCCGAGCTCCTTCTCGTCTTCGGAGAGCACCGCCAGCGCGCTGGCGAGCTGCTCGAGGACGATGTCCGATACGTTGAGCGCGCACTTCTGCGCGCACTTGACGATGTTCTGGGCGCTGGTGACCGCGCCCGTCACGATGTGAACCTTCGACTCCAGTCGCACGCCCGACATCCCCAGCGGCTCACGGATGCCGTCTTGGTCGTCGATGATGAACTCCTGCGGCAGGATGTGAATCACCTCGCGATCGACCGGGATGGCCACGGCCTTGGCCGCGTCGATGACCCGCTCGATGTCCGCCTCGGTTACCTCGCGTTCCTTCACCGCGACGATGCCGTGACTATTGAACCCTCGAATGTGCCCGCCGGCGATGCCGGCGTACACGGAGTCGATCTCGCACCCCGCCATCAGCTCCGCCTCCTCCACGGCGCGCTTGATGGAGCCGACGGTCGACTCGATGTTGATGACACAGCCCTTGCGCAGTCCTTTCGACGGCGCCGTGCCGATTCCGACGATGTCGACGCCCTCGGGCGTGACCTCGCCGACGATTGCGCAGATCTTCGTGGTGCCGATATCAAGGCCCACCACGAGGTTCTCGCGCCGCGGAACCCTCTTTGCCATCCGTCCTCCTGCGATCTCCGCTCTCGCGACGATCGCGAAAACCCCGCTCTCGCGGGACTTCTCTAACCACCAACCGGTGGCGTCTCCGCCACCGGTCGGAGACGAACCGCCGCCCTCTCGGGCCGACGGTCGTCGTCGAGATGAATGAAGCTGGCGCGCGCGCCGGCCGATGCCAGGCGGCGCAGCACGGCGTCGAGGCGGCCGAGCTTGTCGACGAACTGGCTTTCGCTGGCATCGTCGCCCACGCGAACCCGTAGCCCGTCGTCGAGCACCAGCTCGAAGCCCACACCCGGGACAAACGCCAGCTCTGCCAAGCCGCCGCCCGGGCGCCCCCCGCGCGCGTAGGCGTCGAGCCGATACAGCGCGCCGCGCAGCACATCGCGCGCGGTGCCGTCGGCGACGTCGGCGGCGGCGATGCCCGTGATGACGGGCAGGTCGAGACCGTCGCCGGCCCGCGCGCTCTTCATGATGCTGCCGTCGCGCGCCACGAGGTACAGGTCGCCCGCAGCCAGCGCCGCCACCGCGATGCGCTGCTCGACGTCGATGACCACGGCGTCGGGCGGCACGCGCCGCACCGCTGCGCGGGCGACGAACGGGTGCTGCGCCACGCGCGCGGCCACCTCGGTCGTGTCGATGCTGAGCAGCGGCGTGCCGGCCGGCAGCGCCGCGTAGGCGAGCACCTCGTCGACACGGGGGCCGTCGGCGCCGTGCACGGTCACGGTCTTGAGCGGCAGGAGCTCGCTGTTCTCCAGCAGCGCGGCCAGCTTGACCACAGCCACCGCGGACAACATCGCGAGCGCCAGCAGGGCGCCGCCGCGCACCGCCCTGCCCCACGCCAGGCGCGCCGGCAGCGTCGACGTTCGGCGACGCTCGCCGGTGCGCTCCCGCGACGCGTGACTTCCCGCGCTCACGCGCTCGGGCGTGCGCCCCGGCCGCCACGGCGCGCGGCTGAACCCGCTCAGCTGCGAGGCGCGGCGTCGCTCGTTGCCAAGAGGGCGCTGTGCGCTCATTGGTGCTCCCCCACTCGGCGCACTTCCCACTCGAGCTCCACGCCGAAGCGCGCCTTGACCGCCGCGCGGGCCTGCTCAGCGAGCTGCACCACATCGCGCGCGCTCGCGCCGCCGCTGTTGACGATGAAGTTGGCGTGCACCTCGGAGATGCGCGCGCCACCCAGGGCGGTGCCCTTGAGGCCCGCGGCCTCGACGAGGCGACCCGCATAGTCGCCGGGGGGGTTCTTGAAGATCGAGCCAGCGCTGCGCTGCTTGGGCTGCGTGGCGCGACGATGGTTGAGCTGCCCGTGTGCCATCGCCATCAACGTCTCCACTTCGTTGATTTTGCGACTGTCACATTGAAGCAGCACGCCCGTCAAGACCGACCCGACAGGGAAATCACTGGTGCGGTAGCCGAACCCGCACGCGGCGCGCGCGCGTCGCTCGAGCCCCGCCGCCCCGGCCAGGCGGACCTCCACCACGACGTCGCCCACCTCGCCCTGGCGCGTGCCGGCGTTCATCACCAAGGCCCCGCCCACCTGCCCCGGCGTGCCGAACCAGCCCACGGCTGGCGGCCACCCCTGCCCCAGGGCCGTCTGCGTGAGCCGCGGGAACGGGCAGGCCGCCCCCACCTCGATGCGGCTGCCGTCGTCGAGCACCTGCAGCTCGGCGAGCGCGCCCCCGAGGGTCAGCGTTAGGCCGCGGATACCGCCGTCGCCCACGAGGAGGTTGCTGCCGCCGCCGAGGACGAACAGCGGCACGCGGTGGTGGGCTGCGGCGCGCACCGCGCGCACCACCTCGTCCTCGCTGGTCGCCTCGAACAGCACGTCCGCGGGCCCACCGATGCCGAAGGTGGTGTGCGCCGCGAGCGGCTCGTCGCGCCGCAGCCGCAGGCCCTGCAGCGACGCGCACAGCGCGTCGACGCGCTCGGCGAGGGCGGCATCACTCACGGTGCCTCCGCCGGCGTCAGGCGCCGCAACAGCTCGGGCCCGGCGTGGGTGACGTCGCCCGCGCCCTGCGTGAGCACCACGTCGCCGGCGGCCACCAGCGCGGTGAGCTGCGCGATCCCGTCGTCGAGGCTGGCCACGGCGCGCGCGTCGCGGTGGCCGTGGCGCACCATGGCCTCGGCCAGCGCGTCCGCCGTCGCGCCCACGATGGGCTCCTCGCCGGCGGCGTAGACCGGGGCCACCAGCACCACGTCCGCGTCGTTGAACGCGCGCGCGAAGTCGTCCTTGAGCGCCGCCGTACGCGTGTAGCGATGCGGCTGAAACAGCACGACGACACGGCGCCCCGGGTACGCCTGGCGCGCCGCCGCCAGCGTCGCCCGCAGCTCGGCCGGGTGGTGGCCGTAATCGTCGATCACCAGCACGCCCGCCTGCTCGCCCCGGTGGGTGAAGCGTCGCTGCACACCCTGGAAGCTGGCCAGCGCCGCAGCGGTGCTCGCAAAAGGGATGGCCAGCTCGTCGGCCACCGCGATGGCGGCCAGCGCGTTCAGCACGTTGTGGACGCCGGCCAGGTTGAGCCGAACCGTGCCAAGGTCGTGCCCCCGGCGCTTCACCAGGAAGCGCGAGCACACGCCTTCTAGGACGACGTCGGCCGCCTGGTAGTCGGCCTGGCGCGTGCGTCCGTAGGTCACGTAGCGCCGCGCCAGCGTCGGCATCAGGGACTGCACGTTCTCCTCGTCGATGCACAGCACCGCGAGCCCGTAGAAGGGGATACGGTTGACGAAGGAGGCGAAGGCCGCCTTCAGCTCGGGGAGGCCGCCGGTGTAGTGGTCGACGTGTTCCAGGTCGAGGTTCGTCACTACCGCGATCGTAGGATTCAAACGCAGGAAGCTGCCGTCCGACTCATCCGCCTCGGCCACCAGGAGCTCGCCCTGCCCGACGCGCGCGTTGCTGCCGAGCTGGTTCACCTTGCCGCCGATGATGACCGTGGGGTCGAGGCCGCCCTCGTTGAGGATGGCCGCCACCAGGCTGGTGGTGGTGGTCTTGCCGTGGGACCCGGCCACCGCCACGCCGTGCTTCAGGCGCATCAGCTCCGCCAACATCTCGGCCCGCGGGATCACGGGGATGCCGTCGCGAACCGCGCGCACGATCTCGGGGTTGTCGCGGCGCACGGCCGACGACATCACCACGACGTCGGCAGCGTCGACGTTCTCCTCGCGGTGGCCGTAGCAGACATGAGCTCCCTGCGCCGCCAGCCGGCGGGTGGTGTCGCTGGCCTTCAAGTCGCTGCCGTGCACCTCGAAGCCCAGGGCCAACAGCACCTCGGCGATGCCGCTCATGCCGATGCCGCCCACGCCCACGAAGTGGATGCGGCGCACGCGTCCGCGAAACAGGCTGGTGGGACGCGCCCCGGTCACGCGCGCACCCCCGACGGCGCCAGGAGCGCGCGCGCGGCGCCGCCGACGGCGAAGCCCTGCAGCGCGGCCCGCGCCACGACCTCGGCCGCGTCGAGGCGGCCGGCGCGCCGCGCGCTCTCGCGCATGCGATCGAGCCGGGCGTCGTCCCTGATGATCCGCTCGATCTCGTCGGCGAGCCGCTCGGGGGTCAGCTCGGACTGGGGCAGCAGCACACACGCGCCGGTCTGCGCGAGGTCCCGGGCGTTCAGCGTCTGGTGGTCGTCGGTGGCCTGGGGGAACGGCACGAGGATGGCGGCCACGCCGAGCGCGGTCAGCTCGGCGCACGACGTCGCGCCCGCGCGGCAGATGACCACGTGGGCCCGCCGGTAGGCGGTGACCATGTCGTCGATGAAGGGCGTGACCTCGGCGGTGACCTCCGCGTTGTGGTAGGCGTCGTGCACGACGGGCACGTCGCTGGCGCCGGCCTGGTGCAGCGCGCGCACGGCGCGGCCGCGGCTTTTCAGGATCGCGAGGGCCGACGGGACCGCCTCGTTGAGCGGGCGCGCCCCTTGGCTACCGCCGAAGGTGAACACCAGGCCCTGCTCGATGTTCGGAGCAGGACGGCGCGCGGCGTCGCGGAAGGCGCGCCGCACCGGGTTGCCGACGAGCTCGGCCTTCCCCGCCGGGAAGCGCGTGCGCGAGATGTCGAAGGTCACGAAGATGCGACGCACCAAGCGCGCGAGCAGGCGGTTGGTGAGGCCGGGGACGCTGTTCTGCTCGCAGATCGCCGTCGGGAGACCCATGGTGCGCGCCGCCACCAGCACCGGGCCCGACGAATAGCCGCCCACGCCGAGCACGGCGTCGGCCTGGAACTCGCGCAGGATGCGCCGAGCCTGCGCCAGCGCGCCGGGCAGCTGGGCGAGCGTGGTCGCGCGCTTCTTGACGCCGAGACCCTTGAGGCCGCCCACCTGAATGAAGCGCACGTCGAAGCCCGCCTTCGGCACGGCGCGCGCCTCGATACCGCGCTCGGTGCCCACGAAGAGCACGCGGCTTGCAGGATCGATCTCGAGCAAGGCCTCGGCGATGGCGATGCCCGGGAACAGGTGTCCGCCGGTGCCGCCGCCGGCGATGACGAGGCGCATTCAGACCTCCCCTCGGGTCGCGCGCGCGTCGCTGACCGCGCGCAGCAGCAACCCCGCGAAGAACATGCTGGTCACCAGGCTCGAGCCGCCGGCGCTGACGAACGGCAGCGTGATGCCCTTGGTCGGCACCAACCCGAGCACGACGGCGATATTGAACGCCGCCTGCACCAGGAGCATCGACGTGAGCCCCACGATCAGGAGCGCCGCGAAGCTCGACGTCGACGCCACCGCCGCGCGCAGCGCGCGCCAGCCGATGACGGCGAAGCACGCGACCACCAGCGCGACCCCCAGGAAGCCGAGCTCCTCGCCGAGCACCGCGAGGATGAAGTCGGTGTGCGCCGCCGGCAGGAAGAACAGCCGCTGGCGCGACTCGCCAAGGCCGAGCCCGAACGCTCCGCCCGAGCCGAGAGTCATGAGCGACTCGGTGATCTGATAGCCGATGTCGTAGCGGTGCTCCCACGGCTCGAGGAACGCCATGACGCGCCGCATGCGGTAGGCGCTCGTCGAGACCACCAGCGTCATCACCGGGATGGCGAGCGCGAGCAGGCCGGCCAGGTACCCCACGCGCGCTCCTCCGACGAAGAGCAGCAGGAAGGTGACCGCGGCGATGAGCACCGCGGTGCCGAAGTCGGGCTCGAGGAGGAGCAGCACCATCATGACGCCGGGGACCACGAGGTGGGTCAGCGCGCCGACGCCGGTGCGGCGCGCGTGCTCCGGAGGGCGATGCGCGAGGGCGGCCGCCACGTAGATGACCACCGCACCCTTGGCGAGCTCGCCGATCTGGACGCCCACGGGGCCAAGCTGCAACCAGCGACGCGCGCCGCCCGCCACGTGACCGATCCCCGGGATGAGCACGAGCGCGAGCAAGACCAGCGTGACGACGACGATGACGCGCGATCGTCGTTCGAGCGCAGCCGGATCGATGCCGGCGCCGACAACGAGCGCGACCACGCCAAGCCCCGCGAACACCGCCTGCCGCTGCACGATGGCGAAGGCGTCGCCGGTCTGCGCCAGCGAGGCGGAGCCGCTGGCCGCCGCCACCATGACCACGCCCAAACCCACCAGCGTCAGCACCGCGGCGAGCATGGCCCCATCGACGCGCGGTCGCGGCCAGCGAGCGATCGTGACCTCGGGCGCCATCAGCCCACCCCCTCGCCGCCGCCGGCAGCGACGCGCTGGAAGCACTGGCGAAAGGCGTCGCCGCGCTGGGCGTAGTCGCGGAACTGATCGAACGACGCGCACGCCGGAGACAACAGGATGACGTCGCCATGCGCGGCCGCGGCCGCGGCGCGCTCGCACGCCACCTCGAGCGTGCCGCAGGGGACCACGGCGGCGGCCCCCATGAACGCGGCCTCGATGGCGGGCGCGTCCTGGCCGATGGTGTACACGGCGCGCACGCGCGCGCGCGCCACGTCGACGAGCGGCGCGTAGGGCGCGCCCTTGCCGAGCCCGCCCGCGATGAGGTGGACGCCGCCAGAGAACGACCGCAGGCCGGTGACCGCGGCGTCGACGTTGGTGGCCTTGGAATCGTTGTACCAGGCGACCCCGCGCGCCTCGCCGACGCGCTCGAGTCGGTGCGCGATGCCGGCGTAGGCGTCGAGGCCGACCTGCCACGCGTTCGGCGGGACGCCCGCGAGGAGCGCGCCGGCCACCGCTGCCGCGGCGTTCTGGCGGTTGTGGTGGCCGACGATACGTGGGTTGGCCAGGGTCAGGCGGTGCCTCGCTCCGCGCCAGCGCACCTCCAGAGCGTCCTCGGTGATGGCAATACCTTCGAGGCTCTGTGGAACATCGAAGTCACAGCGCAAGCGATCGCCCGGCACGGCAATCGACAGATGTGCTCGACTCTCGGCGTCGGCGGCGTTGAGCGACACGCCGCCGCCGGGCACCACCAGGTCGAACACCCGTGCCTTGGCGGCGTAGTAGGCGGCCGCGCTCGGGTAGCGGTCGAGGTGGTCGGGCGAGAGGTTCGTGACCACCGCGGCGCGCACGGCCAACGCACGCAGCGTCTCCAGCTGATACGACGACAGCTCGAGCGCGGCGAACCGCGGCGGCGGAGCGCCGTGGGCCACGGCCAGCGCTGCTTGGCAGTACGGCGTCCCCAAGTTGCCGCCGACGAACGCGCCGGGATCGGCCGCCGTCGCGATCGCGCCCAGCATGGTCGTGGTCGTCGACTTGCCGTTGGTGCCCGTGACCGCGATGACCGCCACGTCGGCCGGCAGTGCGGCAGCAGCGACCTCGATCTCGCCCACAAACGGCACACCGGCGGCCAGCGCGGGCTGCAGCGCGGCGTGCGCCCGCGGTACCCCGGGCGAGAGCACCACCAGCTCTGCCGAGGCCACGACCGCAGCGTCGATGCCGCCGGCGCGCAGCGTGATGGTCGCGGGGTCGAGGCCGTGCTTTCGGAGCCCGTCGCCGACCTTGTCGGTGGCCGCGTCGTCGACCATGGTGACCGTGGCGCCGCGGTGCACCAGCAGACGCGCGGCGGCGGCGCCGGTCTTGGCGCCGCCCACCACGACGACGCGCGCGCCGGCGGGATCGTGCAGCAGGGTGACGATGGGGCGCGCCATGGTGCTCACCGCAGCTTGAGCGACGCGAGCGCGACCAGCGCCAGCATCACGCTCACGATCCAGAACCGCACGATGACGCGCGGCTCCGGCCACCCGAGCTTCTCGAAGTGGTGGTGGATGGGGGTCATGAGGAACAGGCGCTTGCCCTCGCCGGTCTTGCGCTTGGTCCATTTGAAGTAGGTGGTCTGCAGCATCACCGAGATGGTCTCGGCCAGGAACACGCCGTGCAGCACGGCCGACAAGAGCTCGTTCTTGGTGAACACCGCCAGCATGCCGAGGGCGCCGCCGAGCGCGAGGGCGCCGACATCGCCCATGAACACCAGCGCGGGGTACGCGTTGTACCAGAGGAACCCGATGCCGGCGCCCAAGACGGCCGCGCAGAACACGCTGAGCTCTGCCGCCCCCTCGACGTGCGTGATGCGCAGGTAGCTTGCGATGTTGAAGTCGGCGAGCGTGGTGCCCGCCGCATATGCGAGCACCAGGAACGTGAAGGTGGCCACCATGATCGGGCCGATGGCCAACCCGTCGAGGCCGTCCGTGAGGTTCACCGCGTTCGACGTGCCGACGAGGACGAACGTGAGGGCCAGCGGCAGGTACAGCCACCACGCCAGCACGGGGTTGAAGAGCTGGATGTTGACGAACGGCAGGTTGATGGAGCTGTTGAACACGATGGTGGGCCAGTCGGCCGGCCACCACTCGGTCCGCCAGAACAGCGTCATGGCGATCGCGCCGATGGTGAACTGCCAGAAGAGCTTCCAGCGCCCGGCCAGGCCCGCGGGGTTCTTGAATTTGATCTTCTTGTAATCGTCGTAGAAGCCCACGCACCCGTAGCCGATGGTGACGAGCAGGATCAGCCACACCGCTTTGTGGCGGATGTCGCTCCACAGCACCGTCGAGATGAAGACCGCCGCGAGGATGAGGATGCCGCCCATGGTGGGCGTCCCCTGCTTCTTGTAGTGCGACTCGGGGCCGTCCTTGCGGACCTCCTGGCCGAACTTGAAGATCTGCAGGCGCCGGATGAACGACGGGTACAAGAACAGCGTCAACACGAGCGCGGTCAGCGCCGCCATGACGATGCGGAACGACGGGTAACGCAGCACGTTGAGGAACGACGCCTCGGTCCACAACGGGTAGAGGAAGGTGTAGAGCACGGGCTAGCGAGCCTCCCGACGGGTCAACGCTTCAACCACACGCTCCATGCGAGCGCCGCGCGACCCCTTGACCAACACCACGTCGCCGGCGCGCACCTGCGCCGCGGCCAGGGGCGCCAGGGCCGCGCTATCGGCAGCCCATACGACCTGCCCTGCGTCGAGACCGGCGCGCGTGGCGCCCTCGCCGTAAAGACGCCCGTGCTCGCCGCAACACAGGAGCAGCGCGGCCCCGGCTTGCGCGGCCGCGGCTCCGATGTGGCGGTGCGCCTGCTCGGCGTAGCTCCCGAGCTCGCGCATCTCGCCGAGCGCGACCACGCGTCGGCGCGCGCCGGCCAGCTCCACCAGCGTCGCCAGCGCCGCCTCCATGCTGTCGGGGTTCGCGTTGTAGGTGTCGTCTAGGATCCACGCCCCGTCGTCACGCACGCGGCGCTCGAGGCGGCCGTGCGCGCCGCGCACGCCCGCCAAGCCGAGGGCGCTGGCGCGAAAGGGCGCGCCCACGGCCACCGCCACGGCGACGGCGCCCGCGGCGTTGAGCGCGTTGTGGCGGCCGTCGAGCGGAATGATCACATCGACATGTTCGGAACCATACGAAAGCTCGAGCTCCTGCCCGCCGGACGCCAGGTCACGCGCTGACACCAGGCGCAGGTCGGCCCAGGGCGCGCGCCCGAACGCCAGCTGGCGGCAGCGCGCCTTGGCTTGCGCCTCGCGCACGCAGCGCGGGTCGTCGGCGTTGACCACGGCGACGCCGTCCTTCGGCAGCGCCTCGAACAGCTCGGCCTTGGCGCGCGCCACGCCCTCGACGCCGCCGACGTTGCCGGCGTGGGCGCTCCCCATGTTCGTCACCAGGCCGACCTCGGGTTGGACCACGCGGCACAACAGCGCGATCTCCTCGAGGTGGTTCATGCCCATCTCGAACACCAGCGCGCGGTGCTCGGGCTCCGCGCGCAGCGCGGTGAGCGGCACGCCGATGTGGTTGTTGAGGTTGCCCTCGGTGGCGTGGACGAACGGCGCGCCCAAGGCAGCGCGCAGGCAGGCGGCGATGAGCTCCTTGGTGGTGGTCTTGCCGTTCGAGCCCGTCAGGGCCACGCGCCGCGCCGGCAACGTCGCCAGGTACGCGCGCGCGAGATCCTGCAGGGCGGCAAGGGTGTCGTCGACGATGACGAGGGGCCACTGGTCGACCGCGACCGCGGCGCTGGCGCGCGCGATCATCGCGGCCGCGGCGCCACCATCGACCAGCGCGTCCTTGACGAACGCGTGGCCGTCGAAGCTCTCACCTGTGAGCGCCACGAACAGCGAACCGGGCTCGACGGCGCGCGAGTCGGTGCACACGCCGAGCAGCACGCCGGGCAGCCGGCCGCGCACCTCAAGCGCGCGCCCAGCGAGCGCGCGTTGCACCAGCTCGGCATCGAGGAAGGCCGGCGCGCTCCCGTGCGCGAGCGCGCGCCGCGCCTCGGTGACGTCGTCGAACGGCAGCACGCGCGCGCCGATGGTCTGCGTTCGCTCGTGCCCCTTGCCCGCGACCAGCACGGCGTCGTCGGGGCCGCTGGCGTCGATGGCCGCGCGGATCGCCATGCGGCGCGCGCGCAGGCGCGTCCAGGTGCCGCGCTCGAGCGCCGGAGGCTCGACGCGTCGCAGGCGCGCCCCGATGCCGCCCTCGATCGCCGCGGCAATGACATCGCCGTCTTCGCTGCGCGGGTTATCGTCGGTGACGACGACGGCGTCGGCGCACTGGGCCGCCACCTGGCCCATGAGGGCGCGCTTCCCCGGGTCGCGGTCGCCGCCGCAGCCGAACACGGCCGTGAGCTTCCCCGCGGTGATGCCGCGCAGCACATGGAGCGCGCGCTCGAGCGCGTCGGGCGTGTGCGCGTAGTCGACCACCACGAGCGGCGCCCCGTCGCCGACCCGCTGCAGGCGCCCCGGGGGCGGCGTTGCCACGGCCATGCCTGCGGCGACCTCGTCGAGGGTGAGCCCGAGCGACAGGCACGCGCCGCCAGCCACCAGCAGGTTCTCGACGTTCCAGGCGCCCATGAGCGGGCTCGAGAACGGCGCGCGCCGGCCGGCGTACACGAGCGTGCCGGTGGTGCCCGTGGCGCTGGTCTTGACCTCGACGGCCTCGAGCGCGCCGCCCGCACCCCAGGTGATGGCCCCGGGCGCCAGCGCGCGCAGGCGTGCGGCCCACCCCTCGTCGTCGTCACCGGCGGGCACCACGGCGCCGGCGCCTCGCCGCAGGTCGGTGAACAGGCGCGCCTTGGCGTCGAAGTAGCGCGCCATGGTGCCGTGGAAGTCGAGGTGATCGCGCGTCAGGTTGGTGAAGGCCACGGCGGCGAACCGGATCCCGTCGACGCGCGCGGTGGCGAGCGCGTGTGACGACACCTCCATGGCCACCACCGCGTAGCCCTCGCGCTGCAGGCGCGCCAGCTCGCCCGACACCACCTCGGCCTCCGGCGTCGTGAAGCCGAGGCTCCGCGGCTTGTCGACGGGGCCCACGCCGAGCGTGCCCAACACCGCCGCCCTCTTGCCCGCCGCTTGTGCGATCTGCGCCACCAACCACGTGACCGTGGTCTTGCCGTTCGTGCCCGTGACGCCCACCACAGCCAGGCGCGCGCTCGGCGATCCCGCGACCCGCTCGGCGAGGACGGCGGCGGCGCGCCGGGCATCGTCGACGACGAGCACGGGCACGCGCGCCGAGCATGGGCGCCCGCGCTCCTCGTCCTGCACCACCAGCCCCGCGGCGCCCGCCAGCACCGCCGCCTCGAGGAACTCGTGGCCGTCGCGCGACGTCGCTGTGGCCCCCGGGCACGCCACGAACAGCGTGCCCGGCGTGACGCGCCGCGAGTCCACGGTCACGCGCGTCACGCTGGCGGGATCGAGGGCTGCGCCCGCGAGCGCGCGCACGGCGAGGCCGTCGAACAAGGTCGGCGTCGCGGTCATCGCGCGCCTCCGCTCGTCGACGACGTCACGTCGGCCAAGGTGAGCGCCACCCCGCCGCCGCGCGCGGGCAGCCCGGCGCTCGGCTCTTGCTTGACGACCACGCCCGAGCCGCTCACGGTGGGCGTGAGCCCGGCGGCCTCGGCGGCGACCACGGCGGCGCGCGCGGTCATGCCCACGAGCGCCGGCACCACACCGGCGGGCGCCTCGGGCTCGGGATCGTCGACGTTGCCCACGCTGCCGCCCTCGCCGAGCACCGGTGTGGGCGTGTCGACGCGCGGCGCCGGCGCGGGCAGCGCGCCGGCGGCCACCAGGCCGCGGTCGAGGAGCGCGCGCTCGACGATGGCGCGGAACACGGGCCCCGCGACCACGCCGCCGAAGTGCTCGCCCTTTGGCTCGTCGATGACCACCATGGCGACCACGGCGGGATCGTTGGCGGGCGCGAAGCCGACGAATGACGAGAGGTGCAGGGCGCTGGTGTAGCGCTTGGTCACCGGGTCGACCTTCTCGGCGGTGCCGGTCTTGCCCGCCACTTGCACGCCGGGGATGGCCGCGAGCGCGCCGGTGCCCTCCTTGCCCACCACGCCCTGCATGATCTCGGTGAGCGTGCGCGCGCTGGCGACGCTCAAGACGCGCGTCCCCTCGTCGGCGGGCGCGCGGCGCAGCACCTCGCCGCTGGCGGACTCGACGCGGTCGACGAGGTACGGCGCGCGGCGCACGCCGTCGTTGGCCACGGCCTGCACCAAGCTCGCGATCTGCAGCGCGCTGACGAGGATGCCGTGCCCGAAGCTCACGGTGGCCAGGCGCGCGTCGCCCCACCGTTCGCCTGCCGGCATGCGCCCCGCCGCCTCCTCCACCAACCCCACGCCGGGGGCGGCGCCGAAGCCGAAGCGCACGAGCGCGCCGCGCAAGCGATCCTCGCCCAAGCGCTGCGCGATCTTGAGCGCGCCGATGTTCGACGACGTGGCGAACACCTCGGCGGCGGTGATGACGCCGGCCGGGTGCGTGTCGTGGATGACGTGCTTGCCGATGGTGTAGCGGCCGTTCTCGCAGTCGATGAGATCGCCGGGCGTGATCACGCCGGCGTCGAGGGCGGCGGCGAAGGTCGCGACCTTCATCACCGATGCCGGCTCGAACACCTCGGCGAAGGCGCGGTTCTTCTGCGCCTCCGGCGTCGGCGCGTTCGGGTTGAACAGCGGCACGTTGGCCACCGCCAGCACGGCCGCGCTGCGCGCGTCGAGCACCACGGCCCAGCCGGCCTTGGCCTGGGTGCGTCGCACCATGTCGGCGAGCGCGACCTCCGCCACGTGCTGCAGCTCGGCGTCGAGGGTCAGGATCACGTCGTCGCCCTCGAGCAGGCTGACATCGAGCCCGGCGGCGAGCGCGATGCGATCGCCGCGCGCGTCGATGAGCGAGGGCGTGGTGGTGGCGCGTCCCTGCAGCTCGTCGTCGTAGGCGCGCTCGACGCCGCCCCGCGCGCGGCCGTCGACGTCCACCAGCCCCAGCAGCTGCCCGGCGAGCTCCTTGCCCGGCCAGTAGCGGCGCTGCTCGGGCTGCAGCTCGATGCCCGGCAGCCCCAGGGCGCGCACCTGATCGGCCACGTCGCCGGCGGCGCGGCGCTTGAGCCACACGAAGCCCGTCGTCGACGCGAGCTTGCCCTGCAGCTCGCGCGCGGGCACGCCCAAGACCGGCGCCAACGCCACCGCCACGGCGGCCTTGTCGTCGACGAGGCGCGGGCGCGCCACCACCGACCAGGCGGGCACCGTGACGGCGAGGGGCCGGCCGCGATGATCCTTGAGCGCACCGCGCGGCGCCGTCACCGGCAGCTCGCGCAGGTACTGCGCCTCGGCGAGCTCGCGTAGATCGTCGTCGAACACGAGCTGCAGGCGGCCCGCCTTGGCGAGCAGGCCGGCGAACGACATCGCCAGCACCACGCCCACGGCGACGATGCGCCAGCGCGGCAGCTCGCGGTCGGGGCGCATGCGCGGCGCGCTCACGGCGCCCCCCCGGCGATCACGCGCTCGGCCGCCACCGGCGCAAGCCCCAAGCGCGCGGCCTCCGCGCTCAGGCGCGCGGGGCGCAACAGCATGGCGCGCTCCAGCTCGAGCGCGGCGCGCTCGTCGCGCAAGCGCGCCAGGGCGGCGCGGCGATCGTGCACCCGATACCCAGCGTCGACGGTGGCGGTGCGCACCAGCACCAAGCCCACCAGGCTCGACGTGACGAGCGCCGCGGCACACGCCGCCACCAACACCACGCGCAGGTCGGAGACCCGGGTGCGCGTGGGCCGTGGCGGCCAGGTGCGGTGCGCGCCGAGCGTCATGAGGCCGAGTCCTCCGCGGGGCCGGCGCCCACCACCGCGGCGCGCAGCTTGGCGCTGCGCGCGCGCGGGTTCGCCTCGATCTCGCCGTCGGTGGGCACCTGGGGCCGCTTGGTGAGCGCGCTGAAGCCCTCGTCACGGAAACGGTGCTTGACCTTGCGATCTTCCAGCGAGTGGAACGACAGCACGACGGCGCGCCCGCCGGGGCGCACCAGCGACGGCAGCGCACCGAGGAGCTCGTCGAGCTCGTCGAGCTCGCGGTTGGTGGCGATGCGCAACGCCTGGAACGTGCGCGTAGCCGGATGGATGCCGCCGCCGCGGCGCGCCACGCGCGGATCGCCGACGGCGCGGATCACGGCGTCGGCCAGCGCGGCGGTGCTGGACGGCTGATCGCGCTTGAGCACGCGCGCGATGCGGCGGCTCTTGTGCTCCTCGCCATAGAGGTAGATCACGTCGGCGAGCTCGCGCTCGTCGAGCCGACGGATGAGCTCCGCGGCCGTCTCGCCCGTGGTGGTGTCCATGCGCATGTCGAGCGGCGCGTCGGCGCGAAACGAGAAGCCGCGCGCGGGCTCATCGAGCTGGAGCGACGAGACGCCGAGATCGGCGAACAGCGCGTCGACACGATCGACGCCGAGGCGATCGAGCACGGTGCGCGCCGCCGAGAACGGCGCCTGCACCAGCGTGACGCGGTCGGCGTAGCGCGCGGCCACGCCGCCGGCGGCGTCGGGCGCATGCGCGCGCGTGTCGCGATCGAGCGCCACCACGCGGCCGTTCGGGCCCACGCGCTCGGCGAAGGCGCGCAGGTGACCGCCGGCCCCGGCGGTGCAGTCGAGCACGACGGCGCCCGGTCGCGCGTCGACCAGCGCCACCACCTCGTCGAGCATGACCGGCACGTGCACCGCGGCCACCATCCGCACCTCCACGGTCCGCCGCGCACGCCGCATGGCGCGCGCGTCACAGCCCGTGCTTCTCGAGGTACTCGCGCGTGCGCGTGAGCTCGTCGGGCGCCTGCGTGCGACGCAGCTCGTCCCAACGACTCTTGCTCCACAGCTCGATGCGCTCGATGACACCGGCCCACACGCACTCGCGCTCGAGTCCCGCATACTCGCGAAGCTCCTTCGGGACGCTGGTGCGCCCCGCGCGATCGACGGTGACGAGGGTGGCGGGCGCGATGACGAAGCGCTTGAACGTCACCACCGCCGGGTTCGACGGCGGCAGTTGACGCACCTTCTCCGCTTGCGCGGCGAAGTCCTGCTCGCTCATGGCGACCAGGCACGGCTCGTACAGGGCCTGCGTGAGGATGAAGCGATCGGCGCTGCCGATGCGCTCGAGCGCAGCGCGCAAGAGCGCGGGGAAGGCGACCCTCCCCTTCTCGTCCATCAAGCAGTTGTGAAGCCCTTGAAACATCGTGTCTTTTTCCGCCGACCCCGCTGCGTGATCCTCTGTGATCCCCTATTCGCCACCAAATCCCACTAGGAGGCTAGGTGAGCGCCAATTCACAGGTCAAGCCCCTGCGGAGACAAGAGAAAGCGGTGCGGTCGTCGGTCGGTCCCATGCGCAGCATCGTCGAGTGGTTCAGGTGTTCAGCCCAAGGGGTGGTAGTGGTGCTCCTCCGGGTGCAGGTGGATCATGGTGGATCGAGCGAGACAGATCCAGATCCGGTCCCGAAGCCGCTGCGGACCCGCCGGGCGGGCGCGAACTTGACCGTGGCGCGACTTTCACGCCCAAATGGGCGCGTGCGAACCAAACGTCCTGCCCTCTCGCCGGCCGCGCTCCTCGTCGTCGCCCTGGGCGTCCTCGTGAGCGCCGCGCCCGCCGCCGCGCTGCCCAACGACATCCACCTCGTGCGTTTGCTCGACGACGATGGCGCCGGCGGCTTCACGCAAGACGACGCGGCGTTTCGCGCCATCTCGCGTGAGCTCGGCCTGGTGATGACGCCGACATCGATGCAGGTGGCCGAGACCACCGGGCACTCGGGCTTCGACTTCGGCCTCGATTACTCGTTCCACACCATGCGCTTCGAGCAGGACTACTGGCGCGCGCGCGAAGAGCGCAACGTTCCGCTGTTGATGACGCTGGGCGCGCGCGCGCGGAAGGGCTTCGTCTTGCCCGTGCCGCTCACCTCCGAGGTCGAATTCGGTGCCGAGTGGCTCATCGACAGCCAGCTCTTGAACCTCGGCACCAACGTCCGGGTCGCGCTCAATGAGGGGTTCCGGTGGATCCCCGACCTGGCGGTGCAGGCCGGCATCAACCGCATGGTGGGCAACGACGAGCTCGATCTGCTGACGGTCACCGCCGGCGGCCAGGTCTCGAAGGGCTTCGGCATCGCGGGCAGCTTCAACGTGAACCCGTTCGTCGGCTACCAGAGCATCTGGGTCAACGCGAGCTCGCGCATCGTCGACGCCAACCCCATCGACACCGCGAACGTCGAGGACAACTTCGTGTTCACGCTGGTGCCGCTGGCGCAAAACCGCATGGATCGCCTCAGCGTGGGGCTGCGCTTGGTGGTGGCGGTGGTGTCCATCGCCGGCGGCGTCGACATCGACTTCATCGATCCCGTGGACGGCGACGGCGTGGGCGGACAGCAACAGACGCTGCTGCATTACACGATCCGCGCGGGCGTGCTGCTCTAACGCCTCACCAACGCGGTCAGCGCCCGAGCAAGAGCGCGGCGGCGTTCGCGACCTCGGCGGCGAGGCCCGGCGCCGCCACGACGTCCTGCAGCTCGTCCGCCGTCATCGACGACAGGAAGCGCACCGCGATCTTCGGCGGACAGTCGGGGTTGAGCACGAGCGCGCGGCGCACGGCGGCCCGGTTGTTGAAGCGGCTGTTGGCTACCACCTCGAGCACGGCGGGCGGGACGGGCCGCCGCGCCGCCACGCGCACCGCCAGCGCCTCGGTGACGTTGGGGTTCACGAGCGCGTTCTCGATGACGTGCGGGTGTGGGTCGTCGAGGATGCGCAACAAGAGGTCGCCCCGCGCCGAGCGCGCCAGCCACTTGCGGCGGCCGAGCGTCTCGCCCGTGGCCGCCAGGCTCCCCTTCTTGGCGCGCCCGTCCTTGCCCGTGGCGCCGTCGTTGGCCGCGGCCACGTCCACCAGCGGGACCACCGCGTGCTCGCCCACCATCTGCGCGCCGGTCACCAGGGCCGCGCGCAGGGCGACCTCGAGGTGGCCACCCGCGACGACGAGCGAGAACGTCTCCACCACGACGCGCGCCTCCACCGAGCCGCGCACGGCTTCGCGCTGCGCGCACGCCAGCGCGCGCACCAGGGGCAACGTAGGTGCGTCCTGCAGGCGCTCCGCGAGGTAGCTCACGCGCAGCGCCCCGGCGGGCACACCGGCGAGGCTCCTGCCCAAGCGCTCGACGACGAGCGGCGCGGCCAACGTGAACAGCTCATCGTCGATCGCCACGGCCGCGTGCCTCACGGCGTGGGCGCCACGGCCGGTGCCGCGGCCGGCGGCGCCGGCGGAGCCATCACCTGCACGGTGAACGCGGCCGACGCGCCGTCGCCGGCGGCGGAGCCCACGAGCACGAAGGGCGCGCGCTCGCCCGGCGCCAGCGACGCCGACGCCGGCGTGCGCTGCGCGAGCGCCGCGAGCTCGTCGGGCGTGCGCACCGCCTCCACGTCGACGCCGTCGAGGGTGCTCCAGGCCCAGCCTGCGACCGGCGCACCGCCACCAAGGGCCACGTCGATGCGCGCGCCGGGCACGGGGTTCGCCGTGGTGTTGTGCACGACCCCGCTGACGATGACCACCTCGAGCCCTGACGGCAGCGTGCGCTTGCGCACCCGCGGCTCCTCGATGGCGAGGTCGCCCTGCACGCGGGGCCCGCCGAACGCGGCCATCAGGTCGCCGCGCACCAGGTCGTTCGGCGTGCCGCCGCGCGCCACCACCACGGCCAAAACCACGAAGACGGCGAAGATCAGCGACTGCACGGCCGCCCACGCCAGGGCGCGCACGCGCTGGGCCGCCTCGATCCTCCGCAGCTTGGCGCTCTCGACGGCGGTGGGGGGCGGCACGGGCATTGGCGCCGCGCTCGGCGCCGCGGGCCGGGGCGCGCTCGCGGCGGGATCGGGCCG
>CAZONM010000057.1:7713-20066 GCA_964580865.1 uncultured Myxococcales bacterium | reverse complement strand
CTCGCGCGGGCGCGCGCGCTGGTCGACGCGCTCGAGGCTGGGGAGCTCGTGCAGCCCGCGGCGCTCGCGCACCTGCGCGCGGCCGGCGTCGCGGTGAACGACGAGAAGCTCGCGGCCCCGCCCGGTCCGTTCGTCGTCGAGCGCCTGGAGCTGCGCTCACCCCAGAGCGAGCCCAGCGTGGTGGCGGTGGTCCTCGCGCTCGACGAGCGCGGGCACGTGGAGCGCCGCGAGGTCGTGCGCGCGCGGCTCGCGTCGGGCGCGGCGCCCGTCGACAACGGGCCGCCCGTGGCGCGTGCGGCGCGTGTCGATCGGTCCGCGGAGATCGCGCGCTTCGTCGCTGCGGCGCGGGGGCGGTGAGCTTGGCGCGTCGGGAACGCGCGGGTCACAGCGGGCGTCGGTGACCGTGGCCATGACCCCACCGGAAGACCCCTCGTGCGGCATCGGGATTCCGCAATCAACTGTGACACACACGGGCCGCGTGTGGTGCAGCCGTTCACGTCGCATGAGGCTTCGCTCCGCGCGCGGTCAAAGTCAGGATCGGCGGCAGTGAGACCCGAGCGGCTGGGTGGAATGTGCGGCGGCTGGCGACGTCCGACTACCGTTCGCTCCCCCCAGCCGGGCGCCCTGCGACACGCGGTCGCAGACGGGCCGTGGTCCAATTGAGCGGCGGTGCGACCTCGGCTTGACTCCGCGCGCGATGCGGCGTGATGGTGCCGGCGTTCGGGGGAAGCGGTGGCCGCGCAGCGTGTCGTCGATCGCTTGATTCGGCAGTGGCGCATCCTCGAGGCGGTGCAGTCCAGCCGGCGTGGCATGACCGCCAAGCAACTCGAGGCTCGCTTGGGGGTCAGTCACGCCACGCTCTACCGCGACCTCAAGGTGCTGCTCGAATCACCTCTGCCGATCGTCAAGGCCTGCGTCAACGGCGAGACCAGGTACTCGATCGACACCTCGGCCTGGCCCAAACTGCCGGCGTCGGCGCCGTTCGTGCTCGCGCTCTCGATCGCGCGCGGTCTCCTGCACCCCCTCGACGGCACGAGCATCAACCGCCACCTCGACAAGTTCCTGCGCGCCGCCTGTGCTCAGGCGACAGACGCCGCCATCGACGTACCAGCCACGGGACCACGCCATCACCCGAGCTTCGTTGAGGCGATCGAGGCGGCGATCCGCGACGGCCGCAGGTGCCGGCTCAGGTATCGGTCCGTGCGCGAGCAGACGCCGCGGTGGCGCGTCGTGGAACCCGTCGCCATGCGGGTCCACGACGAGGCGCTCTACGTCGCCGCCTGGGACGTCGACGGGGCCGGGTGGCGCGTGTTTAAGGCCGCACGCATCGACGACGTGGAACCCGACGGGACCGCGGCGACGGCGCACCCGCCGTACGACGCGACCGAGGTGTTCGCGAGCTCCGCGGGGATCTGGAGCGGCGAGATTGTCGACGTCGCCGTCCGCGTCGACGCGGAGAAGGCCCGGTTCCTGCGCGAGTACCCGCTCGTCGAGGATCAAGAGCTGGTGCCCCAGGGTGACGGGAGCGTCGTCGTGCGCGCGCGCGTCGCCGGCATCGTGGAGCCGATGGCGTGGGTGATGGGCTGGGGTCGCCACGCGGAGGTACTCGAGCCCGCGGCGCTCCGGTCGGCCATCACGCGCGAGCTCGACGACGCCGCAGCGCGCTATCACGTGAGGTCGTCTCATGAGAGCTGAGACAGGGGCCAGGTACGGAGAATGGCATGGATGACCCGTTCGTCGATCTTGGCTTCCCCATCGTGGGCGAGGCGCTGCCGCTCGACCACGGCTACGCGCTGTTCGGGGCGCTGTCGCGTCGCCTGCCTTCGCTCCACGAGCGCAAGGATTGGGGCGTACACCCGGTCCTCGGCGTGCGCGCCGGAGATCGCTTGGGGCTCGAGCGCCGATCGATGGTGAAGCTGCGGCTGCCCGCGCGGGACATCGGCGCGACGCTCGTGCTCGCCGGCCAGCAAGTAGACGTGGACGGCTGCAGATTGCAGCTCGGGGCGCCGCGCGTGCTCCCGCTTACTCCGGCGGCGGCGCTGGTCGCCCGTATGGTGACTGTTGCGGGCGTGCTCGATGGCCGGGCGCCGCGGGACCAAGAGGAGGCACAACGCGACGCGCTGCGCGCGAGCGTGCGCCGCAAGCTCGCGCACCTGCCGCTCGAACAGGATCCCGAGCGGATCGAGGTCGTCGTTGGGCGGCGGCATGTGTTGCGCGTCGGCCCCAAGCGGCAGCGAGTACGCGGAGGCGCGGAGGCGAACGACCGCGACATCGTGGTCGGCTTTCAGGTCGTCCTGGAGGGGCTCGAGGCGCGCGCGTCGTTGGTCGTGCAAGCGGTGGGCATCGGCGGGCGCCGGCATCTTGGGTGTGGGTTGTTCGGTCCGGCGCCGCGGGTGCGGGGGTGAGCTCCTTGCTCGCGAAGAGCCCGCGAGGCGGAGTCCGGGTGTCGCTCGAGCGTCACCTGCTCGACGTCGAGCAGGCGGCGTGCGACCTGTTTCGCGCAGACACACGCTGGGCCGCCTCGTTTGCGCGCTTCTTCCGGCTCGACGCCTCGTCCCGCGCGCGCTTCCTCCCGAACCTGCGCGTCGCGGCGCTCGCTCACGACCTCGGCAAAGCCAACGCGGACTTCCAGGACGCGGTCACCTCGCGCACGTTCGTCACGCAATCACTGCGGCACGAGCACTTGAGCGCCTTGGTCCTCGCCGACCCTCGCGTACGCGCCTGGCTAGGGGGCGCACCGCAACTCGACGTCGACGTCGTCCTGGCCGCGGTGCTCGGGCACCACCTCAGGGCCGCCGAGAGCGGGCCGCTCGAGGTGCTCCAGTCGAAGAGCGCCGCGCCCACCCGGCTGTTGTTCGACGACGCCGAGGTGCGCGGGGCGCTCGCGCGGATCGGTGCGCTCGCGGGGCTAGCTCCCTTCTCGGGCTCATTTCCCGCGCGCTTCGACGACGACGGCTGGCATGAGACCTACGATGCGTTGTTCGACTCCGCCACGCGCTTCCGCAGTGCGCTACGCGCCGATCCCGCGCGCAGCGCTCTGGCCCTCGCGGTCAAGTGCGGCCTCGTCATCGCCGACTCCGTGGCCTCGGGGCTCACGCGCGAGGGGCTCGGCATCTCCGAGTGGATCGAGGCGGTCGCGCATGCGCCGGCCCTGCGTCAAGGCGAGATCGAGGACGACATCCTCGCCCCGCGCATCGCCCAGCTCACGCACAAGGGCCCCTTCCGCTACCAGGGCTTCCAAGACGGCGCGGCGCAGGTCGGGCGCCGGGCGCTCCTGCTCGCCGCCTGCGGCGCAGGCAAGACGCTCGCGGCGTGGCGCTGGGCGGCCGCCACCGCCGTGGCCGAGCCCGTGGGGCGCGTGATCTTCCTCTACCCCACGCGCGGGACGGCCACCGAGGGCTTCCGCGACTACGTCGGCGCCGCGCCCGAGGGCAAGAGCGCGCTCGTGCACGGGACCGCGCGCTACGAGCTGCAAGGGATGCAGGACAACCCGCAGCAGCTCCCGCCGGGGCTGCGCGACAAGGACCTCGTGCCCGACGAGGCCGAGGAGCGACTGTTCTCGCTGGCGTTGTGGTCGAAGCGTTTCTTCTCCGCCACGGTCGACCAGTTCCTCTCGTTCATGGAGAACGGCTACGGCGGCCTGTGCCTGGTGCCTGCATTGGCGGACGCTGCGGTCGTGTTCGACGAGGTGCACAGCTACGACCGCAACCTCTGGAACGCACTCGTCACCTTCCTGCAGCGCTTTGACGTGCCGGTGCTGTGCATGACGGCCACGCTGCCACCGAGCCGAAGGTCGGAGCTTGAGCGCCTGCTGCGCGTCTACCCCACGGAGCGCGAGCGCGATCAGCTCGCCGACCTTGAGCGCGCGGAGACCGCGCTGCGCTACCGCCTCCGCGAGAGCGACGTCGATGGCGCGTTCGCGGCCGCGGTCGACGCAGTGCGGGATGGCGGGCGCGTGCTCTGGGTGGTGAACACGGTGCGCCGCTGCCAGGCGGTGGCGCGCCGGCTCAAGGCCGAGCTCACGTGTGACGTGCTGGTGTACCACTCGCGCTTCAAGCTCGAGGATCGACAAGCGCGCCACCGCGAGACGGTGGACGCGTTCCGCGCGCCTGCCGCCGGCGAGGCCGCGCCGGCCATCGCCGTCACGACGCAGGTATGCGAGATGAGCCTCGATCTCGACGCCGATGTCGTGATCACCGAGCACGCGCCAATCTCGTCGCTGGTGCAGCGCTTCGGGCGCGGGAACCGGCACCTGCGACGGCAGCCGAGCTTCCGCGCCGAGCTGATCGCCTATGCGCCCGAGAGCGCGCTGCCCTACGACAAGGACGAGATCGACGCGGTGCGCGCCTTTCTGCGCGAGCTGGCGGGGCGGGAGCTGTCGCAGCGCGAGCTCGCGATGGCGCTCGAGCGCCACGCGCCGCCGGGGCGCGACGCGAGCGGCGCGAGCCGCTTCGTCGACGGCGGGTACTTCGCGACGCCTGGGTGCCTGCGCGACGGCGACGACTCGGGCGCGGTGGCAATCCTCGACAGCGATCTCGAGCGTTTCAAACGGTCGACAGCCGACGGCGACGACACCGACGGCCTGCGACTCAACGTGCCGCGGAGACACGCGCGGCCCGATCCGGCCCTGCCGCGCTGGCTCAGCGTGGCCGATGGACGGCGCTACGACCCATGGCTCGGCTTCGTGGTCGGCGACAACGAGGCGGGCGCGCACTGACGCGAGGAGCGGCGATGGACGAGGGCACGAGCGGCGCAGCACCGAAGGCGAAGAGATCGCGGAAGAAGGCCGCGACGAAGCAGGCCGTGGCGGCGCCGTCGGGCGAGACGCGCTCGTTTCGCTGGGAGCTCGCCGAGCTGCCATCGTCGCAGCACCGCGCCGGGCTCGCGGGCCTCGCGCTGTGCGTGCAGTTCCTGGGCAGGAAGAGCGGCAGGAAGGGCGTGTGCGTGATCGAGGCGCTCGACGCGAGGGGCCTCACGCTCAAGGCCGACGCGGCCGGGATGCAGGAGCTGTTCGACGACGTGTACGCGGCGACGCTCGAGGAGCAACAGCGCGAAAAAAAGTTCCAGAAGAAGGACACAAAGGAGGAGATTCCACCGAAGCGCGAGCTCACCGTCGAGGTCACGGACAAGAAGGGCAATGCGAAGACGAAGACCGTTTACGTCTACGATCAGGTCGTGCCTCGCGGGCAGCTCGTCGGCGAATGGGACGCCGAAGCCGACCGAGGGGAGAGGCTCTGGCTAAAACTCTGGCGCGATCTCGTGTGGACGACGCTGCGCGGCAACCCTGCAGCGCGGGAGCCGTTCGACGCTCGGGCCGAGGGGCGGCCGTCATCGGACGGCATAGATGCTTGGGTGGAGCTGGCCGACACGCCCAAGGAGGGCAAGGAGCTTCCAAGCACCTACTACCTAGGTGCGCAAGCCAAGAGCGCCGAGTGTGTGCCCTTCCGAGACCTTGTGCGCACACGCTTCTTGCTGCACTTCTGGCCATTCGCCGTGTCGATCTACGTACCGGCGGCGCTCGACCGTGAGGGCGATCGAACGTTCCAGGGATACGCGCTCGCCGTGCCCGATGTGTCGGACCTGCACGGGTTCGTGGAGGACTGGCCCGCGGTCATGCGTGAGCGTGGCAGCGAGAAGGCCGCCTACCTGCCACGAGACGCCATCGTCGACGTCGCTGCCGAGAGCGGCCTCGACACCGTGCGTCGCATGCTCGGCGTGATCGCGCGGCGACAGGGTGCAGGAGCTACTCGATCCTGGCTTTCCGCTGTCGATGTGTTTCACGTAGAGAAGGACGGCAACAACGTCCGCATGCGCGGCGTGGCGCGCGTCGATCCAGAGCGCAGCCGCTCGGACGCCTACGCCCGCGTCCGGGCCGCCTACTGGAGTCCGGTGTTCCGGCGACAGCGCATCCTCAATGTGCTCGATGGGCAGCCGTGGTGGCGCGGGTTTGGCCGGGTGTGCGCCACCGCGCCAGAAGGGCTGACACTGGGCAACGAGTACTTCCGACATGACAGCCGCATCGCGTTCACGGAGGTGGAGATGAAAGTGAAGGACGACGTTCCCGAAGGTGAGAAGACGCTCGAGCAGGTGGTCTTCCAGGCGGTGCGCGCCTACGTATTCGGCAGGCTCGCGTCGAAGCACCAGCTCGAGTGGTCGACCGAGAAGGCGGCGAATCCGGCCTGGAAGAAGGACTACGAGGACAAGAAGGAGAAGCTCGCGCGCGAGGCGTTCCTCGCGGTCCGGTCGCGCACCGGCTCCGACTTCGTGACGTACTTCACCGGCACGCTCTGCTCCGTCCCGCAGCGGCTCGGCGAGCGCGGGTACCTCGCGCTCGCGCGCGCGCTGCACGACGAGCAACAGGTTGAGCGAGTCCGCAGCCTCACCTTGCTCGCGCTGTCAGCGAGCGCGTGAATCACCGGAATCCAACGAACGATGTCACCAGGAGACCCCATGCCCCTCAAGAACCTGTTCTGCACCGTCCTCACCTACGCCGCGCCGAGCTCGAACTACCGCGGGGAGAGCGAGGAGAACCGCACCATCATCCAGAAGATCACCAAGGGCGACCACGAGTATGCCGTCATCAGCCCGGAGTCGATGCGCAACGCGCTGCGGGAGATCCTCGCCGCGCGCGAGCTGCCGATGAATCGAACGCGGCTGCTCGACGAAGATCAGCTCGCGGTGGAGTTCAAGGACTACCCCGACGCCGACAAGTACGCGGACGACTTCCTCTTCGGCTACCTGGTCGCCGACAACAAGGAGATGAAGAAGCTCAAGCGACCCGCCAAGCGCGACAGCGTGCTGCGCATGAACATGGCGGTGGCCCTCCAGCCCTACCGGTTCGACGCGACCTTTCACCAATCACCGCTCAACGCAGGCAAGAGCCCATGGAAGAATGCGACCTCGTCGGCGCTGCTGCACCGCGAGGTGTCGCACACCGCGTACCAATTCCCCGTCGCGCTCGCCCTGGAGGACTGCAAGGACAAGAGGCCCTGGGCCAAGGCACTGGTGGCGGCGATCGGCGAGCTGTCGAACGTCGCTGGCGGCCACGCGCGCAGCTACTTCGAGATGTCGCCCCGCTCACTGGTCGCGCGCCTGACGCCAGCGCTGGTCGCGGGCTTCGACACCTATGGGTTCGATCGCGACGCGGGGTTCCCCGAGCTGTCGCGCGTCAAGGCTGGCGATCTGCCGGGGAGCGAGCTGGTCGTCGCGGGCGCGCTCGCTCGTGACATGGACCCGCGCGAGCGCGAGCGGCTCGTGGGTGAGGGGGTGCGCTTCTTCGATAACCCGCAGGCCGCGCTGATCAAGCTCGCCGAGGAAGGGCTCGGCGCGTGACCGAGCTCGCCACCCTCTACCTCGTGCTCGACGCGCCCTTCGCGGCGTGGCGGTGGCTGCAGGCCGGGGTCTATCGGGCGACCTCCCCGGTCATCCCGCCTTCCGCCGCGTGGGGGCTCGCGCTCAACCTCGCGGGCATCGAGTCTCGCGGTGACCTCGGCGAGGTCATCACGCCGATCCGTGACGACGCCCCCGCGCTCGAGATCGCCGTCGGGGAAATCAAGCAGGGGGAGCGGGCCACGCTCTACCAGCAGCTTCACTCCTATCCGGTCGGGTCGTCGGGCAAGGACCTCAAGGGGCGCACCTTCGGCAACAAGTACTGGATCGCGCCGGCGAAGCGCGAGCTCCTGGTCGGGAGCGTGTCCGCGGTGGGGGTGCGCGGCCCAGCATCGCTGGTCGAGCGGATCCCGACGGGGCTCGCGGGTCGCCTCGACGAGCCGAGGTACGGGCTGCCGTTTGCCGGCGACAACCAGCTGCTCTTCAGCCGCATCGACGTTGTGGAGAGCGCGCCAAGCGCGCGCTGGTTTGTCCCGGTGCAGCCCGGGGAGCGCCCCAAGGAGTCGACACGCCTTACTACGAACATCGATCGCGCCGACGCCAGCCGTACGGAGGCGCCGCAGTTCGCCCCGACGCCGGTGGGTCCTTGTCCTGACGCTGCGTGGATCTCGGTGGGACCGAAGGCGGTGGCGTGACCTCGCTCCTTCACTCCCTGCGCGGCGAGCTGCTCGGCGTCGTGCTCGAGCCACTCGAGTACCGCGCCTGGGTCGACGAGCGGCGCTCAGAACGGTATCGTCTCGATGGCATCGACGAGGAGGCAGAGATGGTCGCCGACACCGGCCGCGTCCACACCCGCGAGCTCCTGTTGGCGGCGCTCGAGGAGATGTCAGAGGCGGCGCTCGCCTCGCTGCTCGAGATCGCCCGCGCGGTCAAAGGCGCCACTCGCCCTGCGGGCGTGCCCGGGTCGGTATTTCGCGATGTCATCGATGAGCTTGGCCCTCTCTCTGACGACGACGCCGCCACCATGCGGGAGGCGATGCACGAGTGCCGCCAGGTAATGCCGAATGAGTGGTGAGGTCCTCGTCGACACCAGCGTCGCCATCGCCATCTTGAACGGGGAACGGGCGGCGGGCGACGCGGCGGCACGTGAGGTCGTGCACTTCTCGGCCGTTGTGGTCGGCGAGCTGCGCTACGGCGCGACCTGCTCATCCCGAACGGCAGAGAATCTCGCGCGCATCGAACGGCTCGTCAGCGGGCGCGTGCTGCCGGTCGATGACGGCACGACCCGGGTCTACGCCGCGCTGCGCAGCGCCCTGCGACGGCGAGGGCGACCGGTCGGGGCGAACGACCTTTGGATCGCGGCGACGGCCGTTCAGCACCAGCTCCGGCTCGCCACGCGCGTCGCTGATTTCGACGCCATCGAAGGCTTGACGCTCGACCGATGGTGACCTTCGTCGTGATCGCCTGACGGCGCCAACAAGTTGGAGGTGACGACGTGGATGCTCCGACCATCCGCGCGATAGGGCTGCATGCCCTCGCGTATTGTGAGCGTTTGTACTTCCTCCAAGAGGTTGAGGAGCTGCGCGTCGAGGACGAGCGCCTCCTGGCCGGGCGCCGGCTGCACGAGGAGCTCGGGGAGGAAGGCGACATCATCGATCTCACGCTTGAGTCGGAGGCCCTTGGCGTCCGCGGGCGCCTGGACGCCGTGCGGCGTCGCGACGGCGGTTGGTACCCTATGGAGCACAAGCGCGGGCGCGCCATGCGCGGGATGGACAACGCCGCCATCACCTGGCCGAGCGATCGCCTGCAGGCGGTCGCCTATGCGGCGCTGCTCGCCGAGCACGTCGGCGCGCCCGTCCGCGAGGCGCGCGTGCGCTATCACCAGGACAACATCACGGTGCGAGTGCCGGTGCGCGACCTCGAGCTCGAGGAGCTGAGGGCCGCGGTCGCGCGCGCGCGTGACCTGACGCGACGGACGGAGCGGCCCCCGGTGTCAGGCGATGAGCGGCGCTGCGTGCGCTGTTCGCTCGCGCCGGTCTGCCTGCCCGAGGAGTCGCGCCTCGCGCGCTCCCTCGCTGGCGGCGCCGAGGACACGCCGACGCCCGTCCGGTTGTTCCCGCCCGACCCCGAGACGCGCTCGCTCCACGTTGTGACGCAGGGTGCCAAGGTGGGGCGGAGCGATCGCAGCTTCGTCGTCTACGAGCGCGACAAGGAGAAGCTCGGCGTGGCGCCGGTGCGCGAGGTCTCCGACGTCGTGCTGCACGGCTTCGCGCAGATCACGACGCAGGCCTTGCGCCTCGCCGCGGACGAGGGTGTGCCGGTCCACTGGGTGACGACCACCGGCGCCCACATCGGCACGTTCGCGCCGCCGTCGGGCAGCCCGCAGCGCAAAATCCGTCAGTTCCGCGCGCTGACGGAGCCGGCGACGGCGCTCTCGCTCGCGCGCCGCCTCGTGGTGGCGAAGCTCGAGATGCAACTCAGGCTGCTCTTGCGCGCCTCGCGCAAGGACGCCGCGCTCCGCGAAGTGCTGGAGCCCTCGCTCGGTGGCATCCGAGCAGCCTTGCGCGGCGCCGCTCGCGCACAAGCCGCCGACGAGCTCCTCGGCCACGAGGGCGGTGGCGCGAAGGCGTACTTTGCGGGGCTCGCCGGGTTGGTGGCGCCCGACGCAGGCGCCGACATGGTGCCCAAGGGAAGGAGCAAGCGCCCACCGGAAGACCGCTTCAACGCGCTCCTGTCGTTTGGCTACGGGTTGCTCCTGCGCGACGTGGCGAGCGCCATCCTGCGCGTGGGGCTCGAGCCGTCCTTCGGCTTCTACCACCAGCCACGATCCGCGGCGCCCCCGCTGGCGCTCGATCTCATGGAGCTGTTCCGCGTGCCGCTCGTCGACATGGCGGTGCTCGCCGCGGTCAACCGGCGCACCTTCGACGCCGCGGAGGACTTCCGCGTCGCCGCCAAGCAGGTGTGGCTGTCGGACGAGGGGCGCAAGAAGCTTATCGCCGTGTACGAGCGCCGCAAGCTCGATGAGTACCGCCACGACGTCATCGGCTACTCGCTATCGTACGCCCGCCTCATCGAGCTCGAGGCCCGATTGCTCGAGAAGGAGTGGTCGGGGGAGCGCGACCTGTTTGCCACCTTCCGCATCCGGTGACCCATGCCCGAGCCACGGCATTGGTATCTGTTCCTGTATGACGTCCTCGACGCGGCGCGCCTGCGCCGGGTGCACAAGCTCATGAAGGCCTGGGGGACGTCGGTGCAGTACTCCGTGTTTCGCGTGCGCGGTACCGCGCGGGAGATCGAGCGGCTCCGGTTCGAGCTGTCGAAGGTGCTCGCCGACGACGACCGCCTAGTGGTCGTCCGGCTATGCTCGGGATGTGCGGGTCGAGTCTCCGTGCGGGGGCGGCAACTGTCCCCGCTCGACCCGGAGCCGCCGCCGTTTCGGATGCTGTGATGATCATGGATCGGCGGCCGGCTGCGATGTGCGCCGCGAATGAGAACAGAATATTCAAAAGCGGCGCGGGCTTGGCACGAGACCGAGGACGGCAGGGTGCGTGAGTGCGCTGTCCCGACGGGCGCGCAGCGCATTGCCGCGGCGCCGCCAACGCTGCTTGGCCGAAGGAGGGTGGTTCATGTATTGTTGGCCGAATTGCCCAAGGAGGACTTGATGTTGGAGGTTGGCAGTCGTCGTCGTCGTGATGCCTATCGGCGTTGAGCACGCGATCACCTGTCGGGGTAGTGCACACCCGCACCTGGGTCGTCGTCGTCGTGATGCCTATCGGCGTTGAGCACGTCCTGAACGCTGCCTCCCTCGGGTCCATCGCGTCCGGTCGTCGTCGTCGTGATGCCTATCGGCGTTGAGCACAGGCTGGCGACGAGGCTGTCAACGGGCTCGCCACGGGTCGTCGTCGTCGTGATGCCTATCGGCGTTGAGCACCTCTTGGTAGGTGGCTCGTTGCGCTCGTAGATGTTCGTCGTCGTCGTCGTGATGCCTATCGGCGTTGAGCACTGGATGGCGACTCAGACGCCGTGGCTGGAGCTGGCGCCAGTCGTCGTCGTCGTGATGCCTATCGGCGTTGAGCACAGGGCTCGCCCCTCGACGCGGGCGGAGTCCTCGACGCGTCGTCGTCGTCGTGATGCCTATCGGCGTTGAGCACCAGCGTGATACGCCTCCCAAGCCAAAACGGCGGCACGTCGTCGTCGTCGTGATGCCTATCGGCGTTGAGCACTCAGCGCCGTCGTGGGATCAAGCGTGTCCCTGTGCTCGAGTCGTCGTCGTCGTGATGCCTATCGGCGTTGAGCACACCACCACCATCACCACCACCACTGACATCAGCCCGGTCGTCGTCGTCGTGATGCCTATCGGCGTTGAGCACCGAAAAGCTCGGCTTAGCGCGGGCCGGCGCCGACGCGTCGTCGTCGTCGTGATGCCTATCGGCGTTGAGCACATGACAGCCAAGACGGACCCCGAGGTCGCGCGCGCGGTCGTCGTCGTCGTGATGCCTATCGGCGTTGAGCACACCCGGCGTAGTGATATGGCATCGTGGTCATCGCGCGTCGTCGTCGTCGTGATGCCTATCGGCGTTGAGCACACGATCCGTGCTCGCCAAATTGGCGCGGCCGTCGCCGGTCGTCGTCGTCGTGATGCCTATCGGCGTTGAGCACATCGCCACCGACAACGGCTGGGGCGTCCTCGACCTGTGTCGTCGTCGTCGTGATGCCTATCGGCGTTGAGCACATGGTCGACGCGCGTCCGGCCAGCGGGCGCTCGGTCGCGTCGTCGTCGTCGTGATGCCTATCGGCGTTGAGCACACATCGCTGCGCGGGCAGCGGCCACCTTGCGGGAAGGTCGTCGTCGTCGTGATGCCTATCGGCGTTGAGCACGCTGCGGCGGCGTGGGTGCGGTTGACACCCTCGATGGGTCGTCGTCGTCGTGATGCCTATCGGCGTTGAGCACTGGACCGAGCGTGGCGGGCTCGCCCTCAAGGTCGATGGTCGTCGTCGTCGTGATGCCTATCGGCGTTGAGCAC
>CAZONM010000057.1:0-7613 GCA_964580865.1 uncultured Myxococcales bacterium | reverse complement strand
GTCGTCGTCGTCGTGATGCCTATCGGCGTTGAGCACCCGGTTCCGTCAAGGACCTCCGTGGTCGGGTTCGAGGGTCGTCGTCGTCGTGATGCCTATCGGCGTTGAGCACAGTCGCGCTCCAGCGAGAGGACCGCCGCGTCCACGGTGTCGTCGTCGTCGTGATGCCTATCGGCGTTGAGCACAGCGCGAAAGCCGCGCGCTCGCGCGCGCGGCGCACGTGTCGTCGTCGTCGTGATGCCTATCGGCGTTGAGCACTTGACCCCTTCAACCCGTGGGGCGTGACCTCGTGGCTCCGTCGTCGTCGTCGTGATGCCTATCGGCGTTGAGCACCATGCAAGGTCGAGTGGCTCGGCTACACCGCGGCCGGTCGTCGTCGTCGTGATGCCTATCGGCGTTGAGCACCACTACAGAGCCTCCTAGACAGCGGGCAGGTGGCGTGGTCGTCGTCGTCGTGATGCCTATCGGCGTTGAGCACCCTGACGACGACAGCGGCCTTCACGATCACGGCGCGCGTCGTCGTCGTCGTGATGCCTATCGGCGTTGAGCACTGCTGACCTCTCACGATCCTTGGACCTTCTCCGTCCACGTCGTCGTCGTCGTGATGCCTATCGGCGTTGAGCACATCCGCGCCTTGCAGTCGCGCGCGCCGAATTGATGTCGTCGTCGTCGTGATGCCTATCGGCGTTGAGCACGCGTGGGAGCGGCGTGGGAGCGGCGTGGGGTGTAGGAGTCGTCGTCGTCGTGATGCCTATCGGCGTTGAGCACAACGTGGCGCCGTCCTCGGCCGCCGCCTCTTTCAGGTCGTCGTCGTCGTGATGCCTATCGGCGTTGAGCACATCCCCGCGACAGGCACGTCGATCTGCCGTGGGCAGTCGTCGTCGTCGTGATGCCTATCGGCGTTGAGCACGGCTACATGACCTTCGACCCCGCTGACCTCGGGCGCGTCGTCGTCGTCGTGATGCCTATCGGCGTTGAGCACATAGCCCCCCGGGGCCGATCCCCGACCCCCCGCGAAAGTCGTCGTCGTCGTGATGCCTATCGGCGTTGAGCACCTCAACGAGGGTCAGACGCAAGAGAAGTCCGAATCGGTCGTCGTCGTCGTGATGCCTATCGGCGTTGAGCACTAGGCGTGGCCCGCTACCTCCACAAGAGCACCCACCGGTCGTCGTCGTCGTGATGCCTATCGGCGTTGAGCACATAAGAGCGAAGACAGCACGGCGATCACCATCACGTCGTCGTCGTCGTGATGCCTATCGGCGTTGAGCACCCGAGGAGGTCGAGGCAGATCACTTGGCCTGGGCCTGTCGTCGTCGTCGTGATGCCTATCGGCGTTGAGCACAGGATGGGCGGGCCGTACCAGTCGCGCATCGAGCGGGTCGTCGTCGTCGTGATGCCTATCGGCGTTGAGCACGCAAAGAGACGCTGCGCCGTGGGCTCGTCATCCACGCCTGTCGTCGTCGTCGTGATGCCTATCGGCGTTGAGCACTCGCCCACGACAAACAGACTCCCGTGCCCCCCCGGTGCAAGTCGTCGTCGTCGTGATGCCTATCGGCGTTGAGCACGTGCTACAGGAGTAGAATCCTGTCGTGACTGACAGGTCGTCGTCGTCGTGATGCCTATCGGCGTTGAGCACCGTGCCACCTTCGCCGCGGCGCGCGATGCTCTCGCCTGTCGTCGTCGTCGTGATGCCTATCGGCGTTGAGCACCGCCTTGCGGGAGGGGCGCCACTTCGGAGGGTCTTGTCGTCGTCGTCGTGATGCCTGTCGGCGTTGAGCACGTCAGCCCTTCCCCTTCCCGGCCTCGGGCGCCGGCTCGTCGTCGTCGTCGTGATGCCTATCGGCGTTGAGCACCTCGGGTGTCCGGTGACGCTCGGGTGTCCGGTGAGTCGTCGTCGTCGTGATGCCTATCGGCGTTGAGCACATCGGCAAGCAACTCGCCGAGAAGGACCGCGCCGCCCCGTCGTCGTCGTCGTGATGCCTATCGGCGTTGAGCACAGCGGGACCTACTACGGCAAGGCCTACGCCGAGAAGGTCGTCGTCGTCGTGATGCCTATCGGCGTTGAGCGCGTGCCGTGGGAGTCGGAGGGGACGGTGGTCGGTCGCGGGTCGTCGTCGTCGTGATGCCTATCGGCGTTGAGCACGTCGCTGATCTCCCGCTCGCTCGCACACCCGGCCCAGTCGTCGTCGTCGTGATGCCTATCGGCGTTGAGCACCGCTCCCATCCGAATTGCGCGCGGCGCTCTTCGTGTCGTCGTCGTCGTGATGCCTATCGGCGTTGAGCACGAGGAGGGCCGCTGCGCTCTGGCCGTGCTCGCCGCGTCGTCGTCGTCGTGATGCCTATCGGCGTTGAGCACCTGGCGTGGAACGACGGCTTGCAGATCACCGCGTTCCGTCGTCGTCGTCGTGATGCCTATCGGCGTTGAGCACCTCGGGATGGTACTTGCCTTTTCGGCCGCCCATGTGTCGTCGTCGTCGTGATGCCTATCGGCGTTGAGCACGACGCGAGCGAGGTGGAGGCGGTCAACATCTTGCCGGTCGTCGTCGTCGTGATGCCTATCGGCGTTGAGCACAGGTTGCGGATCATGGATGCCTGCGCGGTGGCGGCGGGTCGTCGTCGTCGTGATGCCTATCGGCGTTGAGCACTGGTGCGCCACCACGTCCGACCGCTCGTCGGCGCGCGTCGTCGTCGTCGTGATGCCTATCGGCGTTGAGCACCTGCCGCCGCTCGCGGTCCAGACCTCATCCGTGCAGTCGTCGTCGTCGTGATGCCTATCGGCGTTGAGCACTCCGGCAGCGCCACCACCCCGCGCGCCGCGTGCACCAGTCGTCGTCGTCGTGATGCCTATCGGCGTTGAGCACCCACCACCTACGACAGAGGCGCCCGATGAACCTCACGTCGTCGTCGTCGTGATGCCTATCGGCGTTGAGCACTAGTAGGAGTCCGACTGCTTCGCCACCGGCACGGTCGTCGTCGTCGTCGTGATGCCTATCGGCGTTGAGCACTGAACCAGCGTCCAGATTGGAGACGATCGCCCTTACCCGCGGACCGGCGATCGCAGGGAGCGCGTGGGGCGGCGTGCTACCGGCCAGGCATTCGCCGACTACGAGCCCGCCATCCACCGCGGCCTCCACATCCCCATCGTCGGCAGGTCGCGGCGCTACGACATCTGGAAGGTAGAGGCGCACCCGGAGACGCCGATGTTCGCCGCGCGCCATGGCGATCGCGGGGAGCGCGACTGTTGAGCCGCGCATTCGCGAGATCGTCTCCACCCTGAGACCACGCCCCGGTCGCCGTGCAACGATCTGCCCCCCTCACGCCACCCGCCGCGCCCGCCAGCTCGCATACCCCCCCGACAAGTTCCGCGCGTCCACCCCCGCCTGCAAGAGCTGCCGCTGCGCGAAGTACGCCCGCTGGCCCACGGCGCAGTACACCAGCACCGGCCGATCGCGCGGGATCTCCTGCATGCGCGCGCGCAGCTCAGACAGCGGCACGTTGACGGCGCCGGGGATGTGGCCACGCGCGAACTCGTGGGGCTCGCGCACGTCGAGCAGCAGGTGCTCCTGCCCGTCCACGTCACCCCAGTCGCCGAGCGGCATGTCGCCGTCGAGGACGTTCACGGCCATCATGCCCGCCACGTTGACCGGGTCCTTGGCGGTGCCGAACTGCGGCGCGTAGCACAGCTCGAGCGACGCGAGCTGGCGCACGGTGCCGCCCAGCTGGATCATGGTGGCGATGACGTCGATGCGCTTGTCGACGCCCTCGGTGCCCACGGCCTGCGCGCCCAGGACCTTGCCGTCGTGCGCGAAGATGAGCTTCAGGTGCAGGGTCTTCGCCCCCGGGTAGTAGCCCGCGTGGTGCCCCGGGTGCAGCTGCACCACGTGGAAGTCGCGCCTGCCCGCGCGCTGCAGCGCCTTCTCCGAGGCGCCCGTGGTGGCCACGGCGAGCCCCATGACGCCCACGATGGCCGTGCCCTGCACGCCGCGGAACGTGGCGTCGCGCCCGGCCAGCGTCTCGGCGGCGATGCGCCCCTGGCGGTTCGCGGGGCCGGCGAGCGGCACCACCTGCGCGGCCCCGCTGACGACGTCCTTGACCTCGATGGCGTCGCCCACCGCGAGGATGCGCGGGTCGCTGGTGCGCAGGTGCTCGTCGACCACGATGCCGCCGCGAGCACCGATGGCGAGCCCCGCCTCCTTGGCCAGGCCCACCTCGGGGCGCACGCCCAGCGCCAAGATCACGAGGTCGGTCTCGACGCCACCGCCGTCGTCGGACGCCACCCACAGGCGCGCGCCCCGCTGCTCGATGCCCGCGAGGCCCTGGCCCAGACGCAGGTCCACGCCGCGCTGGCGCAGGTGCTCGGCCACGAAGCCCGCCATGTCGGCGTCGAGCGGCGGCATCACCTGCGGCAGCTTCTCGAGGAGCGTCACCGCGAGGCCGCGCTCCATCAGGTTCTCGGCCATCTCGAGGCCGATGAAGCCGCCGCCCACCACCACCGCGTGGGTGCGCGGCGCGTCGTCGAGGAAGCCGCGGATCTTGCGCGTGTCGGGGATGGTCCGCACCGAGAACACGCCGGGCAGCTCGAGGCCGGGCAAGGGCGGGCGCACGGGGGCGGCACCGGGCGAGAGCACCAGCGCGTCAAAGCGCTCGTCCTTCTCGGCGCCCGTCGTCAGGTCGCGCACGCGCACGGTCTGCGCCGCGCGGTCGATGGAGAGCACCTCGTGCTCGGTGTGCACGTCGATGTTGAAGCGATCGCGAAAGAGCTCGCGCGACGCGACCAGCAGGCTGGCCTCGTCGGCGATGACGTTGCCCACGTGGTAGGGCAGCCCGCAGTTGGCGAACGAGACGTGGGGTCCGCGCTCGAAGATCACGATGTCGGCGCCCTCGTCGAGGCGGCGCAGGCGCGCGGCGGTGGAGGCGCCGCCGGCCACGCCGCCCACGATGAGCACGCGGCGGCGCGGCGGTGCGGTGGTGGGTGTGATCATGGCGCTACCTCCCGAAGAGCCGGCCGAGCAAGGAGCCGGTGCCGCCCGCGGTGCTGCCTTGGGTGCCGCCCGGCCTGGCGGCGGCCTCGCGGCACGCGCAGCGCTTGTCCTTGGGCACGTCGCCGAGCACCTGCTCGACGTGAGCGCCGCAGCCAGCGAAGCTCGGCTTGCCGCAGGTGGAACAGGTGACGCGTCGGCACATGGGGACCTCGGTGGCGGTGGTGGGTTGAAACCGGCCTTCAGAACGGTAGGAGCCAGGGCGTGAGGAAAGGATTCGCGCGCCAGATCTGCGAGCCGCAGCGCCGCGCCAAGGTCGCGCAATGACGAACGAAAAGAGCGAGGCCGCGCTCTTGGCCCAAGCCCGCGCCGGCGAGCGCGCGGCGGTCGAGGAGCTGCTCGTGCGCCACGAGCCGCAGATCTACCGCTTCGCCCTGCGCATGTGCGGCGCGCAAGAGGCGGCGCGCGACGTGCTGCAAGAGACGCTGCTGGCGGCGTTCAAGGGCGTGCGCGACTTCCGTGGCGACGCCAAGCTCTCCACCTGGCTCTTTCAAGTCGCGCGCAGCTACTGCAGCAAGGAGAACCGCAGGCGCGCCGGTGAGCCCGCCGTGCACGAGGCGCTCGACGCGCCCGCCGCCGCGCACCTCGCGACCGACGCCGCGCGCGCGCCCGACGCGGTGGCGCATGCGAAGGAGCTCGGCGCCGTGCTGCGCGCGGCGCTGGCCGCGCTGCCCGAGGAGCAGCGCGAGGTCATCGTGCTGAAGGACGTGCACGGCCTGCCCATCGACGAGGTGGCGACGGTCATCGGCCAGAGCGTGCCCGCCACCAAGAGCCGCCTGCACCGCGCGCGGCTGGCGCTGCGCGGGCTCGTGCAGGGCGTGCTCGACGGGCCCGGCGCCGCGCCCTGTCCCGAGCTGACGGCGGAGCTGTCGGGGTACGCGGCCGGGGAGATCGACAAGGGCGCGTGCGAGCGCATGGAGGCGCACCTGGCGCGCTGTCCGCGCTGCGCGGAGGCGTGCGAGGGGCTGAAGTCGACCGTGCGCCTGTGCAGCGCCGTCGAGGGTGACGAGGTGCCTGCGCCCATTCAGGCCGCCGTGCGCGCGGCGCTGGCGCGGTAGCCCTCACTCTCCGCCGGCGCGGGGTGGCGGACGCGAGCGGTACGGCGCGACGAGCTACGGAATGGCCACCTCGTGGTCCACCGGCGCGGCGTAGTTCCAGTTCGTGTCGACGGCGACGAGTCGGTAATGAACGGACGTCCCCGGCGCCGGCGGCGAGAGATCGACCGCGTGGGCATCGTTCGAGTAGTACCAGGCCGTCGGGTCGTGCTCGCCGTTCGCGGGTGTCGTCGTCACCGGGCCCGTGGTGCTGCGGAAGAGGTGGACGCCCGCGTAGTCCGAGCCCCGAGTCTCCTGCCACCCGAGATCGATCCTCGTGACCTCGGTGTGGTCGACGTCCCACGTCAGCGAGTGCTCGACGCTGGCGACGGGCGCGGGCGGCGTGAGGTCGCCGTTGGCGCTGTACAGGGACACGATCTCGCCGGGCGCGGCGGAGTGGTACACGGCCCACGCGTCCGTGGGCCAGAGCGCGTAGTAGTAGAGGGTCTCGTCCTCGGTCGCCGTGTCGACGAGCTCGAAGCGCTGCTCACCGTCGGCGCCGCCGGCGACGAGCAGCTCCGTCGCCATGCCCGCGAAGATGACGGCCGCGCCGCCAACCGTCTCGCCGATCGCGTACTGCCTGCCCCACGCCGGCTCGACCCCCACGAGGTCGCTCGCGCTCCGGACCACGACGAAACGGTCATGCCAGTACTCCTCGCGGCTCTTCCACGTGAGCTTGATGTCCGCGCTCGCCGGGAGCGCCTCGCCGACCAGCTCGCTGATGCCCCACGAGGGCGGCTCGGGCTGGAGCTCCAAGGTGAAGTCCTGGCCGCTCTGGTCCGCGGGGAGCGTGACTGCCTCGTAGCTCTGGAGGTCCGAAGCCGCGCCCGGCAGCTCCCCGAACGTCAGCGTGTCTGGAACCTGTTGTTGCGGATCGTACTCGACGGAGAGCGAGCAATGCCCGTCCGCGTCGCACGCCCCATCGCCCATGCCGTTGGTGCACGGTGTGAGGAAGTTGTCGTCGCTGTCGAGGCAGTTGGCGCCGGTCAGGGAGACACTGCCCACCACGGCGGTACCGCGAAACGCGTCCGTGAGCGTGGCCGTGGCGGTGAAGGTCGCTCGCTCGGGGTCATCGCTGGGGCAGCCCAGCGAGAAGACCGAGGTCGTCAGCGGCACCACCACGAGGAAACGTGAAACCAAGCGTCGCACGGTGAACCTCCCCGCGAGTTGGGTCGGAGCGATTCTCTCGACGGGCGCTCGCGGCGGTCAAGCGACCCGCAGGAACGCACAACCCGGTGCGCGCGCCGCTCGCTGGTCGGCGTCGTCACCCACCGCGCACGGCTCGCTTGGACGATGGTCCGCATTGGGCGCGCGATCGCAGGGGGGCTCGGAAACGACGCACCCGGCTCGCTCGGAACTCGCGCCGCCCGAGCCCGAGGGCCGCACGCGCAGCAGACCTGCGCGCTGCGAGCCTACCGCTTGCCGCCAAACCCGCGCGCCGCCAGCGCCCCGCGCAGGCCCGCCCGCTCGCTCACGCGCGGGT
>CAZONM010000056.1:0-20080 GCA_964580865.1 uncultured Myxococcales bacterium | reverse complement strand
CTGGGCAAGCGGCTGGCGCGCCTGCCCTCGCTGGTGGGGCGCGTCGACCCCCTGGCCGATGCGCTCGCCGCCATGGACCTCGCGCGCACGCTCGATCGCCTGCGGCGCGCGCACGGCGGGCCCGTCGTCGTGCACTCGCACTCGAGCAAGGCGGGCGTGGTGGCGCGCCTCACGACCCGGGCGCTGCCAGGCGCGGTCTCGGTGCATACGGTGCATGGCTTCGGGCACCACGCGCTCGGCGCGCGCGCGCTCGCGCTGCTCGTGGCGGTCGAGCGCGTCGCCGCCCAGGCCAGCGACGTGGTGGTGTTCGTGAGCGACGCCGATCGGCGCTACGCGGAGGCCCACGGCCTGACCGGGGGCGCGCGCACCGAGGTCATCCGCGCCGGCGTCGATCGCGCGCGGTTCGCCGAGGCGCGCTCGCCCGAGCGCCGCGCCGCCGCACGACGCGCGCTGGGCGTGTCCGACGACGCCCCCGTGGCGGTGACGGTCGCCAACCTCAAGCCGCAGAAGGACCCGCTCTTTCACGTCGACGTGCTGCACGCGTGGCGCGCGCTCGACCCGCGCGCGCACCTGCTGTTCCTCGGCGACGGCCCCTTGCGCGACGATGTGCAGGCGCGCGCCGAGGCCGGCGGCGATCAGCGCCACCTGCACCTGCTCGGCTTCGTCGACGACCCGCGGCCCGCGCTAGCGGCCGCCGACGTGTTCCTGCTCGCCTCTGCGTGGGAGGGCTTGCCGTGCGCGGTGCTCGAGGCCACGGCGGCGGGGCTCCCCGCGCTCGTGAGAGACACCGGCTGGGCCGACGAGGTGTCGTGGGCGCGCAGCGTGCACACGCTGCCGCGTGACGCGCCGGCGGCGGCCTTCGCCGCGCGCCTGCACGCGATGATCGCGAAACCGCCGCGGGTCGCGCGCCTGCCGCGCGAGTTCACCATGGACGGCATGCTCGAGGAGCTCGGCCGCCTCTACGACGAGCTCATCGGCGCGCCGCGCCACGCGCCGGGGTCGGTCAGCCTTCGTCCGAGGGGTCGTCGTCGCCCCCGCTGAGCCCGAGCTTGGCCAAGCGGTAGCGGAAGCTCCGAAAGCTCACGCGCAAGAGCTCGGCGGCCCTCTTCTTGCGACCGCCGGTGCGGTGCAACGCGCGCTCGAGCAAGCGCCGCTCGTACGCCTCGAGCGCCGACTCGAGATCGAGCCCATCGGCGGGCACGTCGTCGACGATGGTCGGGGACGCGGCCGCCGGCGCGCTCGGTCCGCTCCGCAGCGACGGCGGCAAGACGTCGACGTCGATGATCTCACCGGGCGCCAGCGTGACCCCGCGCTCAATGACGTTCTCGAGCTCGCGCACGTTGCCGGGCCAATGCCACGCCATCAGGGCGCGCATGACGTCACGGCTGGTGCCGCGCACCGGGGACCCTTGCTGCTCGGCGAACTTGCCGATGAACGCATCCACCAGCATGGGGATGTCCTGGCGCCGCTCACGTAGCGCCGGCAGGTGGATCTGGATGACGTTGAGGCGGAAGTAGAGATCCTCGCGAAAACGCCCCTGCTGGATCTCCACCGGCAGGTCGCGGTTGGTGGCCGCGATGACGCGACACTCGACGTCGAGGTCGGCGGCGCCACCCACGCGCCGCAGCTTGCGCTCTTGCAGGACGCGCAGCAGCTTCACCTGCATGGCGAGCGGCAGCTCGCCGATCTCGTCGAGGAACACGGTCCCCTGCCCGGCGAGCTCGAACAGGCCCGGCTTGTCGGCGAGAGCCCCGGTGAAGGCCCCCTTGGTGTGGCCGAACAGCTCGCTCTCGATGAGCGACTCGGGGATGGCGCCGCAGTTGACCGCCACGAACGGCGCCTCCACGCGCGGGCCGCGCGCGTGAATTGCGCGCGCCACCAGCTCCTTGCCGGTGCCGCTCTCGCCCGTGAGCAACACCGTGGTGCGCGTGGGCGCCACCTTGTGGATGAGCTCGAACACCTCCTTCATCGTCGGCGACGTGCCGAGGAGCCGGCTGTGCGCGGCCCGGGCGTCGAGCGTGGCCTTGAGCTCGCGGTTCTCGTTGCGCAGCTGCCGTCGCTCGAGCGCGCGCTCGATGACCACCGACAGCTCGTCGACCTTGAACGGCTTGATGATGTAGTCGTACGCGCCCATGCGCATGGCCTCGACCGCGGTCTCGGTGGTGGCGAAGGCCGTCATCATCACCACCTGCGTGCCGGTGTTGGCCTTGATGACGTGTTGCAGCACATCGAGGCCCGTACCGCGTGGCAGACGAAGATCCGTGAGCACCAGGTCGGGCGCGGGTTCGTCCTTGAAGCGCAGGATGGCCTCGCTGACGTCCTTGGCGAGGCGCACCTCGTGACCCGCGCGCTTGAGGAAGATCTCGAGGAACTCCCGGATCGAGGTCTCGTCGTCGACGACCAGCACCAGCGCCATGGCCTACCGTGGGCCGGACGCCGCGCCCGCGTCAAGCCCGGCGAGCGGCAGCCTCACGGTGAAGCGCGCGCCGCCAAGCGGGCTGTCGCTGACCGTGATGCGTCCACCCTGCTGGGCGAGCACCTGGTGGACGGTGGCGAGCCCGAGCCCGGTGCCCTCGGGGCGGGTGGTGAAGAAGGGCTCGAAGACGCGGCCACGGATGTCGGCGGGAACGCCGGGGCCGTTGTCGTCCACCGTGACCACCGCGTCGTCGCCCTCCTTGCCCACGAGGAGGACCACGCGCTGGTCGGGCCGGTCGACGCTCTGGACCGCGTTGGCCGCGTTGCCCACCAGGTTCCACACCACCTGCTTGAGCTGCGCCGGATCGCAGGTGGCCGTGACCTCGTCGCCCTCGACCGAGAGCGTGACCCCGGCGTCGAGGCCGGCGCGCAGGGCGTCGGCGGTCTCGCGCACGAGGGCGAGCATGGGAACCGCCGCCAGCGTCGGCGGCGCCGGTCGCGCGTACGTGAGGAATTCGCTGACCAGGCTCGAGAGCCGCTCGGCCTCGCGCTGCACGATGCCGAGCATGCGCTCACCCTCGGCGGCGTTGGCGCCGCCTGCCTGCGCCGCGGGAGTGGCGGCCTTGGCGTCAGCGCGCAAGAGCTGGAGGCAGCCGATCATGGCGGCGAGCGGGTTTCGGATCTCGTGCGCGAGTCCGGCGGCGAAGCGCCCGAGCTCCGCCAACCGCTCGGCGCGCGCCACGTTCTGCTGCAGCTGCCGCAGCTCGGTGAGGTCTTGGTACACGATGACGTGGCCGGCGACCCCCTCGAGTCCCACCAGCCGCGCCACCGTGCCACCGATGACGCGCGCGTCCGCCCCCTCCCCGGCGGCGCGCTCGAAGCGGGCGTTCTCCGCGGTCCCCTTCGCGGCCAGCGCCGGCGCCGCGCGCTCGAGCTGATCGCCGATCAGCTCACGCGGTGAACGCCCGAGGATGTGGGCGCCGGCCTCGTTGACATAGACGACGCGCTCGGCGCCGTCGACGGTCAGCACTCCCGAGGGCAGGCTCTCGAGCACCGCCAGGTACAGCTCCTCGAGCCGCGCCATGCGATCGCGCGTGACGTCGAGGCGCTCACTGGCTCGCTGCAGCTGCTCGGTCAGGTAGCCGCCCAAGATGGCCACCAGCACGAACGACGCGGTGTTGGTCAAGAACGACGGGAGGATCTGGGCAAGCGTGGGTGCGTGCTCCACGGTCATGGGCAGGAACACGCCGGTGACCTCGAGCACGGCCACCAGCGAGAACAGGGCCGCGGCGACCGCCGCCAGCGCCAGGGCCGCGCGCCGCCCCAAGACGGCCGCGCCGTTCAGCACCGTCAGCGAGAAGGCGAACACGAACACGCTCTCGACGCCACCGGTGATGACCACGAGCGCAGTCATCACCACGGCGTCGAACAACAGCTGCGAGTACGCCACCGCCACCACGTGCCGGTCGCCGAGCAGGCGGAGCCACAAGGCGCCGGCCAGGATGGCGGCATACGACAAGGCCGCCACGATGAAGAGGCGCACGGCCGCTTCGCCGAACAGCGAGTCGGACGACGTGGCGCGCAACACCAACGCCGTCGCGAGCAGCACCGTGGTGACGACCGCCCGGAACAGCAGCAGCCACGTGAGGCGAACCGTCACCTGCGCGCGCGCCCGCCGCTCGTCGCGCGCGAGCACGGCGGGAGTCTCGGGCACGGCCGTGGTCTCGCGGCCCGCCCCACGCGGGGGAGCGGTCGCGGTGCGCACCTACTGGATGTTGCCGGCGATGGTGAAGATCGGCAGGTACATCGCGATCAGGAAGCCGCCGAGGATGACCGCGAGGAACACCATGATCATCGGCTCCAGCAGCGACGTCAGGCCAGCCACCGCGGCGTCGACCTCTTCCTCGTAGAAGTCGGCGATCTTGTTGAGCATGGTATCGAGCGCGCCGGCGCTCTCGCCGATGGCAACCATCTGGCAGACCATGGCCGGAAAGATCCGCGTCTCCTGCAGGGGCTCCGAGAGCGTCTTGCCTTCCGCCACGCGCTTGCGCGCGAAGCCGATCGCTTCGCCGACCACCACGTTGCCAGACGCGCGCGCCACGATGTCGAGCGCGTCGAGGATGGGTACACCCGAGCTGAGCATCGTGCCCATGGTGCGGGTGAATCTCGCCACCGCGGTCTTCTTCAGGAGCTGGCCGAAGATCGGGAGCCCCAGCATCACCTTGTCGAGCATGCGTCGTCCCTTGGGATTGCGCCGCAACGACGAGAAGCCGACCACCGATGCCACCGGTACCACGATGAACAACCACCAGTGAGCGACGGACCAGGTGGAGATGTCGATGACGATCTGCGTGGGCACGGGCAGCGTGCCGCCAAAGTCGGCGAACATCTTCTCGAACACGGGGATCACGAACAGGAGCAGCACGGCCACGGCGCCGATAGCGACGGTCATGACCGCCGTGGGGTAGAACAGTGCGCCGCGAATCTGCTTGGCGAGCTTGACGGCCTTCTCCGTCTGCATCGCCAGTCGGGTCATAATGGTGTCGAGGATACCGCCGGTCTCACCGGCGGCCACGAGGTTCACGAACAGCGGGTCGAACACCTTGGGGTGGCGCGACAGCGCGTCGGCGAACGTCTTGCCTTGCTCTACGTCAGCCTTGACGGCGCCAAGCACCTTCTTGAACCAGATGTTCTCGTTCTGGGTGTGCAGGATGTCGAGGCACTGCACGAGTGGCAGGCCGGCGTCGATCATGGTCGAAAACTGGCGCGTGAACAGCATCAGGTCGCGCGTGGTGACGCCCGAGGAGCCGGGGAGCTTGAGGTGAAGCTCCGCGGGCTTCTTCTTCACCTTCTGCGGTGTCAGCTGCTGCGCGCGCAGGCGCTGCTCGACGACGTCGGCGGAGGGAGCCTCCATCTCGCCGTTTCGGATCTCGCCGGTCTTGGTCTTTGCCGTCCAGATGAAAGCCGCCATCGCGTCCCTCCGCGTGCCAACCGAGCCTAGCAAGGCCCATCAATGAACGAGAATTCAACCCTAATTCCGACCGCAACCACCCGAAAATACGGCGCTTCACCTGTCTCGTCGCGCCGCGCGGCGCCGCGCGGTCATCCCGGCCGCGAGCGCGGGTTCGGACCCGATCCGCCGCCGCCGCCCTGGCCACCGCCGGTCTGGACGCCCGCCTGGATGAGCATCTGCCGGAACTCGTCGATCTCCGAGCAACGCCCGATGGCCTCGTCCACCGTGATCATGCGCCGTTGCACCAACGCGAGCAGGCTTTGGTTGAGCGTGAGCATGCCGTAGCGGTTCTGACCCACCTGCATCTGCGAGTAGATCTGGTGGACCTTGTCCTCGCGGATGAGGTTTCGGATGGCCACGTTCGGGATCATGATCTCGAGCGCGACCACGCGACCGGCGCCGCCCATCTTCGGCATCAGCTGCTGCGAGATGACGCCCTCGAGGACGAAGCTCAGGTTGGCCCGGATCTGCGGCTGCTGATACGGCGGGAACACGTCGATGATGCGGTTGATGGTCTGCACCGCGCCGTTGGTGTGCAGCGTGCCGAACGCCAAGTGACCGGTCTCGGAGATCACCAGCGCCGCCTCGATGGTCTCGAGATCGCGCATCTCGCCGATCAGCACCACGTCCGGGTCTTGGCGCAGCACGTACTTGAGCGCCTTCTTGAAGCTGTCGGTGTCGGCGCCTACCTCCCGCTGGTTGACGATGCAGCTCTTGTGCGGGTGCAGGTACTCGATGGGGTCTTCGATGGTGAGGATGTGGTAGCGGCCCTCGGTGTTGATCTTGTCGATGATCGACGCCAGCGTCGTCGACTTGCCCGAGCCAGTAGGGCCGGTGACCAGCACCAGGCCGCGTGGGCGGTTGGCGATCTCGGCCACCACGGGCGGCAGGCCGAGCTCCTGGAAGCTCAGGATCTTGAACGGGATGGTGCGGAAGGCAGCCGCCACGGCGCCGCGCTGCATGAACAGGTTGGCGCGGAAACGCGCCAGGCTCTTGACGCCGAACGACAGGTCGAGCTCGTTCTCCTCCTCGAACTTGTGCTTCTGCGCATCGGTGAGGATGGAGTAGCAGAGCTGCTTGGTGTCGACGGGGGTGAGCGGCGGCACCTTGAGCGGCACCAGATCTCCGTCGATACGCAGCTGGGGCGGCGTGCCGGTGGTGATGTGGAGATCGCTCGCCCCCTTCTCGATCATCGCCTTGAGGAGTTGGTGCAGGTTGACCGGCGGTGCGGGCTGGCTCATGGGTTGAAGCTCTCGTGTTTGGTCACGTGAAGTCAAAGCGTGGGCGGTGGCGGCTCATGCCGACCGGGGGCGTCGCTCCACCACGCCGACAGAAGGGAGGCCCTCGGCCACACCGACCAGCGGGAGGGTCTCTGACCGGGAACGCGGGTTCGCCGCCGACGACGCGGCGGAGGTCTGGCGATAGGCGCTCCGGCCACATCAGAGCTCGTCGACGGCCGTGTTCCCGGTGACCTCGTCGATGGGCACAGTGCCGTCCATGAAGTGCTTGACCGCGCTCATGCGCAGGGTCTTGAAGCCGTACTTGATGGCCTCGGCCTTGATCTCGCCCGTGGAGGCGCCGTTCAAGATGAGCTCCCGCAGCGGATCGGTCATCTTCAGGACCTCGTAGAACGCGATGCGGCCCTTGCACCCCGAGCCGTTGCACACCTCGCACCCCACGCCCTTCTGGGGCTGGAACTTGCCGATCATGTTCTCGGGCACCTGCGCCGTGAGGAGGGCGTCCTTCGGGATCTGCACCGGCTGCTTGCAGTTCTTGCAGATGCGGCGGCCAAGCCGCTGCGCGATGATGACGTTGACCGACGCCGTAACGAGGAACGGCTCGATGCCCATGTTCAGCATGCGCGTGATGGTGGCGGGCGCGTCGTTGGTGTGCAGCGTGGAGAGCACCATGTGACCCGTGAGCGCGGCCTTGACCGCGATCTCGGCGGTCTCGAAGTCGCGGATCTCGCCCACCATGATGGTGTCGGGGTCTTGGCGCAGGAATGAGCGCAGCGCGGCCGCGAAGTTGAGCCCGATGTCTTCGTGCATCTGCACCTGATTGATGCCGGCGAAGTTGAACTCGACGGGGTCTTCTGCTGTGGAGATGTTGATGTCGGGCGTGTTGAGGGACGACAGCGACGAGTAGAGGGTGGTGGTCTTGCCGGATCCCGTGGGGCCGGTGACGATGCACATGCCGAAGGGCCGCTCGATGCCCTCCTTCCAGATGGAGATCTGCTCGTCCGACAGGCCCAGCTTGGTCATGTCCAGCTGCAGGTTCGACTTGTCGAGCAGGCGCATCACGATCTTCTCGCCGAAGAGCGTGGGGCACACCGATACGCGGTAGTCCATCTCCTTGCCACCGCCGATGCGCAGCTTGATGCGGCCGTCTTGCGGCAAGCGACGCTCCGCGATGTCGAGCTCGGCCATGATCTTGCAGCGCGACGCGATGGCGTTCTTGAGCTTGAGGGGCGGCTTCATCACCTCGTGCAACACGCCGTCGATGCGGTAGCGCACCCGCATCTCCTTCTCATACGGCTCGATGTGGATGTCGGAGGCGCCCTTCTTGATGGCGTCGACGAGGATGAGGTTGACCAGCTTGACGACGGGCGCGTCTTCGGCCGCCTTCTCGAGGTCGACGACGTTGGCCTCGCGCTCTCGCTCGGCGACGTCGATGTCTTCGTCCTCGATGCCCTCGAGGGCGTCGTCGATGTTGAACTGGGCCAGCGGATCGCCGCTCGACTGCGGGTTGTAGTACTTGGCGATGGCCGCCTGGATCGCGGCCTCGGCGGCCACCACGACCTCGATGTTGTAGCCCGTGAGGAACTTGATGTCGTCGATGGCGAAGATGTTCGACGGATCGCTCATGGCCACGATGAGCGAAGCACCCGCGCGGTTCACCGGCACCACCTGATGCTTCTCGGCCACCTCCTTGGGGATGAGCCGGATGACGTCAGCGTCGATCTCGAACTCGGAGAGGTTGATCGCGGGGACGCCGTACTGCTTCGAGAGAAACTCGGTGAGCTGGCTCTCCTCGATGAAGCCGAGCTTGGTCAGGTGGTAGCCGAGCTTGCCGCCCTCTTGCTTCTGTACCTGCTGGGCCTGGTGCAGCTGCTGCAGGGAGATCAGGTTCTCGCGGACGAGCAGCTCACCGAGACGCGCGGGCATGCGAAGCTCCTACGGATTTCCAGCGTTGGCCGGCCATCCTAAGACCAAAGGGGGGGCGACCGGCCACCGCAGCGCCCGACCTTAGCTGGAGTGACACCCGTCACGTCCACCCGCGCCAAGATGAGACAAAAGCGGCTGGCGCCGGGGCGGAGCGTGCGGGTCATGTCCCACCTCAGCACAGGGCGCCATGCCGCCGGGACCTCGTCGGCGCGCCTCTGTCCCGGTCGGATACACCGGCCGCCACGCGCCGTCCCGAGGCGTCCCCGACGTGCCATTCCGCTACGCGCGCGCCAACGCTTTCCGCGCCGCCTCGATGTCGCGCGCGATCTGCGCGCGCAGCTCGTCCACCGACGCGAAGCGGCGCTCGTCGCGCACGTGGGTGACCAGCTCCAGGCGCAGCGTGCGGCCATAGAGGTCGCCGGCGAAATCGAGCAGGTGTGCCTCGAAGCGTGGGCTCGAGGAGCTCGGGTCGCCGGCCGCGAAGGTGGGGCGCAGGCCCACGTTGGTGACCGCGGCGTGGCCGGCGCCGTCGTCGAGGACAGCCCAGGTGGCGTACACGCCCAGGCGCGGCAACAGCTCGCGCTCGACCTGCACGTTGGCCGTGGGCACGCCGATGGTGCGCCCGCGGTGATCGCCGTGCACCACCGGGCCCTCGACCCAGTAGCGGTGACCGAGCAAGAGCGCCGCGGCGTCGACGCGCCCCTCGAGCACCAGCTCGCGGATCTTGGTCGAGCTGCACAACAGGTCGCCCTCGGTCACCGGCGGCACCTCGACGACGACAGGCAGGGCGCGGCGCAGGTCGTCGACGGTGCCGCGGGCGTGGACGCCGAAGCGGAAGCCCTGCCCCACCACCACGCCGCCGGCGCGCAGGCGACCCGACAGCACGCGCGCGCAGAACGCATCGGCCGTCAGCGCGGCGAGCGCGGGGTCGAAGCGCTCCACCGCCATCGCATCGAGGCCCGCGGCGGCGATGCCGCGCTCCTTCTCGGCGGCGGTCAGGATGAGCCGTGGCGCCAGCGCCGGGTTCAGCACCTTGGCCGGGTGCGGCTCGAAGGTGAGCACGCCCGCCGCCACCCTCGACGACGACGCCTGCGCGCGCGCGGCGGCGAACAACGCCTGATGGCCGCGGTGGAGCCCGTCGAAGTTGCCCATGGCCCAGATGGCGCCGGCGAGCTCGGCGGGCGCGGCGACGCCCGGTGGCAGCACACGCATGGGGCGCGCATAGCACGCGGCGGTGGGTCCCGCGTGACGCAATCGGTCAAACGACGGAGACCCGGTTGCCTCGCGGCGGCCTGCCGCTAGCGTCCGCGCCGTTCCCTGCGGCCTCGCGCCGCGCCCCTGCACTCCCGGGAGTCCGCATGCGTTTCTCCGTCGTTGCGCTCGCCGTCGTCGTCGCCGCCCCCGCGTGGGGCGCCGTTCATCTGGCCCAGGCGCCGAACGCCTTCGATCGCGCCCACGAGCGGCTGCCCGACCTGCGCCTGGTGCGGGGCGCCACGCCCAAGACCACCACGCTCACCGTCACCGCCGACGCCGACGAGGCTTGGACCATCACCGCCGACGTGCCGTGGCTCGAGGTCATCCCCGCGAGCGGCACGGGCCCCGGCGCCGTGCGCCTGCGCTTCGACGGCGGCGCGCTGGCGTTGCTCGACGATCCGAGCGGCCACGTCACCATCAGCGGCCCGGGCGGCGCCACCAACCTCGAGATCGTCGACGTGCGCGTCGACCTGTGGCCGAGCCTGGCCACGCCCACCACGCGCGCCGAGCTCATCGCCTACGCCGCCGATCCGGCCAACTGGCCCGCCGACGGCTTCGGCGGCGCTTGGGAGCTGTGGGGCTTCATCCCCGATGACTACGGTGACGTCGACGCGTGGGAGACCACGCCGTGCGCCCCGGGCGCCAGCGGCGACGACTGCGTGCGCGACGGCCAAGCGGGCCTGGCGGCGGGGCAGAGCGCCGACCAGGCGTGGCTCTTGTCCACGGGCGATCCGCGCGTGGTGGTCGCCGAGCTCGACTCGGGCATCCGATGGAGCGAGCGCAGCCTCGTCAACAAGTTCTACCTGAACGCGCGCGAGCTCGCCGCGTGCCCGCCGCCCGGCGCGGACACCGGCGCCACCGATCCGTTCGACGGCTTCGATGTCAACGACGACGGCGTGTTCAACATCCGCGACTACGACGAGGCGGGCTGGCTCACCGACGTCAACGGCAACGGGCTGCGCGATCCGCAAGACCTCATCTGGGGCGACGACGGCGGCGGCCCGTGCACCGATGGCGTCGATGACGACGGCAACGGCTACACCGACGACATCTCCGGCTGGGACTTCTACTGGAACGACAACGACGCGTCGGACGACGCCAACTTCGGCCACGGCACCGGCGAGGCCAACGACTCCACCGCCGAGGCCCACGACGGCGACGGCGCGCCGGGCATCTGCATGCGCTGCATGGTCATGCCGGTGCGCGTGGGCGACAGCTTCGTCCTCGATGTGAACCAGTTCGCCGACGGCGTCATCTTCGCGGTCGAGTCCGGCGCCGACCTGGTGCAGGAGGCGCTCGGCTCCATCAACAACACGCCGTACTCGCAGTGGGCCATCGACTGGGCCTACCGCAACAACGTGCCCATCATCGCGTCGGCCGCCGACGAGACCAGCTACCACCACAACTACCCGGGCAGCCTCGAGCACACGATCTACGTGCACGCCATCCAGATGGACGAGGACCACGAGGAGGACTCCACCACCTTCCTCAACTTCAACAACTGCACCAACTTCGGCGGCCACCTGTCGCTGTCGACGCCCGGCGAGGGCTGCTCGTCGGAGGCCACGGGCAAGACCTCGGGTCAGGCGGCGCTCATCAAGAGCTACTTCCTGCAGGAGCGCGATCGCGCCGCCGGCACCGACGACGAGGCGTACTTCGCGGCTGACCTGACCGCCGAAGAGATGTACCAGGTGCTGGTGGCGTCGGCCGACGACATCGACGTGCCCGGCGCCGAGACGGACGACGAGGCGCTGGCGGCGCAGAAGTTCCCATCGAACGAGGGCTGGGATCTGCACTTCGGCTACGGACGCAACAACGCGCGCCGCTCGCTCGAGCTGGTGCGCGATCGCCGGATCCCGCCCGAGGCCGACCTGGCCCAGCCGCGCTGGTTCGAGGTCTTCGATCCCGCGCGCGTGTCGAGCTTCGACGTCGTGGGCACCGTGTCGTCGCCGCGCCTGGCCAACCTGCGCTGGACGCTCTCCGTGGCCGAGGGCGTGGTGGGCAAGAGCTTCACCGAGGTGGCGTCGGGCACCGGCGCCGTGGCCCAAGGACTGCTCGGCACCGTGAGCCTGGCGCCCGAGGGCCCCATCGGCAGCCTGGTGGTGCGCTCCTCGGATCCGGCGGGCAGCGACCCCGAACAGTTCACCGCCACCCTGCTCCTCGAGGTCATCGGCGAGAACCCCGCGGGCGACGACGTGCGCGGCGTGTTCCGCAAGACCTTCGGCGTGCGCACCGACCCGACCGTGTTGCCGGGCTTCCCGCTGTGGCTCGGCGCGTCGGGCGAGTCGTCGCCGCGCCTCACCGACCTCGATGGTGACGGGCGCGAGGAGATCGTCGTCGCCACCGCCGACGGCCTGGTGCACGCCATCGCGGCGGACGGGAGCGAGCTGCCGGGCTTCCCTGCGTCGCTCGGCGCGTACCCGGCGCTCTCCGCCGAGGTGTGCGGTATGAGCAGCGACCCGCGCAAGTGCCACCGGAACGCGCGCCCGTTCCGCGCAGGCACCGAGGGCGGCATCGACCCCGATCAGGTGCGCCAGTCGCTGCTCGCCACCATCGCCGTGGCCGACCTCGACGGTGACGCGTGCCGAGACATCGTGGCCGCCACGCTCGACGGCTTCATCTACGTCATCGACTGCGACGGCCAGCCGCTGCCGGGCTTTCCGGTGGAGATGGATCGCACGATCCTCGCCGACGGCACCGACGGTGCGCGCCGCTGCATCGGCACCGGCGGTGAGGAGCTCATCGGCTGCCGCACGAGCCAGCAGCACGGCGAGAGCGGTTTCTTCAGCTCGCCGGCGCTGGCCGACCTCGACGGCGACGGCTCGCTCGAGATCGTCATCGGCGGCATGGACGCGCACGCCTACGCCTGGCACCACGACGGCACGCTGGTGAACGGCTGGCCGGTGCCGGTGGAGCACCCCACGCAGCCAGAGTACGAGGACGACGGCGAGATCAACCGCTACGAGGACCGCATCGTCGCCTCGCCCGCCATCTGTGACCTGTTCGGCGACGGACGCAACTTCGTGGTGCTCGGCACCACCGAGCGGCTGGAGAACCAGGCCAACGTGTTCCTGTACGCCATCAGCCCCGAGGGCACGGCCGATCCGAGCGGCCCGTTCCCGCCGGGCTGGCCCACCACCGTCACGGGCTTCATCCCCGACGAGATCCTGCCCTTCATCGGCCGTGGCAACCCGAATTCGCCGGCGTGCGCCGACTTCGACGGCGACGGCCGTGACGAGGTGGTGAACGCGGGCATGGGCGGCAACATGGTGGTGCTGCAGGAGGACGGCTCGTACGACAGCATGCGGCACGTGATGAACTCCACGTCGGAGTACTACGGCCCCAACGCCACCACCGACGAGACCTTCTCCCTGCCGGTGATCAACAACCCCTCCGTCGCCGACGTCAACGGCGACGGCTTCCTCGACATCATCAACGGCACCGCCGGCAGCGGCCTCATCGCCGTGGCGTCGCAAGGCGGCAAGCGCAACTCGTTCGACCACTCGGTGAGCGCGTGGGACAGCGACAACCTCGCGTTCCTCGACGGCTTCCCGCACCGCGTGTGGGACTACCAGTTCTTCATGAACTACGCGGTGGCCGACCTCGAGGGTACCGGGAGCTGGAACGTCATCATGGGCGACGGCGGCTACTTCGTGTACGCGCCCAACGCCGACGGGCAGGAGGCGGCGGGCTTCCCCAAGTGGACGCAGCAGTGGCACATCGCCACGCCCACGGTCGGCGACCTCGACGGCGACGAGCGCATCGACGTGGTGGCCAACACGCGCGAGGGTTGGCTGTGGGCCTGGCGCACCGAGGGCCACGTGGGCGGGCCGCCGGATCAGAAGCTGCCCGCCATCCAGTGGGAGGGCTTCCACCACGACGACCTGAACACGGGCAACTACGGCGGGCCGCTCAAGCCCTACCCGCGCCTCTTGCCCGCCGACGACGGCTGCGCGTGTGACCACACGACGGGTCGCACCTCGCCGCTCGCGGGCGCGCTGGCGCTGGCGCTGCTCGCTGGTACGCTCGGTGGCAGGCGGCTACGCCGCCGTGGGTGAAGCCATGCGCGTGCTCGCGATCCTCCCGCTCCTGCTCGGCGCCGCGTTGACGGCGGGCTGCCCGCCCATCGAGACCACCATCCCCTCGTCGGAGACCTTCACGGTCCCCGGCGCGGGCGTGTTGGGCGGCAACCCGCTGGCGCCCGAGATGGCCTTCCCCGCCGACGTGGTGGGGGAGGCGCTGGCGCAGGCGGTGCAGCAGTCCTTCGACACGAGCGGCTACGACAAGGGCGCGGTCAAGAGCCTCAAGCTGACGGCGCTGTCGCTCACCGTGCTCGAGCCGAATGAGGGCCCCGTGCAGGTGCGCGACCTCGGCTTCCTGCGTTCGCTCGCGGTCGCCTTGGGCGACGGCGCGGCCGATCCCATCGTGGTGGCCGAGAGCGCGGCCGGCGCCTTCGACACGGACCCGGTCGAGTACGACGTGCCGCTCACGGGCGCCGAGCTGGCCGAGACCTTCAAGAGCTCGAACACGCTCGAGATGACGGCCGACGTGGTCCCCGACGCGCCGCCGCAGTTCGCCACCGACGTACAGGTCGATGCCGAGATGACCGTGCAGATCGGGCTGTGACGTGACGGCGCCGAGCGACGCGTTGGCCGCCCTGCGTGCCGACGTCGGCGACGTCGCGCGCGTGCACCTCAACAACGCCGGCGTGGCGCCGCTGTTGCCGCGCGGCGCGGCGGCGGCGCGGGCCGCGCTCGAGCTGATGCAGCGCGGCTCGCACGGCGTGCTCGAGCTGTTCGCGCTCCACGATCGCGCGCGCGCCACCATCGCCGGCCTGGTGGGCGCGCCCAGCGACGACGTCGCGTTCTTCTCGTCGTGCTCGGCGGCCATCTCGCAGGTGGCCTTCGGCATGCGCCTTTCGCCCGGCGACGAGATCGTGCTGCCGGATCAGGAGTACCCGTCGAACGCCTACCCATGGCACCGCGCCGCGCAGCGCGCCGGCGCGCGCGTGGTGGTGGTGCCGTCGCGCGGCGACTGGTCGCTCGACAGCGCGGGCCTGCTCGCCGCCATTGGGCCGAGGACGCGCGTGGTTGCCGTGAGCTTCATCGAGTTCTCCACCGGCGCCAGCGCCGACCTGGAGGCGCTGGCCGCCGCCGCGCACCGCGTGGGCGCCTGGCTCGTCGTCGACGCCATCCAGGGTCTGGGCGTGATCCCGTTCAGCCAACACGACGCCGGCGTCGACGTGGTGTGCGGCGGTGCCCACAAGTGGCTGTGCGGCCCGCTCGGCCTTGGCTTCTTGTGCGCGCGCGCCGAGCTCCGCGACGCGCTCGAGCCGCTGGCGGTGAGCGCCACCACGTTCGGCACGCCCGACGACGCCGTGGACGCCGCCAAGGCGCCGCGCCGCGATCGCCGACGCTTCGAGCCGGGCAACCCGCTGGTGCTGGCGTCCGCCAGCGCGGCCGCGTCGGTAGAGCAGCTGCTCGAGGTGGGCATCAAGGTGGTGCACGCCGAGGCGCTGGGCCTGCGCGCGCTCGTGGTGGAAGAGGCCCTGCGGCGCGGCTTCGACGTGCGCCCCGGCGGCGGCCCCGTGCAGAGCCCCATCGTCACGTTCGTGCCCGACGTCGACCCCGCGCGCCTGGTGGAGGGCCTGCGCGCGCGCGGCGTGGCGGTAGCGCCCCGCGGCGGCGGCGTGCGCGTGGCGCCGCACGCGCACAACACCGTCGCGGACGTGGAGCGGCTGTTCGCGCACGTCGACGAGCTGCGCGTGGGCTTGCGGGGGGCGTAGCCGCTCAGGCCGGCCGCAGGCGAAACGGCCGCACGGGCACCTCGCGCTTCGGGCAGCGCCTGCGCGTCTCCCTCAGTGGCCGCCGCCGGGCTTCGGCTTCGCGTTCCACACCGTGCCGCAGAGGATGAGGCCGAGGAGCGCGAGCGGGATCATCGCTTGCGGCCACACCTCCCAGTTCTCCACCGACCTCGCGGCGTCGCCCTTGGGCAAGATGCGGCCATAGAGAAAGGCCTGCGTGGCGGTGCCGAGGTACACGAAGCCGTCGATGATGCCGGTAACGATGCCGGCGTTCTTGGTGCCGCCGAAGTCCATCGACGCCGTGCCCGACAACATGCCGTGCACGCCGATCACGCACAGCGACATGAACACCACGGTCCACCCGAGCGCAGGACCGCCGATGGCGAACGCGGCCGCCACGGAGCCGAGCGTCATGCCCGCGTACAGCACCGACGCCACCGGGCCGCGGCGCGAGTGGAACACGTGATCGGAGATGAAGCCCGCCAGCACGCCGCCGAGGATGCCGGCGATGCACAGGAGCATGCCCCAGTTCTGATAGACGAAGCCGTCGGTCTCCTCGAGGCCGCGCGCGTACGGTCGGTACCATTTCATCACCGCCTGGCGCAAAAAGCCCGAGCAGAACTCGATGGCGACGATGATGAGGATGACCCGCTGCGACAGCATGCGCTTGAGCACGGTCAGCACCGGCGTTGGCCCGGTCTGCCCGCTGGTGGCGTCGCCGGTGTCGAAGTCGGCGAAGCCCGCCTTCGACGGCGTGTCGCGGATGAGCGCGATGGTGACGCCGCAAAACACGGCCAGCACCACGGCGGGGACGCTGAAGGCCGACACGAAGCCGAACGACTTGGCCAGCATGAGGCACCAGTCGTAGGCGAAGTACAGCCCGAGCGAGATGAGGATGCCGAACACGCCGCCCAGCACGCCGCGCTCGCGCACGTGGAACCAGGGCGCGTTGACCTTGACGATCGACACCGCCCCGAACGACTGGAAGTACATGTTGGCGCCGTTGGCCACCATGAGGGCCGACACCAGCGCCTGGTTGTCGATGCTCTTGTCGACGGCCGCCGACATGGCGATGGCCATGGCGACGTTGCACACCGCGCTGCCGGCGGTGGCGACGATCATGGTGGCGCGCCCGCCGAACCGGTCGGTGAGGGGCCCGTTCAGGAGGAAGGCGATGCCGTAGACCACGGCGCCCACGCCGTCGATGTCGCCGAACTGCGCCTTGGTGAGGATGCCGTCTTTCTCGAGGAGATCGACGATGGCCGACAGGTTGTAGCGCCCGAAGTAGAGGAAGGCGTACGCGAGGCCGAGCGGCAGCCAGTTGAACACGCGGCGCCGGCGGAACGCGTCGCTGTGCTCGATCTCCACGCGCGGCAGGCGCCGCAGCACCACCAGGATGGCGACGAGCAGCGCGGCGATCGGCAGGAGCTTCTGCAGCCAGAGGGGCATGGTCTCACTCGTGCCGCAGGTCGGGGACGGTGGTGACCGCTCCGTGCAGGGGCGGCGGGTTGGGCGCGTGCGCCGTGTGGACGAAGAAGTGCGCCGCCTGCGGCCAGTGCTCGGCGAACAGGTTGCACATGGCGGGCTCGTTGTCGAACGTGGCGGTCACGGCGCCGAGCGTGCCCACGAAGGCCACCGCCTGGCGCTTGAAGTCGAGGTCGGTGTCGTCGAACGCGTGCTTGAGCACGATGGCCGTGCGCGGGATGCCCACCGGGAAGCGATGGCGCCGCAGCGCCGCGGCGCAGCCCACCAGCATGTTGGGCGCGTCGCGCCCGCTCAGGTACGCGATGGTGGCGCCGGCATCGAACAGCGCGCTCACGAAGCGCACGGCGCCGTGGACGGGCTCGTCGAAGCGCTGGAACTCGTCGGTGAAGAAGCGCTGCCTCCAGAAGGCAAAGGCGTCGACGGCCAGGGCCTCGTCGGTCTGGCCGCAGCGCGCCAGCACGTCGCGCAGCAGGTACGGCAGGCCCGTGCGCGGCAGGGCGTCGAGGCCCTCGCGCAGCGCCGTGTTGCCGCGCGCCTCGGCGAAGTCCACCAGGATCTGCCAGGTGCGCGGCCCGTTGTCGAACAGCGTGCCGTCGAGGTCGAAGACCACCACCGGCGCCGGGCCCGCCGACGAGGCGGCCGCGCGACAGCGTTGGACGACGGCGGCGAGGGCCATGGCCGCCCTGTTGGCACGGAGCCGGCGCCGGTCAACCGGGGACGAGAGCGCCGCTCAGCTCCCCTCGCCGACGAACACGCCCACCATGCTCGCGCCTTGACGCATCCATCCGGGCGAGCCCGTCAGCCCCGTGTACAGCTCGGTCCGGCCGCCGAGGTACAGGCCCAAGACCGGCAAGCGGTAGCGCACGTCGGCAGCGACGAGCACGTCGGGCTGCAGCACGCCCGCCTCGCCGCGCAGCTTCCACACCACGCGATCGCCCGCCAGGCCGCCGCCGACGCTCATGGCGCCAGCCACGCGGTGCACCGTGCGCCGCGGCGCCGCCAGGTCGCCGAGCAGCTCGACACCCCACAGGCGGGCCCCGGCGGGCACGCCGTCCCACACCACGTCGACGAGCTCGACGCTGCCGTCGATCCAGTCGCCGATGCCGCCCTCGGCCGCCAGCACCGCCGCGTACAGCGCCACCTGCTCGCTGCGCAGCCCGGCGCCGTCGACCACGAGGGCTTGCTTGCCCCCGAGGCCGCCGATGTTCGGCACCACGAGGGCCTCGGCGCGCACGATGACGATGCCGAGGCCCCACGACGCGTCCACCGAGAACGACGTCTGCCGCTGGTAGTCGAGCGTGCCGCTGCCGCCGACGCACGCGAGATCGGGGGTGCTGCACACGAGCGGTAGGTCGTCGCCGCCCGGCAACAGCGGCGCCACCTCGGCCACTAGGGCGCGGGCCACGTCGGGGCGCAGGTGCAGGCGCGGCGTCTCGTCGAAGCCCCACACCACCGAGCCGCCGAGGTCGACGTCGCCCAGGCGGCGCGACGCGCGCGCCGCCAGCACGCCCGAGCGCACCAGCTCGTAGTCGCCGCGCAGCGCCGCGGTGTCGTCGTCGGCGAGGAGGCCGCCGGCGGCGGCCGGGCTGCGCACCAGCGCGGTCTGGTAGCGCGCGATGCGCACGCCGCCCTGGTTCGACGCGGCCAGGCTGCCCTCGCTCGGCTCGTAGCGCGCCAGGGCGATGGCCTCGAGGCCCACGGGCCCAAGCGACGTGCGCACCCACGCGCCCCAGGCCGGCTGCTTCTGGCGCACGGGATCGGGGAAGGGCGGGCCGCGGCGCAAGTCGGGCGGGCTCACGCGGTCGCCGATGGCGGCGGCCTGGGTGCGCACCCACGGGATGACGATGCGCCCGCCGTTCACGGCGGCGCGCTCGAGGTTGAGCTTGGCGTAGGCCTCGTACCAGTCGGCGCTCGGCACCAGGCGCCCCGTGGGCGTCGCGTCGAGCGCCAGGCGCGCGAAGCCGTTGGCGTGCACGCTCAGGTTGGGCGCGGGCAGCAGCGAGCTCTCGACCCAGAAGCTGCCCAGGAGGCGCCAGGGGCCGTCGGCCGGGTCCACCAGCTGCACGCTGCCCAAGAGGTCGGAGTCGACGCCCACGTGCCACGTCTCCCACAGGCGGCCGAGCGCGCCGGTGACGTTGGTCGTGGGGGCCCGTAGGTCGGGCTCGTCCTCGTCGATGATGATGATCTCGTCGTCGAGATCGGGGGGAGCGGGCGCGGCAGCGGCGGCGTCCTCGGGCGCCGTCGCCGGCGGCGCGGCGGCATCGGCGTGCTCCTCGGCCGACGCCGGCGCCGCCAGGGAGAGCGGTCCCCACAGCAAAAGCAAGACGGCCGCGGGCGGCGGCCGTCGAGGCCGACGCGACGGCGTCGGCGCGCCGTCGGTCGAAGAGCGTGCGCTTGCGGAGGCCACGCGGCCGTTACATGCCGCCCTGGCTCATCGCCAAGCGCTTCTCACGCTTGCGCGCCCTGGCCTCTGCGGCGCGGGCCTTGAGCTTGGCCTTCACCGAGGGCTTCAGGTAGTGCTCGCGCTTGCGGACCTCCTTGAGGATGCCCGCTTGCTCCACCTTGCGCTTGAACCGCTTGATCGCGCGATCCGGCGTCTCGCCCTCGCGCACCGTCACCTTCGTCATTCCTAAAAACTCCGTCGAGCGGTGGTGGGTAGTGGGACCACCCCGAGGTGTCAACAGACCCCGTTGCGGCGGCCGCCCCCGAGGCACTCGGGGGCGCATTTGAGGCGAGATCGGCCGCCATGGTAACTCCGCGGCATGCCTCGCCTGGCGCGCACCGCGCTCCTGCCCATGGCGGCCGCCCTGGCGGTCGTTCTCGCCCCTGCCCCCGCGGCCACGGCCCAGGGGGGCGACGGCCCCGCCGCCAGCGAGGGGCTGGGCCGCCTCGCCGACGCGCTCCACGGCGCCGACAGCTTCAAGGTGCGCGCCACGGCGGCCGTGC